>DASZPA010000175.1:0-10359 GCA_035550555.1 Fimbriimonas sp.
TCGTCTTAGCGAATAGATCCTCAAATGACGCTTAGGCAGGGTGGGGGCGATGCTCCGGCAGATCGTCCAAGCGATAAGGCGCGCCTGACCCTCCACCCACTGCTCCTTGGCCCATCTTAGAGCCTGACCAGAACATACAAGAGAGTGAAGCAAACCGTCTTCGCGTGATCTCCAACCGAGACCTTCCCCACGGCCTAACCGAAAGCGGGATCGTTCAGGCAAAAGAGCTGGCATATAGGCTCTCCGGCAAAGGAGTCACCAAGGTGTTCTGCAGCCCCATTCCTCGAGCAAGGCAGACGGCCCAAATCGTCGCGGAGGAGCTAGAGGTCGAGTGCGAGATCTCCGATGCCCTGAGAGAGTTCGATTGCGGCATCTTTGAGGGCCGGGGCGACTCCGAAGCCTGGGCGGCCCACGCAAAGGTTCATCGCGAATGGTACGAGGAACACCGGCACGAAGCCCGAATCGAGGGCGGAGAAAGCTATCGCGACATCCGAGACAGACTCCTTCCATGGGTGACTAACCTTCTCGAAACCAGCCACGCGAACGATGTCCCCCTGCTGGTCAGTCACGGAGGGACTCTCTGCTGCGTGCTCCCACTGTTGTTGGAAAACGTTGACCAAGCCGCCGTTACAAAGAACGGACTCTCTTACACGGGGATGATTGAAGCCGAGGTGGTGCAAGACCGGCTCAGATGCGTCGCCTGGAACGGCCAACCCTACCTGTAACGCGGAAGGGAGATCCTGCCCTTGAAATGCCGCGGCGGGCATAACCGTCAGAGGCTCGTGGCCGCGGGGCGAAAGACCGTTGCATTGGAACGCGTCGCATGCCGAAACAGTCCCACAACCTTCCATGCGCAGGGCCGACGGCCCTTTTTCGATACCAGCCCACGCCGAAGGTGTGGGATCGGACGCCACAGGCGCAAAGGCCGAAGGTTTCGTTTCATAGCCGGGCACCGAACCTACCAATCGGTTTGCCGCTCGTTTGTCGGACCCCTTTGTGCAGGTCCCGTGGATGTGAATGGGCTCAAGAGGGAGAATACTGCGGTAAATGCTCCCCCGAATTCAGATCAGCCGCCGTAACCCTCATCTGCTGGAAACGGCGGACGGCCGCCAGTTCCTCTTTATCGCCGACACGGCATGGGAGCTCTTCCACCGCACCTACTTGGATGAGGCAAGGGAGTACCTTTCAACGCGCGCCGAACAGCGCTTCAACATGATCTGGGCAAATGTGCTCGCGGAGTTCGACGGCATCCGCACGCCCAACGTCTACGGCAACAGGCCCTTCGTCGACGAGGATCCCCTCCAACCCAACGAGGGCTACTTCGAATACGTCGACAACGTGATCGGCCTGGCGACCGAAAGAGGTCTCTACGTCGGACTCCTTCCCACTTGGGGAGACAAGCTCACGTCCCCGTGGGGCGACGGGCCGGCGCTCTTTCGGATGGACAACCTGAACGTGGCCTACGAGTATGCGAAGTGGCTCGGCTCGCGCTACGCGTTTCACGACAATGTCTTGTGGGTACTCGGCGGTGACCGGCCGGCAAAGCTCTTCGGCCCTGAAAACGAGTTCCCTCGAGCCTACGCTAAGCACGTTGGTCTTCCAATGGAGGTGGACTGGACACCCATCTGGCGAGCACTCGCCCATGGCCTTCGAGCGGGTGGCGCACAACAGCTCATCACCTACCATCCTCAAGGCGGCTCTGTCTCCAGCTCGGTCTTTCTCCACAACGAGCCCTGGCTGCAGATCAACGCGATCCAGTCGGGCCATGGCGACGGCCACGACGCTCCGAACTGGGACCTCATCGCGCGCGACTATGCCATGCAGCCCACAAAGCCGACTTTCGAGGCGGAGCCCAACTACGAGGACCATCCTGTAAGTCCGTGGCCCAAATGGGATCCTCAGAACGGCCGCTTCGACGATTACGACGTTCGAAAGCAGCTTTACCGCTCGATCTTCGCCGGCGGCTGCGGCGTGGTTTACGGCCATCACTCGATCTGGCAGTTCGCCTCAGACCGATACCCAGGCATCAACCATGTTCTCATGGGCTGGAAGACTGCGCTCCACCGGCCAGGCGCCGAGCAGGTCAGACATCTGAGAACGCTCACCGACGACTTCGATCTGCTGGCCTCGACTCCTGCTCCGTCGCTTCTCTCCCCAGAACCCTCTCCCTCGAAACATGCGTGCGCCCTCCGATCGCCAAACCGCTGGATGATCTATTTCCCGGTAGCTGCCGAAGCCATACTTCCTTTAGAACAGTTCAGCGGCAGGCCCTTTCGCCTAGAGCGCTTCGACCCAGTCTCGGGGCTCATCGGCGACTGGAACGCGCCACTTTCAACCGAAAGAGACGCGGTTGCGGTTCTTACGCTGCTTGATTAACGTTTTCCAAGGCCTTGCGATTAATCTGGACGGCCCCAGACCGATCCTTTGTTTCCGCAGGTCGTCTAAACCTACTAGCCACGCAATCATCAAGAACGGCGATGGCTCATGGAGAAGCTAATGAAGATTACAACTCAAAAGATCATCAAGGGATTGACGGTTGGACTTCTAGCGTCGTTGATGGCCTTCCAGCTGGCAACCCCTGCGCAGGCACAATCGCGGGAGCATCGCCACCGAACCACAACAACCAGAAGGACCAGCGTCACACGCACAAGCCACCGCGGAACGACCGTGACGCGATCAACGCACTACTATCCGGGTCGAACGCGAACCACTACGACAGTTCAGCGCCGCTCGTATCCGACACGGACCCGATCCACGACGGTCTATACTCGCCATCCGTCCACATGGACGCAGCGAACCCGGTCGACGACCTGGTCGCAGCGAAATCGGCCTAATTGGAACAGGACGCGAACTCGAACGACTTGGACGTCGCAGAGAAACACTTGGCACGGCTCGACGTCGTACCGGACTCAGCGGTTCCGACCCATCATCCACCACCGATACCGAACGTCCGAGTGGCGCTCCTACCATCCTGGTTGGAACGGCCATCTCTACTTCCGGTCGGGCACGTACTACTACGACGACGCCTACGACTATCCGGCAATCGTCGATAACGAGTGGTCCGGCATCGCGGCTTCCTTCGGCGGAGTGACCATCGCCCTCGAAAGCGACCCGACCCTGTACTTCTCCGGAACGTACGGCGACCTGTACCCATACGATGAGCTCGAGGTCGACCTCCACAGCGGCAACCGAGAGCACCGGCTCCGAGGCGCCTACTTCAGCCGCCCGTACTTCTGGCGAAACGGCCAGCGGTTCGACCGAGTAACGGTTGACCGAGACGGCCGACACTACTACCGCTTCGTTCGCCGCAGCTAACGCGTCGAGCTAGGCTAATCGCTGGCCGCGGCCGTCGCCGCGGCCAGTTTTGGTTTGTGGTTGTCGAGTTTGCGAGTTATTGGGCCTTAGTAGCCCCGAAACGGCCCCATTCATCGCCCATGCACACACCCTGAGCGCCACCCAAAGAACCACAATCAGACAACTCATCAAGTCATCGCCCCATCTGTCATAATCACGAAAGCGGCGCTGGCCACGCCTACTGATCCACGGTCGCAAGCCAACGACTCTGCCCCACCGAGTCGGGCGACCCCCATCGACTTTGAACGCGCGCGCATCTGCGCGCCCATCCGTTCACAACACAGATCGATTTTCCAAACATGCTTGCTCGGTTCTTCACCTATTATCGACCTCATCTGAGGCTGTTCTACACAGACCTCTTATGCGCGGTTGTGTCGGGGCTTCTGGAGCTGTCCTTTCCCCTCGCAGTCAGCGCGTTTATCGACCGGCTCCTGCCGGGCCACAACTGGCCCCTCATCTTTGGAGCCGCCGGCTTTCTTCTGACGGTCTATGTGGTCAACACCGGCCTGCAGTACTTCATGAACTACTGGGGCCATGTGCTCGGCATCGCCATTGAGACCGAGATGCGGCGAAAGATCTTCGACCATCTCCAAAAGCTCTCGTTCAGGTTCTATGACAACCAGAAGACCGGCCATCTGGTGGGACGCGTCACACGAGACTTGGAGGATGTGGGAGAGGTGGCGCACCATGGGCCCGAAGACGCCCTCGTCGCCGTGATGACCTTCATCGGCTCCTTCGTTCTGATGCTTCGCATGAACATGCAGTTGGCCCTGGTGACGGGCCTGGTCGTCCCACCAATGACATTCATCTCCAGCCGTTTCGGAGCGGAGATGACGCAGACCATGCGAGCCATGTTCGGACGCGTGGGCGACTTCAACGCCCGAATCGAAGAGAACGTCGGCGGCATCCGCGTGGTCCAGGCCTTCGCCAATCAGGACCACGAGCGCGAGCTGTTCGCTCGAGACAACGGCCGTTACCGCGACACCAAGTTGCAGGCCTACGGGCTCATGTCCAAGAGCTTCGCGCTCAGCTACATGACCATGCGCATGGTGCAGCTCTTCGTGATGCTCTGCGGCGCCTATTTCGTCGTCCATCAAAAGCTCACTATGGGCGGGTTCACCGGCTTTCTCCTGCTGGTGAACGTGTTCTTCCGCCCCATCGAGAAGATCAACGCGGTGCTCGAAACGTATCCAAAGGGCATCGCCGGCTTCAGGCGCTATCTTGAGCTGCTCGATACCGAGCCGGACATCGTCGACGCTCCGAACGCAGTCTCCGTCTCGCATCTGAGAGGCGAGATCCGGTACGAAGACGTCACGTTCGGATACGAAGAGCACAAGAAGGTGCTCCACAACGTCAGCCTCGCCATAGGGTCGGGCGAGACCGTCGCGTTCGTCGGACCCAGCGGCGCCGGAAAGACGACGATCTGCTCCCTGCTGCCGCGCTTCTATGAAATCGACGACGGACGCATCACGATCGACGGCGTCGACCTGCGGCAGATGACCGTCGACTCCCTGCGGCGTCAGATCGGCATCGTCCAGCAAGACGTCTTTCTCTTCGCCGGAACGATCCGCGAGAACATCGCCTACGGCAGGCTCGGCGCTTCAGAGGAGGAGATCTGGGAGGCTGCCCGTCGAGCGCGCTTAGAAGGAATGATCGCCGCGATGCCCGACGGCCTCGATACCGTTGTCGGAGAGCGCGGCGTAAAGCTCTCGGGCGGACAAAAGCAGCGGATGGCGATCGCGCGGATCTTCCTGAAGAACCCGCCGATCTTGATCCTGGACGAGGCCACCTCGGCCCTCGACACCGAGACCGAACGTGCGATCCAAGCATCGCTGGCCGAGCTTGCCGTTGGAAGAACCACGTTGGTCATCGCCCACCGGCTGGCGACGATCCAGAACGCGGACCGAATCGTCGTCGTGGACGATCTCGGCATCGTGGAGCAAGGCAAGCACGGTGAGCTGGTGGAAGCCGGAGGCGTCTACAGCCGCCTCCACGAAGCGCAATACGTTCGCCAAGAAGCGTTTGGAGCTTAACTCGCGTCTTGAAGCACATATGGCTTCAACCGACGCAGGGCCGCGTACCGTCCTTTGCCAGATCTGCATGCTGGAAGTACCGATCGACGAGGCGGTGCCCGCCGACCTGATCCGCGAGTCGATCCTTCCGCTGCTGCAAACGAAGGCCAACCCCTGGGACCCCCAAGGATACGTGAGCCTTACGGAGGTCAACAAGGCGCGGCTGGAACATGTTCACAACCTGCTGGAGCATGTGGACGTCGACACGCAACGGCTCAACCAGGAGGTAATTCGGAGCGTTCAAGAGCACGAGCTGCTTGCCAAGAATGTCGACAAAGAGTTTGACAAGAACCAATCGTTCGGCGAGCGAGCCGCGGACAGGATTGCGGCGTTCGGAGGCAGCTGGAAGTTCATCGGCATCTTCTCAGCGGTTCTGTTCTGCTGGATGGCCGGCAACACTGCGCTCATCTTCCGCGGAGGCGCCAAGCCGCCTGACCCGTTCCCCTACATTTTCTTGAACCTGGTCCTCTCCTGCCTCGCCGCGATCCAGGCGCCGGTGATCATGATGAGCCAGAACCGCCAAGAGGAGCGCGACCGAATGCGAGGCGACAACGACTACAAAGTGAATCTAAAGGCTGAAGTCGAGATCCGCGCGCTCAACGAGAAGGTCGACAAGCTCCTGAACGACCAATGGAAGCACCTCATGGAAATCCAGCAGATGCAGGTCGAGATGATCCAGCAGATGACGCGGGCGAATCTGGAGTGAGGCTACTTCTCGGGCCGCTTGACAGACGTCACATAGACCGTGAAGTTGCCCGTGCGATCCTTCGCGCTGTCGTTCACATTTAAGACGAGCGGACCGTCCGCATCCGCTTCGAGAGTCCCTTGGCTACCGATCGGATGCCACTTGGATCCAACTCTCCCTACGAGCGCCCCGTGATTGGCGCCGTCCAAAACCACCTTGCGGCCCGCACCGGTTGCGAACCCGTCGGGCCCGCTGTCGCCGGAAGCGCCGAACGTGATGTTCCCAAAAGCATGGATCGAAACCTTGTCCCCCTTCTTCAGCTGGATGCCGGTCGTCGTCGGACCATTCACGGACAGCTCATGGTTATCGAGGGTCTTTTTCAGATTCCCGGCAAGGGTGATCCACAAAGCCTCGCCGGAGTAGTCGGCGATCATCTGGAGGACGGTGTTGTCGTCCGGCGTGCCGCGGCTCTCTTCGACCAGCCACAGCTCGTTCGAGCTGTCGCGTACCAGGCCGCTCGTGGTCACGTCCGCAATGGCCGCTCCCGGCTTTGTGGATAGAGTGAAGGAGAACTTTGTCCGGTCGGTCACCTTGTAAGGCTCAGTCTTCACCAGGTCGTAAAGCTTGTCCATCTCCTTGGAGGCGTCCGGATCCAACTCTTTGAAGACGATCCTCTTGATCGCGTCCAAGGTGCTCTGAAGATGGAACGTGCAGTCGGAGCCAAGCTCCCACTTGCGATTCTCCTTGAAATCCGCGGTGTCCAAAGCCGGAACCAGAGACAGGGGGTCCTGAAAGATGAAGTCGATCGCCTCCGACGGCGAAAGGCCGCACTTGCCAAGCGAGAAAAGGGCGATGTAGTGATGCCCGTCCTTGTTGTCGAACGGGGAGGTCTTGATGACCGAATCCTCGGCCGTTTCGAACTCCTTCCTGAACGAACTGCTCGTCGATCCCTCCGGGCCAAACTGCTTCACAAAATCACCGGCAGCCAGCTGCTTGCTGCCGGGCTCCTGGCCCAGTCCAGTGAAAAGGAGAGGTGCTAACGCCAGCAAGACGATCGGCATGGTTAAGTATGAGAGCTCGTCACTTCGCGCGTCGCGAGACTTCTGCTTGCAGCAGAGCCTCGGCTCTAACGGGCCGCAAAACTCGCAGACTCACTCACGGGTAACGTCTCACTATGCCCGACGGAGCGAAGTTCACGCTTTCCGCCTTTGCCGATGAGATCAGTCCCGCCCTCGACCAGCAGGTCGAAACTCTGAAGCGCCTGAGTGTGCCCGGACTCGATCTTCGAAGTGTCAACGGAGTCAACGTCTTGGACCTGTCGGTCGACGACCTGTATGGAGTCCACGAGGCGTGCAAAGAGGCAGGGGTGTATGTCCAGAGCATCGGTTCCCCGGTCAATAAGGTTCCTTACGATCTGGTGGCCCAAGGCAATGAGCTTGGGAAGCTGGAAAAAGCGATCCGTGCCGCCGAGCGCCTCCTCGTGCAGCGCATCCGCATTTTCACTCCGGAAGCGCCCGAGAATGCCGGCGCGGACTTCGAGGACAAGGTCCTTGCATGGATGTTGGAGCAGAAGCGCAAGGCTGTTGATGAGGGCGTGGTCCTTATCGTGGAGAACGATGCTCGGTACTGGTCGGCCTACCCGGAGAACGCCAAAAGGCTCTTCGGCGAGTTGGGCGGACCCAACTTTCGTGCGGCCTTCGACTTCGCAAACACGGTTCTCCTCGGCTTTCGCCCGATGAACGATTGGTTCCCCTGGCTGCTTCCCCACCTGGATACCCTCCACATCAAAGACGCCACTCAGTCTCCCGCCGCAATCCTGCCGGCCGGAGAGGGCGAGGGGCAGATCGAAGAGACGCTGGAATGGCTCATCCGGCAGAAGTGGGCCGGTCCTCTCACGCTTGAGCCGCACCTTCAGGCGGCAGGCAAGTTCGGCGGGTTCTCGGGTCCTGACCTCATGGAGACCGCCGTTGAGGCCCTGCGTAGGATTCTGAGGAAGCTTGGGGTTACTGAGTGAGCCTTCGCGTCGGAATCGCCGGGTGCGGCGCAGTCCACGGAACTCACGCGGCCGCCCTGGCCAGAATTCCGGACGCGACCCTCTCCGGCTTTTTCGACATACTCCCCTCAAGATCCCAGGCATCGGGCGAGAAGTTCGGAGCCCCGGCCTTCGAGTCCTTTGAAGAGCTGCTGGCCGCCTCGGACGCGATTTCCGTATGCACGCCAAGCGGCCTCCACGCGGAAGTTGGTGTGGCTGCCGCAATGGCTGGAAAGCACCTGCTGGTCGAAAAGCCGATCGATGTGACCCTCGATGCGGCTCGGGCACTCGTAGCCGCTTGCCGCGGCTCGGGAACAAAGCTGGGCGTGATCTCCCAGCATCGCTTCGCCCGAGATATCCTGCGGGCCAAGGACGCCATCGAAGACGGTTTGCTGGGTCCCATGCTGGAGGGCGACGCTTACATCAAGTGGTATCGGACCCAGGCTTACTACGACTCCGGCGACTGGCGAGGAACCAAGAAGCTGGACGGCGGCGGCTGCCTCATCAATCAGGGAATCCACTATATCGACATGATCCAGTGGCTCATGGGCGGCGTAAAGTCGGTCCTAGCACAAGTAAGGACGGCAGCGCACAACATCGAGGTCGAAGACGTCGCCGCCGCGCTCGTCGAATACAGGAGCGGCGCCATCGGCGTAATCCAAGGCTCGACCAGCTTCTTCCCCGGCCTCGCCGAACGGCTTGAGGTTCACGGCAAAAAAGGCACGCTCGTCATCGAAGGCGACCGCGCCAAAGTCTGGGAGATCGATGACTGCGACGAGGAGGACGGTTCGCTCTACGGCCGAGGCGTCCAGATGCAGCCGACTCCCAACGTTCATCTCTCAGCTATCGTGATCGAAGAGGAGATCATGGACCCTGCCGAGCGCTGGATCGAGCAGCATCGACTGCAGATCGAAGACTTCGTGCGGGCCTGCCTTGACGACCGGGAGCCATTCATCACGGGTGAGATGGCTTTGGAGCCTCTCAAGACGATCCTGGCGATCTACGAAAGCGCGCGTCGCGGAGGCGAGAAAGTGGAGGTCTGTTCTTTATGAGGTTCGGAATTTGCTGTTCCCTCGATGAGGCGCCCGCGATGGTCGATGCCGGCTTCGACTATGTGGAGCTCGCAGCCTCCGCCTTTGCCGACAATCCAGACGTCTACAAAGGATTGCCCGTGGAGGCGACCAACATCTTCTTCGCCTCCTCAATCCACCTCTTCGGCCCCAACGCGACGCCTTGGAGACCGTACGTGGCCAAACTTCTGGCGGCCGCCTCCGATCAAGGGGTCAAAGTCATGGTCATCGGCAGCGGAAACGCCCGCAAGGCGCCCGACGCGGCCTCTGCCGCCGACTGTGACGAGCAGTTCATGGACATCTGCGCGGAGATCGACTCCATGGCTTCCGAACACGGAATGGCGATCGCCCCGGAAAGCCTCAACCGGGAAGAGACTAACGTCGGAAACGATCTCGGGCGGCTCGCCCTGGGCATGCAGGCCCGAGGCAGCGGCTATACGGCCGACGGATACCACGTACTCCGAGAGTGGAGGGCCAACCTCCCACACGAGCCACTGCCGGACGTCTCCCTCTGGCGAGAGCAGGTCCCCTACGAACCCACCCACGTCCACTTCGCCGACTACCCCCGAGACGTCCCGGCCGAAGACGACGAAATGGTCCTCACCTTCTTCCGCCGCCTAAGAGAAACCGGCTACGACGACCGCATCTCTTTCGAAGGCTCGAGAAGTGGCCTGAACCCAAAGCAAATCCTGGAAAGAACCCGCAAGATGTGGGAGAGAAGTTGTTAAGTTGGCAAGTTCTCAAGTTGGCAAGTTTTCAGGTTGGCTGGTGAGGGCAGGTAATCCTTTTTTGGCTTGCCAACTTGAGAACTTGAAAACTTGCCAACTTGCCAACTCGCCCCTTCTCCCTACTCCCTCTTAAACTGCGGTCGATTCGGCTGACCCCGAACGCCCTGGGGCTTCGACGCCTCCTTGGGTAGCTCGCCATCTCCCTTGGCCACTACGGCTGCGGCGGCTTGGACACGCGCGGTCTCGTTGAGCGCCAGCAGGCGGTCGAACTCTCCGGCGTCCTTCGCACGCGCCCGGGCGTCGTCAGGCGCCACCAAGCCCCTCTCGACGAGCTGCGAAAGGTTCTGGTCGAGCGTGTGCATTTTCTGCCTCGCGCCGGTCTGGATGAGCGACCCGATCTGATAGCTCTTGTTCTCGC
>DASZPA010000176.1:0-38173 GCA_035550555.1 Fimbriimonas sp.
AAACGACATGATCTCCTCGCTCGGATATACCGCTGCCTTTCGACGCAAGTATGTGGAGCCGAGGGATTCCAGGCCCCGAGCGACGTTCTTTGTTCACTGGCGGGAGCCCTCCGCCAAGGCGCCGCCGACTCAGTTCCTCAAGATGATCGAGGAATCGTTCGAGGTCGAATCGTTCGAGATCACGTCGGAATCGGAAGGCTAGGTTCGGCCGGTTCCCTGGTAAAGACCGATCTCACCCTCCAACTCCAAGGCTACGACCGTGGCTTGTGAGTCGATCTCCGATTCCGGCACGTCGACCCAGAGAATCCCCGGGATGTGGTCCCAGTCGGCGCCTCCGACCCTCTTGGTCGCCAACTCTTTCCCACTGCCGACGACGCGGGCCTTGAGCACCTTGTTGCGAAGGCCCCTTATCGCAATGCCGTCGATTGGCTTGTCGAAGAAGATCAGATAGAGCTTGGAGCGATCTTTTGAGATCGTGGACGCCCCGTAGAAGTGGCCGTGAGGCAAGCCGGCGACCGTTCCGAAGACCGCCTCCTCATGCTTTTTAATCCAGTTGCCGAGTCCAAGGAGCCGTTCGCGCTGCTCTGGGAGGATCGTCCCGTCCTCCTTGGGCCCGACGTCGAGCAGCAGGTTGCCGCCCATGCCGATAGTCTCCGCGAAGATGCGCACGATTTGCCGAAGGGTCTTGTGGTTGTGGTCTTGAACCTGATAGCCCCAGGAATCGTTGACCGTCATGCAGTACTCCCAAGGGCCGTCCGGCGGGGACATGGGCATTCCCTGCTCGGGCGTGGCGTAGTCGCCATAGCCGAGCATCCGGGAATTGAGGATCACCTCCGGCTGCCACTGATGAAGCTGCTCGCGAAGCTCCTTCATTCGGAACTGGCTGCTCGTGCGTTCCCAGTCGCCATCGAACCAGAGCAGGTCGATCTTGCCGAAATCGGTGCACAGCTCGCGAAGCTGCTGCCTGTGGAACTTGAGGAAGTTCTCCCACCGCTCCGGACTCACGCCACGCGACATGGCTTCATGCAAGGTGATCTTGCCTTTGATGAAGAGGTCCCGAGTTTCAGCGTCCGAAGGCGGTGCGCTGAAGGGGTTGACGTCCAGCTTCAGGTGCTCGGTAGCAGTGCCCACGCTCTCGTCTCGAAGGGGCCGAATCGTCGCGTAGTCGGGATGGCTCCAGTCCAGGTGGGAGAAGTAGAAGCCGACCTTGAGGTTGTGGCGGCGCAGCGCTTCCACGTACGGTGTGATCAAATCGCGTTTGGCCGGCGACTTCTTGACGACGCTCAGGTCGTTTGCTTTTGTGTCCCAAAGTGCCACACCATCGTGATGCTTCGTGGTGAGGACGGCGTAACGTGCCCCGGCTTTCTCGAACAGATCGGCCCAGTCCTCCGGATCGTAGTTGCTCGCGGTGAAACCGTCGAGCTGCTTCATGTAATCCTCGTAGGAGATCTCGCCGTGGAAGAAGGCCCACGATTCGGTGATTCCAAGAACCGCGTAGATTCCGTAGTGGATGAAGATCCCGAGCTTGGCGTCCGGGAACCAGGGCTGCATCATGCGCGTAGGTTACACGCTGTCGCAGCCCTGCCGCAGATTCAGATCGGGATCGCGACGGCCTCGAGATTGACCGGCTCGGCCGAGGCACGCACATTCCCATAGATCCACCGGTACAGCGGAGAAGCCATCAGCGTCGTCACCACTGCCATGATCACGAGGATCGTAAAGAGCTGGTCGGTAATGACGCCCGCCTTCTTGGCGATATTCACCAGAATCAGCTCCATCAGGCCGCGGGAGTTCATCAGACTTCCGATCGCCCACGACTCCCGCCATGGTTGGCCCGACGCTTTGGCTGCAAGCGCGCAGGCAAGCCCCTTTCCGACAATGGCCGCAGCGCAAACAAGTCCGGTAATCCCCCAAAGGTAGGGCGTATCCACCATGTCGATTCGGGTGTTCAAGCCGCTGTACACGAAGAAGAGCGGAAGGAAGAACACGGTGACTGGGAGCTCGAGCTGCTTGCGGACGAGCACCGCAAACTGGCCCTTCGGCATTGCAGCACCGGCCATGAAGGCGCCAAACACCGCGTAGACGCCGATCGCATCGGTGATGTAGGCGCTAAAGATCACGCACACCATCATGGTGAGAAAGATCGTCGGCGTCAGCTTGCCAGCCTTCTCCGTGGCCCTTCCAAGCAGAGCCAGCGCGCGCTTTGCGATGGTGAAAAGGAACAGCGCAAAGAGCGTTCCGCCACCGATCGCATAGGCGGCGTAATTCACGTCGCCCTTGTTGACGGCGATGACGACGGCCAGCATGATCCAGGCAACAACGTCGTTGCTGGCCCCGGAAGCCAAGGCGAGTGTCCCCATCGAGGTCTGCGCGATGCCTTGCTCGAAGAGGATTCGGGCCAGCATCGGAAAAGCGGTAATGCAAAGAGCGGCCCCCAGATAAAGGGCGCCGTTCAACGGTGCGACTTTGGCGGCAAAGAAGGTCGTGTTGCCGGCGAGCATCAGTCCCAGGAGCGCCCCGAGGATGAACGGAGCCGCTATGCCGGCAAGCGAGACCGCAAGCGCGCTTTTGGCGCTCTTGCGAAGCAGGTCCACGTCGAATTCCAACCCCACCAGGAACATGTAGAAGACGAGCCCAATCTGGCTGAGGCAGTAAATGATCGACATCGACGGATGTCCCAACTTCGCCCCGTGATAGATCACTGGCGTCGCAAATTCCTTTGGAAAGAGGTCCTTTTGAACCTGAGGCGCCAGGATGCCGAGAAGCGATGGGCCGAGCAGAACGCCCGCAAGCATCTCCATCACGACCTGCGTCTGGCCCAAGAATCTCTGCCCGAACCATCCCACGGCGCGACACGTCACCAGGATGATTCCAAGCTGAAGCAAGAGCTTCAACATTAAATCAAGGTCAGTCATAAAGAGCCCTTATTGTATCAATACTTCGATAGGGGCCCAAGCGGCTTTTCCGCCTTTTATCGAAACATGGTTTTATCGAAGTTCAGCGGCCCGATGGTGTAGAGATCAATCGATTTGGCTGTAGCGGCGCCGCTTGACGAAATTTCGAGGCCCTTGTTATCCGGATCGATCTGCGAGCTGGTGGTCAGCAAGCCGTCCGCTGCATAGAGGTCGAGGGATACGCGATCCAGGAAGACGTGAAGCTTCAGATTCCCCGTTCCCGGCAAATGAAGCGGGGGGCGGCCGGGCGCTTGAAGGGTACGCGTCGAGGGATCATAGGAGATCTCCGAGGCTCCAATCTTGATCGATATTCGCGTCGAGCTGCCCGGATCGATATCCGCGATGAGCTCCCACAGGTCGCCCTCTGTTTTGTCAGTAAGATCGAGCCCGGCTTGCAGACCGGCGTTTTTCATGGTGTGGTGGGTCTTTCTGAGCTTGGCGAAATCGCTCACAGGCTGCCTGACGATTTGACCATCTTTGGTCAGGGCGAGAACGCTCGGCAGGGTCATCCAGCCGTTCCAGCCCTTGTGGTTGTTAGTGTTCACCCAAGCGTAGTGGACGTAGCGGCCCTTCACATCGAGAGCGAGTTGGCTCGCGTAGGAGCCGTCGTTGAGCACTCCCCGTCTCTCCGTTTCGAACTTGAGCGTTTTTGGATCCAACGTTCCCACGAACGATTCGACGCGTCCATGGACGGAGACGAGCAAAACCCACTTGCCGCCGAAGCGGCCTATGTTGGGACACTCGATGTTGGGCACGTCCGCATCCGGATGCTCGAACAGCACGCCTTCATATCTCCACTTGGTGAGCTCCGCGTTTTCAGCCTCGTAGATGGCAACGATTCCCCGACCCTTCAACCCCCCTCCCGTAATGAGGTGGGTCTTGCCTTCGAGTTTGAACATGAACGGATCGCGCCACTCTGCGATTGGAGTCGCGCCATGGTTTGCCTGCGAGATCACCGGATCGCCAGGAGACTTGTGCCAGGTGAGGAGGTCGTCGTCGGAAGGAAGCGCTGCCCACTGTTCAGGCTCGCGCTTGTTGCTGATGCTGGTGTAGATGATTGTTGGAACGCCGGTATCGCTCAGGAAAGAAGACCCTGAGAAGATGTGGTCTTCCCGGTCATGGGTCGGCCCGACCGCGATTGGGAGATGCTGCCAGTGGACCAGATCTCTACTGCGGGCATGGCCCCAGTGCATGTGGCCCCACTGGTCGCCGAACGGGTTGAACTGATAGAAAAGGTGGTACCAGCCTTGGTAGTAGATGGGTCCGTTCGGATCGTTCATCCAGTTCGCGGGGGCGTGGAAGTGATAGGCGGGCCGTTCGGGGTCGGACTCTGCTGCGGGAATCGCGGAAATCGCTGCATCCATCGCCTTCTGAATCTCGGGATCTTCCTTCATGGTTAGTGGGTGGCGCCAGGCAAAGGCCGCGAAAAGGAGGCCGGTCAGCATTACGCCGAAGTCTATCACCGGCTCGTCCAACCAATATGCCTCGCAGAACTCCTCCGGCTTCCTTGACCATAGCGGCGATCCTCGTCACGAACGTCCTGATCCTTCTCCTACTCGCCTTTTCGGCCTTGAAGGCTCGATCTCGTTCCTGGGAATACAAATTGGAGGACATTCCCGATGCCGAATTCAACGACGAGCTGAACCAAATGGGGAGCAAAGGGTGGGAGATGATCTTCGCCCGTCGTGCATCGGGAGGCGACCAGGACCCGACGACGAACTACGAAGTGATTTTCAAACGCCCCAAGTCTTAGCCGATCTCGCGAACAAACCGTAGAACACGATATGGCGACTGCCGATATCCCCCACCCGCCCATCGTCTCCGAAAACGAATGGCTGGCCGAGCGCAAGGAGCTTCTTCAACAGGAGAAGGAGTTGACTCGCCAATACGATCGCGTCAACGCTCAGCGGCGCCGGCTTCCGATGGTGAGGGTGGAAAAGGAGTACGTCTTCGAGGGCCCCGGTGGCGAAGAGACCTTGAAGGACCTCTTCCAAGGTCGAATCCAGCTCATCGTCTACCATTTCATGTTCGACCCGGAGTGGGACCGCGGATGCGCGGGCTGCACCTCGTACATCGATGCGTTGGGCGACCTGTCCATGCTCGCTGAGCGGAAGACTCGTTTCGTCACCATTTCCCGTGCGCCGCTTGAGATGCTGCAGGAGTACAAGCGCGAGCGCGGCTGGGATGTGCCGTGGTACTCGTCCTTCGGCAGCGATTTCAACTACGACTATCATGTGACGCTGGACGAGAAGGTCAAGCCGGCGGAGTACAACTACCGGTCCAAAATCGAGATGCTCGCACATGGAAATGCGAATGCGCCGGAGGGCGAGGAGCATGGGCTGAGCGTCTTCTTTCGAATCGGCGACGACGTCTATCACACGTATTCAGTCTATGCAAGAGGGACCGAGAGCGTAACCGACGCCTACAGGCTGCTGGATGTGACACCCTACGGCCGCCAGGAAGACTTCGAGGATTCGCCGGAAGGTTGGCCCCAGAAGCCGACTTACGGCTAACGGAAGATGCGCAGGCAAGGTAGGAAGATTGCCAGCACAAGGTCTTTGCTGTTTTGTGGCTCTATCCCGCGCGGTGAATTTCCAAGTTGCATGTGGAATGAGCCTATAGGGCCCAGTCAGAAGCTCAGAGCTTGGGTACCTTAACGCGTCGGATGAAATTCCTTGACTTCGTAATTCATTTCGACCACCATCTAAAGCCTTTCATCCAAGAGCACGGCACAGGCACTTACCTGATCCTCTTCCTGATCATCTTTGCCGAGACCGGCCTCGTGTTTACGCCGATCCTCCCGGGCGACTCGTTGCTCTTTGCCGTCGGAGTGTTCTGCCACCCGGAGAAGAGCCAGCTCAACGTGTGGCTCACCTTTGTGCTCCTTATGACCGCGGCGTTCATCGGGGACACTACCAACTACTGCGTCGGCCGGTTCTTCGGGCACAAGCTGTTTCGCAACGAAAAATCGAAGATCTTCAAGAAGTCGCACCTGACCACCACTCACGAGTTCTTCGACAAGCACGGAAAGAAGACGATCGTTCTGGCGCGCTTCGTGCCCATTGTGCGAACCTTCGCGCCGTTCGTCGCCGGCCTTGGCAAAATGCCCTATCCCAAGTTCATCACCTACAGCGTATGCGGAACGGGCGCTTGGGTGGCTATCTTTCTTTTCAGCGGCTACTTTATCGGGCAGATCCCGGCGGTGGAGCAGCACTTCACATTGGCGCTCCTCATCATGCTCGTCCTCACCGCCTCACCTCTCGCGTGGGAGGTCTATAAGGGCTTTCGCGAGAACAAGGCAGCAAAGGCCAAACGTCCCGCAGCCGGAACCGAATAGTCGGGCCTTTTGCCCCCTTTGCCGCAACCGGGGCTGAGATTCGGGAATTCCTGTCTACCCTTAGAACAGGAGCTTCTCTTATGACAACCATCGGTGATGTTTTGGCGGTCGTCGCCATTCTCGTGGGACTCGGATTAACTTCCTGGGCCCTCATGATTTCCCTTTCGCTACTCTTCCCCGAGCGCGTGATGCGGGCTAAAGGGGCCGCGGAAGAAGGCGTTTGGAAGAGCGCGGCGATCGGCGCGGCTTTCCTGCTCGTCGGCACGATCGGCTTTATCATGGCAGTCCAGCCGCTACCTATGATCCGGCTCGTCGGTTGGGTCGTCACTTTGGCGGTCCTCTCCTGCGGAGCCTTGGGAGCCGCCGGTCTGGGACATGTGGCCGGCAATGCAATCCGCCGAATGTCGCCCGATATGCCCGAGTATCCGGCGTTCGTGCGTGGAAGCGCCTTCTTGGTGACCGCCTCGATGCTGCCGGTCTTCGGCTGGCTGGCTTTCGGTCCGGCGGTGCTGATCGTCTCCATCGGCTGCGGCGTTCGCGCACTCCGCGACAGCGCTGCAGAGACAGTCGTGGCGAGGTAGCTCATGCAGCTCTCCCGCCGTGACTGCGTGAGGCTCGCCACGACCGGAGCGGTCGTGGGCGCGCTGGGCGGATGCGCTCCGGTCGCGAAGCGGTTCGCCGACCATCCCGAGGCTTTGCCGCTGCCGGCAGGCGACATCGAGCCGGAGGTCCGGCTGCTCAATCGAGCCGGCTTCGGTCCTCGGCCCGGAGACGTGGCAAGGCTGCGTGAGCAGGGGCACGAGGCGTACTTGGTCGAGCAGCTCAAGGCGGCTCAGCAAGAGGATCTGGGCCTCCAAATGCAGATTCAGCACTTGGACGTTGGTCAGATCGACGATCCGGATCTGGAGGATCTGCCGAAGGCAGAGGTTGTTCGGCAACTTCAGCAAGCTGCGATCTTGCGAGCGGTCTACAGTCGAAATCAGCTCTTGGAGCGCACGGTCGACTTCTGGTCAAACCATTTCAACGTCTATGCGGCCAAGGGCGACTCGACGTTTCGAAAGGGTGGCGAGGAGCGCGACGTGATCAGGGCGAACGCCCTCGGCAACTTCCCGGATCTGCTGAAGTCCTCGGCCAGCAACGCCGCGATCTTGGCGTTCCTGGACAACCCGCAGAACTTCAAACTGCATCCGAACGAGAACTACGCCCGCGAGCTGATGGAGCTCCACACGCTCGGAGTAGGCGGCGGCTACACGCAAAAGGACGTGCAAGAGGTCGCCCGCTGCTTCACCGGGTGGGTCATCGAAAATCGGATGTTCCACCTGAACCGCGGCAAGGTGCGCTTCGATCCAAACCTCCATGACGACGGCCAGAAGCTGGTTTTGGGTCATGTGATTCCGGCAGGTGGAGGTGAGAAGGACGTGGCCGCCGTGCTCGATATTCTCACGAACCACCCTTCGACGGCCCGGTTCATCTCGACGAAGCTGGTTCGTTACTTCTACGGGGCGGCAGATCCCGCGCTGATCGATCAGACCGCTCGGACGTTCACGAAGACCGGAGGGCACGTTCCTTCGATGATCGAGCCGTTACTGCAGCCAAGGGTTCTCGCCAACGCTCCACCCAAGATCAAGCGGCCGTTCGACTACCTGGTTTCGGCTATCCGAGCAACCGGAGGCGACACGGATGGCAACAACGGGATTCAGGGCCACCTCGTGACGATGGGCGAGCCGCTTTACGAGTGGCCGATGCCGGATGGATATCCGGTGAAGACCGTCGCCTGGGCAACCAGCATGCTGCCTCGGTGGAACTTCGCCCATGCGCTTGCACACGACCAAATCGGCGGAACGTCGATTGGCAAGGTCGGCGAAGTGTTTGAAACAGTCCTCAACAGGCGTCCAAAACTCGACGACCGAGATTTAACCGACGCGTTATCCGGGCAGGACAAGGCGTCAGCATTGGCTCTATGCCTGGCCTCTCCCAGCTTCCAATGGTGTTGAAATGAGTCACGACTGGATGAGTTGCGATGGAATTGGCGGCTCCGGCCGCCGTCCGATCAGGCCGCAAACAGGAGGCGGCCTCCTGGCCACCCGGCGCTCGGTCCTCCTTACCGCGGCAGCCGGGTTGGCCACCTGGGCCGGCTCTAGAAGCGCCCTCGCCGATGTCACGGTGAATCCGGGAGAGAAGGGCCGAAATGTGCTGGTCGTGATCTTCCTTCGCGGCGGGGCGGACGGCCTGAATTTGGTCGTTCCGTATGCCGAAGACGAGTACTACAAGGCTCGTCCGAACCTGGCTATTGCCGGTCCTAAAGACACACGAGCTCCGGAGAAGGCGCGCGCGATCGATCTCAACGGCTTCTTCGGCCTCCACCCGTCGCTGGCTGCGCTGTTGCCGCTTTACGGGTCGAACAAGATGACCGTCGTCCACGCCTGTGGTTCGAACGATCACACGCGTTCCCATTTCGAGGCGATGGCGACGATGGAGCATGGTGCGCCGGAAAACCATTCGACTCTCACCAGCGGATGGCTGGCCCGGCACCTGCTCTCCAAACCGGGAAGCGACTCGCCGCTTCGCGCGGTCTCTTTCAGCGAGACGGTTCCAGATTCTCTCCGAGGAGCCACCGAAGCGATCGCTATCCAGTCGCTCGACGATTTCAAGCTCCGAGGCGGAGAGCCTTTCGAGAAGGAGCTCTCCAAGATCTACGGAGGTAAGGACCTCGTCGCTCACGCTGGCCAACAGACGATCCAGGCTTTAACCGCGCTGCGAAGCTTGGACCCCAAGAACTACAAGCCGTCGAACGGCGCGAAGTATCCGGAAAGCGACCTCGGTGCGGGACTGCGGCAAGTCGCTTGCTTGATCCGTGCCGACATGGGTTTGGAAGTAGCGTGCCTCGACAAGGGCGGTTGGGACACCCATGTGGCGCAAGGCGCCGATACCGGGTGGCAAGCTGGGCTCATGACCGACCTCGCCGGTTCGATAGTCGCTTTCTGCCAAGACCTGGGTTCGGAAATCTCTCGCGTGACGGTGGTTGCGATGTCCGAGTTCGGCCGCAGAGTAAGCGAAAACGCCGGTCTCGGCACCGATCACGGTCGAGCCGGCGCGATGATGCTCTTCGGCGGCGGCATCAAAACCGCCCAGGTCGCCTGTCGCTGGCCGGGCCTAAAGCCCGAGCAGTTGGATGAGGTCGGGGACCTGCGCGTCACGACCGACTACCGCACAGTTTTAGCGGAAGTGCTGGGGAAGAGGCTGGGGAACCTCGACCGTCAGGCCTTGTTCCCTGGCCTGGGCGCCGACACTTTAAGTGTCCTGGCATAAGCCGTAAGAAGCAGCGCTCGAATATGCCTGTAAGATGTGTATTCGGGTGATCCTAGTGAAAGGAATTTGCTTTCTTGCTTTCAGTTGTCTCTTACTGGCTGGCTGTGGAGGCGGTGGCTCAAGCGCTGGTGCAGATACTGGCGGACTCCACGTCGCATCCATGGGAGACGCCACGATCACGTATACGGGTCACCTGTCGCCGGCCCAGGCGTTCTCCACCAACGGAGTGATCACGGTCTCGGCAGCCGGAGCGGCCTTGTCGAACGTGACGCTGTCGCCGGCGCCCAATCCCCACAACTCTCTCATCGTTTTTGTGGAGGGAAATGAGCTCTGGACGATTCAAGGCCAGGTGGCGACTCCGATCACCCACGCAGGATTGAACCCGGCCAACCCGGCGCCTTCCAAGACGGGTCAGATCGTTTTCAGCGACCTGGATCCAGTGACGGGCTTCTCTCAACTGTACGTCTGCAATTTCGATGGCTCAGCCCTCCACCGCATGACTTCCAGCAACAGGCAGCACGGCCAGCCAAGCTGGTCTCCAAGCGGCGCCAAAATCGTGTTCGTGAGCAACGGCGCGTTGTGGACCGTCAGCCAAGATGGGTCGGGAGAGGCAATCCTCGACGTCACGACATCCGGGTTGCAGCCGAACTCCTACGGCAATCCCGCGTGGTCTCCGGATGGCGCCAAAATCGCGTTCGACGGAATCGACATCGTCAAAGGCCACCGGGCCGTTTATGTTGCCAACAGCACGGGCGGGTCGGCTCCGGAATTCACCATCGGCTACAACACAGATTGCTCCCACCCTTGTTGGGCGCCGGATGGGGGTGCGATCGCGTATCTTGTCTTTTCACCGAACTTGGGAAACGAATCGATCTCAATTGCGAACGCCCCGATTCCCGGAACGAATGTTCGCGGCCTGTGCATTCCTCCCGACAACCAATCCTACGAGAGCCCAAGTTTCTCGCCTGACGGCAGTTCGATCGTGTTCGAGGTTCGAACCATGAACCAGCCCTCGTCTCTCGACACCCAACTGGTGGCGACGAGGAATCTGCCAACCCTCCTCCAGGAAGCCCTGTCCGAAGAGGTTGAGCCATCGTCCCCGCAATGGTCGCCCTACTTTGGAAAGAAGACCTTTGTCGGAAGCGGCGGTCAGATGGGCTCTGCCTCCGGATTCCTTCTGACCGAGCTCGGCGATGGGTTCGCCAGCTTCCTTTCAATCGCGGCAACCACACCGTCCAAGCTGACGATCACAAAGCAGCCTTCGGGCAGCGGCGATGCGGCCCAGGTTTACATTGCCAAGGCCGATGCGATCACGAAACTCGTCTACTCGAACGCGTACTACGGCGCCTACACTGCCGTCTCCACGACCGGCGCCACTCAGGCAGTTATCTCCGTGAGTTCCGTATCGGGCCAGGTGGGACTGGTCGCGCCGTTTGCCGAGCCGGCGAAGCTGACCCGAGCGTCGGAAACGGCATGTGCCTACGACGGCAAGTTCCTGGGAGTCTACGATGGGAAAGGAAAGAACCTGGCTCCATCCGGCGCGAGCCATATCGAGCTGGACAAGAAGACAGGCGCCTTGGTCTCCTGGCGATAAGCTAGCCCTTCAGCCCACCTAACGCGATGCCTTCCACGAAGTACCGCTGCGCGAACAAGTAGACGAGCAGCACCGGAATCACGACGAACGACGCGCCGGCCATGAGCAGCGGCCAACTCATCACGTAGTGGCCTGCCGAAAGCGCCGAGATGGCGAGAGGCAGCGTGCGCATCTCATCACTCTTCACCACGATCAAGGGGCCAAGGAAGTCGTTCCATGCACCTAGGAACGTAAAGACCGCTAACGTCGCGAGCGCCGGCTTTACCAAGGGAAGAGCAACGCGCCAGAAGATCGAATACTCCGAGGCGCCGTCGATGCGTGCGGCGTCCAGGTAGTCGTCCGGGATGGTGAGCATCGTCTGGCGCAGAAAGAAGATTCCAAAGGCGCTCGCGAGACCGGGGACGATGAGGCCTGGGTAACGGTCGAGCCACTGAAGCTGCTTGAGCAGCAGGAAGTTCGGGATCATCGTCACCTGGAACGGGATCATCAGGGTTCCGAGGAGTCCCATGAAGAGCAGGTTTCGACCCTTGAAATCGAACTTCGCGAACCCATAGGCGGCAAGCGCGTTTAACGTGAGGCTTCCGACCGTTACGCAGATGCTGACAAAGGCGCTGTTGAAGAAGAAGCGTCCGAACGGCGCGATCCCCCACGCGTCCGGCCAGTTGTGCCATTGAAAGGCCGTGAACAGCTTTGGAGGAAAGGTGAACGCCTCCTCATCCGTCCGGAGGGAAGTGAGCACCATCCATAGGAACGGCGCCAGCATCGCCAAGGCCCCGAGAGTGACGACGATCCACACCACCGATCGCCCAAGCTTCACGCCCACGTCTCGAGCCTCCTGCGATAGAACGCCCATTGGAGCCCAGTCAGGGCCATGACGATAATGAATAACACCACGGCCAAGGAGGACGCATAGCCTAGCTCCAGGTTCTGGAACGCGGATTGCCATAGATAGAACAGGTACACGCGGGTGGCATCGAGCGGACCGCCGCCGGTCATGATATACACGCTCTGAAACACCTGGAACCCGCCGATCATCCCCATGATCGAAAGGAACATCGTGGTGGGAGTAAGCAACGGCCAGGTGATATTGGCGAACGTCGGCCAACCGCCTGCCCCGTCGATTCGCGCAGCCTCATACACTTCCTCAGGGATGTTTCGAAGTCCCGAGAGGTAGATCAGCACGGTGAAGCCCAGACCCTGCCAAATGCTCACCGCGGCGACTGATGGCATCGCCAGAACAGGGTCACTGAGCCAACCTAAGCTGGGGAGGTGGAGCAGACGGAGGCCCGCGTTCATCAGGCCAAACTCGGGATTGAGGATCCATTGCCACACGAACGCGACTGCCGCCAGGCTGGTTACGTTCGGCAGGAAATAGAGTGCCCGCACCACGCTTCTGCCTGCAAACCACTTGGCGTTAAGCGCCAGCGCAATCGCAAGGGACAGGGCGAGACCAGTCGGGAGAGTCAGCAGGACATAAAGGGCGGTCTTTTTGAGGGTCAGCGAGACCATCGGGTCGCCGGCGAGACGGGCGTAGTTGGCAACCCCCGTGAAGTGGACTGAATTGATGGCGTCGTAGCGAGTGAAGCTAAGGCCGATGCCCCAAATGCACGGGACAATTACGAATAAGCCAAGAATCAGGAGGGCCGGCGCGATGAACTCCCAGCCGTAGCTCACCTTTGATCTTCGAGGCCTCACGGTGCATTCTCGCTCTTCTTCGACTCAGCGATCTCCGCGTCCGTCTCCTGAGCCGCCTTCTTGAGGGCCGCTGCCGGGTCGCCGTTTTCGATCAGCACCTTATCCACTGCCTCGTTGAAGTGGACCATCATGCGTCCGGTGTAGGGACTTGCATATTCAAGAGTGGTCCAGCCGTGCTGCAGCACATCGGGGATCCATGAGCAGCGGTCCTTGAAAACCTGGGGATCGGTCAGGCTGATTGGCCCTCCGGCAATGCCGGTGACTTGCGTGAATTCTTTCGACTTCAGCGCCGACCAGCGTGAAGGCGGCGCCACGTAAAGCGATTGCCAATACTTCTTGAGCGCCCACTCGCTGCTCAGGAACTTCAACAGCTTCCATGCCTCTGCCGGGTGTTTTGAGTCGCGATCGATCTCCCAGCTACAGCTTCCGCTTACCGACTTCGCGAACTTTCCCCGCGGCATCGGGGCAACGCCGAACCGGATGTTTGGGGAGTTCTTGGTCACGGAAGGGACCATCCAGCTTCCGTCGATGTACATGGCGACGCGTCCTGTGCCGAAGAACTTGTCGGGCCCCAGACCCCCACGCCCTTGGTTGGACCGAGTAAGCGAATACGTCTTCATAAGCGAGCGGTAAAAGGCAAGAGCCTTCGCGGCTTCGGGCGAGTCGAAAGCCGCCTTGTCTCCGTCCCAGATATGCCCACCGGCCTCGTAGAGAAAAGGCCGGAACAGATCGCCGCCCCAGGCCATCTCGAGTCCCTTTTGCTGTGGATTTGGATCGTTCGGCTTCCCGATGGTGAGCTTGTCGACCGCACTCTTCAGATCGTCCCAGGTCCACTTGTCGTTCGGATAAGCCATGTGGGCTTTGTCGAAGATGTCCTTGTTGTAGAAGAGACCGAAGATGTTGATGTCCTGCGGAACGCCATAGGTAACGCCCTTGTAGGTCATGCCCTGCCAGAGCATTGGAATGAAGTCTTTGCGGTCGATCCCGTCCGGACCGTCGATGAACTTGTCTAGCGGAAGATTCATGCCGCGGCGGGTCCACGCCATGCTGCTCTCGAGGCCCTCTCGGATCACATCTGGAGCAATCCCGCCGGCGTGGCTGAGCAAAACTCGGTTGTCGTAATCCTCGAAGTGGTTGAACCGGACCTTTATGTTCGGGTTTTCCCTCTCAAACTCAGGGATATAGATCTTGGTATAGAGGTCGTTCTCAAAGGGCATCCCCCACACGCACATCTCGATCGTGACGGGTCCCTTGGAGGTCTCCGCAGGTGGTGCGGGGTGCGTAAATAGCTTCACCGCGAAGAAAAGCAGCACTAACAACGTGCAAGCGCGAAGGATCACGCGCCGCCACCTGACCCGTTAATCTGTTCGTCTTCGAACATGCCTCACTCCCAGTATAGAAACAAATCTTTCTTTTGCATACACAAAAGAATCAATTGTTGAGGAAATCTGCTGTATGATGCTTCTGACGTGCGAACGATGACGTGGCGCAGGATTGCAGAAGACATCCAAAAGCAGATCCAAGCGGGTGAGCTGCTCCCGGGGACCCGTGTGGAATCCGAGGAGAGCATGGCTCTCCGGCTGAAGGTTTCGCGCCACACCACCCATCGTGCGCTAAGTGAGCTCCAACGTCAAGGGCTGTTGGTCCGCCAGCGGCGTTGGGGCACGGTTGTTGCCAACCAAAAGCCTACTTCGGTGAAGAACCAGGTCGCCTATCTGGTTGATTTCACCTCAAACCGGCTTCAGGCCGACATCATGAGCCATATCGAGCAGACGCTGGGCGACGAGACTCGGCTGTTGGTCGCGACCTCTCGCAACGACCATGAACGAGAGGCCGAGCAGCTCTTGAAGCTCGCCGACGAGGTGGACGGAGTGATCTGTTACCCCTGTGACGGCGACGTCAACGCGAACGTCTTCGTGGGGCTCGCGAGGACAGGCTATCCGTTGGTGCTTGTCGACCGAGCTCCTCGAGGCTGTGAAGAGCTTGTCGTGCTTACCGACAACGTTCAAGCCTCGCAGCGAGCGGTTTCAGAGCTGATCCATCGCGGACATCAGCGAATCGCGTTCTTCGGAACCAACAACGATCATGCGCAATCGATCCGCGAACGGTTTTTAGGCTACCGGAGCGCCGTTGAGCCGCTCGGGTACTCCACCAAGCCTTACGAACGCTGGATTCCCATCCACTTGGGCAGTAACGACGAGAGCATGATCCAGTCGGTCTGCGATGCGCTCGTAGCCATGCGCGCTCTGCCCGAGCCTCCCACTGCAGCATTTTGCGCTCAAGACTGGCTGGCGGTGGGCTTGAGCGAAGCTTGCCGGACCCTTGGACTTGTGGTCGGGCTGGACTTTGGCATCGCCACCTATAACGATTTTGGACCTGCCTTTTTTCGTCAACCCTACCGAATGGATCGCGTAGTCCAGCAGATGGGGGTGGTCAGTTCCACCGCCGTGGCTCGGTTGAGGGCTCTCATGCGGAGGGAAACGGTCCCCACGGGGCCGATTCGCGTGCCTGCCTTGTTTCATCCTGCCGAGGATTCAAAAGCCATTCTCGACTCATCTCTTTCTTTGCCCCTGGGGGCTCCATCTATCTAGATCTCAATTGTTGGAGACGCAATGAAGCGAAACGCATTTACACTCATCGAACTCCTCGTTGTCATCGCGATTATCGCGATACTTGCCGCCATTCTGTTCCCTGTATTTGCACAGGCCAAGCTCGCTGCCAAAAAGACGAGCGACCTCTCGAACCTGAAGCAGATGGGCATCGCCGAAGCGCTCTATTTGAACGACTACGACGACGTCTATCATTCGCCGGCGCACTATGGAACCCCGACGGGCGACGTTCACTT
This sequence comes from Fimbriimonas sp., assembly GCA_035550555.1. Classification (GTDB taxonomy): domain Bacteria; phylum Armatimonadota; class Fimbriimonadia; order Fimbriimonadales; family Fimbriimonadaceae; genus Fimbriimonas. The sequence continues at coordinate 15,735 of DASZPA010000176.1, forward strand.
CTATAACATGCTCATGCCGTATATCAAGAGCGCGCCGATGTTCAGCTCGCCAGCTTACGGCTTTCGCTGGACCAGCACGGACTGGCCGACCTGGGACTGGAATCAGCTCTATCAGAACGGCCTCGCGAAGCAGCCGACGCCCGGCAGCTACTACATGGACATCTCATACGGCGCGAACAACACCGAGCAGTATGCCTGGGGCAACTGTGGCGGGCAGTTCGCCAATTGGACGGACGGCTCCAACGGCGTGGGCCACTATGGCGTGATCCGCCCGGACGGGCAGAACGTGAACGCTTCTTCGGTCGCTCTGGTCGCCGAGACGTTCATGTTCATCAACGCGAAGTTCCCCGATCTGTGGAACGTGGGCGACCGCGACTTGGAAGTCAACGGAACTCTCCCTTGCGGCTACATGTCGATTGGCTATTACGGTTGGGACTTAACCGACGCGAACAAGGCTGGGGCCTTTAACGGTCAAAACAACATCACCTACTGCGATACCCATGCGAAGTCCAAGCGCATGTACAGCTCATGCCCGAGCGACTGGACAGCCCAGGACGACAAGAGCCAAGATCCGGTCGTCGCCTGTCGAAGCTAAAGGAGGAGAACCATTAAGCAGTCTATTCCACCAGGAGTTGTTGCAGGAGCCATTGTCGTCGTGCTCATCGTGGCGGGCATCTTCCTGTTTCGCCAGGCGAGTAGCGGCCCACAGGTTCAAACCACCGAGTCGATGCCGGCAAGCGTGAGGCAGGCGTTTATGGGAGCCAACAAGCCCCATGCCACGCCGCCGCCGGCCAATCAGTAAGTGCCAAGAGGGGCGGTCTCGCACGCCCCTCTCTTTATTCCCTGCACATAATGCTCTCGTTTCTTCTATTCCCGGCCTTTGCCGGACCACAGCCCATGGTGGACGTTGTTTCTGTCCGAAAGATTTCGCAGATCATCGGCGAGACAGATCGGCAGAAGCATGGACCCACCGATAACCAGACCGAGACTCGCGCCGGCATCCGCGGGACCGACCTCGGAGCGTCATTCGAGCACAAGGGAAAGCTGGTGTTTCTGTTCGGCGACACATGGCCCGTGGGACCGTTCACGGCCGATCGTCCGGTCGACGGAGACGCGATCGCGTTTAGCGACGCTCGGAACCCCGATCATGGGCTTCCGCTCGACTTTGTCAAAGCTGAGGACGGCAAGTATTTGGCCGTCCACATTCCGGGAGTCTCGCTTGCAGGCTTCGAAGTGCCCACAGGCGGCTTCAGCGCGGGCGATCACATGTACTGCTACTACACGACGGACCACTCACGGGGCCCTCACGGCGAGATCATGGGGCGCACCGTCTTGGCGCGAAGCGACGACGCCAAGTCCTGGACAAAGGTTTACGACCTTTCGTCGAATCACTTCATAAACGTTGCGCCGGTGATTGTCGACGCTTCGCGTACGCCAAGCCTGCCGTTCGATCACGGCAAAGCGTTGCTGATGTTCGCGAGCGGCCGGGAGTATCGGCGAAGCAGCCCGCGACTGGCGTGCATGCCCCTATCATCGGTTGAAGACCGATCGACGATCCGCTATTGGAACGGCACGGGGTGGTCTGCGGATGAGAACGATGCCCAGCCGTTGGTCCATCACGACGAGGTCGGAGAACTTTCCGTCGAGTGGTGTGCTCCGCTCAAGCTCTACTTGATGACCTACAACAGCGGTCACCCACGAGGGATCCAACTGCGAACCTCCCAACAGCCCACTGGGCCTTGGAGCGAACCGGTAACTCTATTCGATCCAAATGAAGGGTACGGAAAGTTCATGCACATCGCGAATTCCGGCGACGGGCTGAACGATTCTGGCAGGGAGAAGGATTTCGGCGGCGAGTACGGCCCATACATGATCCCAAGGTTCTTCAAGAAGACGGACGAAGGCGCACGCATCTGCTTCGTGATGTCGACCTGGAACCCATACGCCGTCGTCTTGATGGAAGCGCAGCTTAGGCGGCGCTAATGTAGATGCTGCGGGAGGCGAGCCCAGAGCACTTTGTCTTCAGCGGTTGGTCGCCACAAATCATGGTCGGAGCCTGCCTGGTGCATGTTCTGCTACGAAGCCAGAATTGCCACCCAAGCTTTGTTCGGTGTTACGAGCTGCATCCGCCACAGCCGCCTCCACCCCCGCAGCCCCCTCCGCCGCCACAGCTGCTGCCGGAGCTGCAACTGGAACCGCAGCTCGAGATTCCGGATGAGGTCTGGACCGGCTGGAGGGACGACGTGGCGTAGTCGAGAGGACCGTTGTTGAGTGCCATCACTCCAAAGAGTCCGACCGTCAGCATCAGCTCTTCCGAACTCGGCGCGACCGCGGCGGCTTGAACGTTTCGAAGGTAGAGGTAGCGCTGCCGCATGTCCGCTAGGACCGAATCACCCAAGCGGCTTCGGCGAGGCTTGCGGGCGAAAGCGATCAGGTTCACGAGGACTGAAACGATGCAAAGCATGACCAAGAAATCGACTGGCCGGCCGCGAGAAAGCCCCACTTGAATCTTCATGAGGCCGATGACTGGCGCCACCATCGAGACGGCCAACGGAAGCAGCACGGCCTTGGCGGCTTGGGCGGGAAGCACCAGCACTCCCTGGCGGTAAAGCTCCGATTCGACGGCCGACAAATCCAGCCCCGGGGATTTGCTTAACGTCCAGGCCGACGCCATGCCGCAACGCTTCAGCCAGTTAAAGATCTGATGCTCCAGGTTCGTGCCGCCTTGAAGGTCGTCCATCGCTGGAAAGACTCTTTTGGTCGTACTGTCGAGTTGGATGGCTCCTCGGCTGAGGAGTCCGGCTGCGGCGGCGTTCGCGGCTTGCGCCCTTCCGCCGGACAGGTATGCGGTGCAGTCTGGGTCGAGTGAAATCTGAGATTTGGATGAAGCGTTGGGAGTCCGCAGTTGGTATCGAAGGATTCCGGCAACCACTCCGCAGAAGATCTCCAGAACTACAAAGAACTGCAGGAACTCGGGGCCCGTGTAGTCGAGCGGATTGCTACTCTGGCCCGCCTCGGCACACCCGATCGCAGCGGCGATTGGAAGCAGCAGCGCTATCCATTGGAGCGACTTGAGCCGGGGCTTTCGGATCACCCAGTGGGTATCACGGTCGACCTCGTCCCGCTTGTTCGCTCGGTCGAACTGCCTTCCCGGCTTCGGCCAGATGCTCTGTGGTGGTCCCTCTCCGAAGGACCGCTCGTAGCTTTCCAGCGTCTTCACGTACCAGTCGTCGAATTTGGCCGTCTCCTCCGCGCTGCCTTGCGAAGGGTTGTGGTGGAACATGCGGCCAAGTGTCTCGCCGCAGAACCGCTTGAAGTAATCTTCGGTGTACTGAATGTGCAGGTGCCACACCTGATCCACGTCGTAAGAGGGAGAGACCGGATGACCGGCGACCATCCCCAGGAAAACGAACCGCTTGTACTCGCGGATCGCCAATTGCGCGAACTCGCGGGACCAGCGATTCTCTTTGGCGAGCTTGGCGGAGAACGGAAACGATGCGCCCGGCCGGTCCAACTCGTGCCGCTCGATCCGATCCCACAGATCTCGATGCTCAGGTTGCATCTTTAACAATGGTTACGTTGGGTCTCGGATTGGGTTGAAGGTTGGCGAGCGGGGCAAGACATTTAATGGCATCTTAACACGGGGCGCTAGAAGAGGCTCGGCTGTGCGGGAGTCGCTTCCGCGTCGGCGAAATTGCTCAGCCCGACGCCGACAAGCCGGTACTTCAGATTCGGATCCAGGCCGGTTCGCTCTTGAAGCCACAGCGCGATCTCGACAAGCTCATCTCCAGACGAGACCGGAGTTCCGGGGGTGTGACTGCGGGTAAAGATCTCGAAGCTGCTCGACTTCAGCTTGAGCACGACCGTCCGCGCGACGCGCTCTTCGTTGCATGCCGCTTGCCAGACTCGCTCGCCCAGCCGCACGATGGTTTGGGTGGTCTCGCCAATGGGGATATCGGTCTCGAACGTGTCCTCGGCCGAGATCGATTTCGTGGGCCGATCGGTCTCCACGGGATGGTCGTCGATTCCGCGAGCCAACTCGTACAGTCGTTTCCCATGGCGCCCGAACTCCCTCTCCAGCCAGGGCAGCGCCATAGCCCGAAGCTGGCCCACGGTTAGCAGGCCGATGCGCGCCAGCTTCTCTTCCGTGACCTTCCCAACTCCCGGTAGGCGACCTAATGGGAGCGGATAGAGGAACTCCTCGATATCCGCCTCACGGATCTCGAAAAGCCCATCCGGCTTACGCCAATCGGACGCGATCTTGCTCAAGAATTTGTTTGGAGCGACCCCGGCTGAAGCCGTAAGGCTCGCCTCCTCTCGGATCTGGCTCCGGATGGTGGTTGCCACGTCGAGACCGCATTTGCCGGTGACGTCCAGATATGCCTCGTCGAGCGAGAGTGGCTCGATCCTGTCTGTATGGCGCAGGAAGATCTCTCGCACCTGGCGCGATACGGCTCGGTAGCGGGAAAAGTCGGGAGGGATGAAGACGGCCGTCGGGCACAGCCGCTCGGCCGTCATCGCCGGCATGGCCGATCGCACGCCGAACTTCCTCGCCTCGTAAGAGGCCGCGCAAACGACAGATCGCTTACCCAGCCAAGCAACGACCACCGGCTTGCCGCGCAAGTTCGGATCGTCGCGCTGCTCGACCGACGCATAGAACGCATCCATATCGATATGTACGATCTGGCGAGCGCTCATTGATGGATATTGTATGTCCGTTTTGGCCGTCTTTCTGGCCGGGAGAGTGTTGGATGGAGTCGGAATTGGATCACTCCATGAAATGTAGCCGCGACGTGGCGGCCTGTGGTCGCCAGGAAACGTATTCGATGCCGAAGCGGGTTTAGTTGAATCCCGGGGGCCCATCAGGAGGTTCACGCGACCACGTGCCATCTTCTCCTTACCCACATCTTCTTCAGTTGAATCGGAAAGGGCTTCCCCAGCGCCCAAGGTGCGATTCATATTCCGCCTGGGGTTGCGCTTGCTTCACCGCTCCACACCAGGCTGTACATGAGTCGCACCTTCGGCGCTAGGAGAATCTCGCGTTGCAAGATGTGTACAGGGATAAGCACGACCCGCGTCGCGGCTACATTCCAACGGTACCCTTGCGATTGTTGGACCTTCCGGATTGAGAGGTGTGCCTCCAGCGCAATTCAAAGCGCCGTCAGGCCGCTCGCGCTCCAAAGGCTAACCTGGGGGCCAGCCCAGTTTGCGGCCTCCGAGAAGGTGCGCGTGGAGGTGGGGGACGGACTGCTGGGCGTCCGGACCCTGATTGATGACGAGCCGATAGCCGCTCTCCAACCCCTCCTGCTCCGCGATCTTCTTCGCGGCGTTCAGGATGGCGAGATGGTCGCCCTCGTCAGGCAGGCCCGCCAATCCAGGAATCTCGGTGCGCGTCGCGAGGATGATGTGGACCGGCGCCTGTGGGTCGATGTCCCGAAACGCCACCACTTTGTCGTCCTCGTAGACGATGTCGCCGGGAATCTCGCGGTTGATGATCTTCGTGAACAACGTCGCCATTGCCGATTATGGGTTTACCTTTCGATGAACGGATGCAAGCCTCGTTCCGGAACCTAACGCCTTCGGTGCGCCGACGTCTGCTGCTTGGAGTGCCGACCGAAAAGCAGCTTATTTAAGTCCGTGTTCCAAATCGTGCTTGGCGCTGGCGACGCACGCCGACCTTCCCTTAACTCTTCTAGAAGTCGCATGTGAGGAACGAGTCGAACGAGAAGCGGGATTGTAACCATCAAGACCAATATTCCGAAGCGGAAAACTTCAAATGACATAAGACTCACCTGCCAAGTACGGCCAGGCAGGCAAACCAAAGCATCGACAGCCAGAATTCCGGTCGCACCTACCGTCCAAATCTTCAATTTGCGCAGACGCTTCGATAGGTCGAGTTCCGCCTCTTGCGGTGGCGTGATCGGCGGGAGGATCGGAAATCCCCTTGGAACGGCACCAGCGTTCCAAAAAACACCAAGCATGCCGGCTATTGGAAGAACAGATGGATTGTCCTTTGCTCTTAGGTCAGTAAGGTCCACGAAGACTCGGCCCACTGGACTTGGGACGATTAGTCTCGCGTTGAAGTAGGTCTTCTTTTCTTGGATGACTCCTCCAAAGGTGTCGCAGGTCCGAAGCGAAAACCGCGTTCTCTCACCCTCGAAAATCATCCAACCTTCTTCAAAATGCACGATCCCAAGATCTTCTCCATAGAGAAGGCCGCCCTCGATCGAATACGCGACTCGGACCCGTGCATGGTATTCGGTCAGGTCGTCTAGCAGACGGCTCTCCGAATAGGGCTTGTGTCTGTTGGTTGTGGCATTGAGGGTAGCCACGGGAGCAAACCACAAAGAGCTGATATAGAAGAGCCGCCCGATGTTGGTCGTTTCGCGCGAATCTATGTACCAGCAGATCGAGATGAAAATCGCTCCAAAGCAGATAACGGTGGGCCACCTTTTCGTCCGACGTTTCAGCTGCTCATGCAGAGGCAAGGTGGGAGCCAATGCCCATTCGGAGAACCTCAACTCCGGAGAACCCCCTGAGGCTACTGGAACTGCATTCGAGCATTCCTCATGAAACTGCCCCTTGATCATGTCATTCGCGGACTTCATTGTAAGCCACTCTTACCAATCAACCCGGCTCATGCTTCGGCGCGCAGGCAACGAGAGCCGAAACCATCGGTCGATGTTTCCACGGAAGACGTGAATCCGCAGGGCCGTGGCGCCGCCGTACTCTTCATCGCCGTTTCTCCAAAGGAGCTTCTCAGTGCCAGGCGGACGGGTGAATCGCAGCGGGGTCAATCTGACGCCGCGAAGGAACCCCATCGACCAATCCTGTTCGCCAGTGTCGTTATCCGCGGCCATCATCGCCTGCATTTCCTTCATCGAAGTCCCCGGTTTCAGGTTTTCGAATGCGTTTTTCAGAGGTCGAACTTTCCGAGCCAGGAGCCAGCCGGCAGGCGATCGTCCGACAACGGTCCAGGAGGGAGGCAACTCCCACACGCTGAGTACACTGCCCTCGCGCCACCGTATGACGAGCGTTACAGCCGAGGCTCGCTTGTTCGCGTATTTGAACGCATTGCCTGCGGAGCCGTCGCCGATACCGGTCACCATCACAATCGTTCCATCCGCCTCGCGCCCTAGAAAGTCACAACCCGGGAACGATGCGTGATAGTTCGGACTGACGATCCGCAAAAGAGTGCCTGTCGTGAACTCGTAGCCACTGGGCCGTAACCGTTCGTCGACCGGGACGTCGAGCGCGAAAAGTCCGCCACCTCCCCAAAAACGTACCGTGCCGAAGCCGAGCTCGTGGCGTTTTCCGTGTTCGACATAGAACGATTTCGGGGCCGAGAGAGGCATACCGAGCGCGTTCACGTCGTCGACGGTGGCCGCCGCATAGTTCAGCCGGTCGCGATAGATCGAAATCCCACCGGGGACCTCGCTCTCTTCGCCTCGGTACCAGATTGAATCAGCCCCAGACCAGCGCACATCTCTGTGCCCCCGCGAGATCAGGAGCGATCCATCCCCGCCCCTGCTGACGGCGTCGACGTGCTCGTACCGGTCAGTCGGCCGGATCGAAACCTTCCTGCCGCCGACCTTGACAGTCACGCCCTTAAGCGAATCCGCGATCTCGATCCCTCGTGGACGAGGCTTCGGCACCTCGCGAATCGACCAACTCTGGGCCGGCCCTATCGAAACTGGGATCGGCTCGGGCAGATTTCGCACAATGTCCCCGATCGGTGGTTCCGACTGGAGCACGAGGGCGAACATGAGAGCCGACAGCATCAAGGGTCGGACGAGGCTCGATCCCGACGGATTCACGCTTTAGCGGCCGCGAAGACGAAGGACCGTGAACGATGCGGGCGCCATCAGACCTGAGGTGCCCGGACCAAGGCTCACAGTCTGCTGTCTGTCTCGAAGTACCGATGCCGGCAGGCCCGTGGTGGGTATTTCGAGCGTGTAGGTTCCCGCCTTGACCACCCCGCCCTTGACCGGCAGGACGCCCGCGCCGGTGCTTTGATGCCACTTCCAGTCGCTGCCCTGGTCGGCGAGGATGAAGGTGAACCACTGGTTGCCGTTCCCGTCCTTCTTCAACCGCACATCGCGCGGGATTGAGAGGTCCAATGCGATTACCTTTGCGTGAGCTAGGCTTCCCGTCGGCACTTTGCCCAACTTGATCCAAACGAACTTGCCGTTAAAGTGGGGAACCTGGGCAAGCGGCTTGGGACCTGCAGCGACAACGAGGGCCAGAGCGAGAAGACTCATTCTCCAAGCTTACGCCAGAAGGTCGTGGACGACGTGTCCGTGGACGTCCGTCAATCTGAAATCGCGGCCCTGATAGCGGTAGGTCAGCTTCGTGTGATCGATGCCAAGCTGGTTCAGAATCGTCGCCTGCAGGTCGTGAACATGCACGGCGCCGGGGGTGAAGTTGTCCACGCTGGGGTCGATGACGTGGCCGTCCTTGTCGACGATGTTGTAGCCGAAGTCGTCCGTCTGGCCGTAGACGATCCCCGGCTTGACGCCGCCACCAGCCATCCAAACGGTGAATGCGCGCGGGTGATGGTCGCGGCCGTAGTTCTGGTGGGAGAGCGGGCCCTGGCAGTAGACGGTCCGCCCAAACTCTCCGCCCCACACGACCAGCGTGTCCTCCAGCAGTCCCGTGCGCTTCAAGTCCTTGATGAGCGCGGCGCAGGCCTGGTCGACGTCTCTGGCCTGCTGTGGCAGGTCGGGAACGAGATTCGTGTGCAGGTCCCAGCCTCGGTGGAAGATCTGGATGAACCGCACGCCTCGCTGGACCATGCGGCGTGCCAGCAGGCAGTTCGCTGCGAAGGTGCCGGGCTCGTGAGCGTCCTTGCCGTACAGTTCGAAAGTCTCTGGAGTTTCCTTGCTCAGGTCCATCAGATCCGGGACGCTCGCTTGGAGACGATAGGCAAGCTCGTACTGAGAGATGCGCGCCGAAATCTCGGGGTCGCCGAACGATTCGAGCTCACCGTGGTTCAGCGCATCGACGTCGTCCAGCATCGCTCGGCGTGTCTTGCGGTCCATGCCGTCGGGATCTTTCAGATAGAGAACCGGGTCGCCCGACGAACGCAGGCTGACGCCCTGATACTCGCTTGGCAGAAAGCCCGTGCCCCAAAGTCGTGGGTAGACAGGCTGGTTCGGCTTGCCGCTGGAAACCTTGCTGTGCAGCACCACGTAGGTCGGCAGGTCCTCATTCATGCTGCCTAGGCCGTAGCTCACCCAGGCGCCCATGCTGGGTCGCCCAGGCAGCATGCTTCCGGTCTGGATGAAGGTTGTCGCCGGATCGTGGTTGATCGCCTCGGTCCACATGGAGCGGATCACGCACAAGTCGTTCACCACCCCCGCCGTGTGCGGCAGCAGTTCGCTCACCCAGATGCCGTCGTCCTGGTTCTTGTACTGCGAGAACTTGTAGCTGGAGGGCGCGATGGGGAACCGGGTTTGGCCACTGGTCATGGTGGTGATCCGCTGGCCGCGTCGCACGTCGTCGGGGAGGTCCTTGTCGAACAGGTCGTTCAACTTCGGCTTGTAGTCCCAAAGATCGAGCTGGCTGGGACCGCCACTCATGAACAGGTAGATCACCCGCTTCGCCTTCGGGGCGAAGCTGGGAAAGCCGGCCAGGCCTTTATGGCCGTCGAAGGCAGATGCCAGCTCCATCATGCCTCCCAACCCACCGATCGCCAATAGGCGGCTCAGCGCGGCCGTGCCGATGCCGAGGGTCGTTCGGCCGAAGAGCTGCCGCCGCGTCATGATCAGTTCGGCTTCGTCGATTGGGTTCATGGCTAGTGCTGAGTTAAAAACTCGTCGGTGTTCATCAGGCTGGAACAAACGATCATCCAAGATGCTTGCTCGGCGGGCGGAATCGACTTCGATTGCGGCGAATCGCCCACCTTTAACAGCTTCTCGGCTGCCTTGGGGTCTTGGTCGTACTGCGTTCTATATCGTGTTAGGGCTTTCTCCAGCAGCGACTTCTCGAACGGTTTGGGCGCGCGGCCCAGGGTGAGGTTGTAAAGCCTCTTCAGCCGTTGCTCATCGTCGCCGGGCTTTTTCAGCACGCGTGCAGCCATCGTTCGGCTCGCCTCCAGAAAGGCGGTCTCGTTCAGCACGGCTAACGCCTGAAGCGGCGTGTTGGTCGTACTTCGCCGCACGATACAGGTGTCCCGCAACGGCGCATCCAGCGTGATCATCACCGGCGGAGGGCTGGTGCGTTTCCAGAACAGGTACATGCTGCGGCGGTAGATCGAACCGCCGTGATCGCGCACATAGAAGTGGGTTCCGCTGGCGGGATCCGAGCTCGACTCCCACAGACCGTCGGGTTGATACGGTTTGAACCCACGGCCCCCGATCCGCTCCACTAGGAGTCCGCCGTCCATCAGGGCCTTGTCACGGATCACCTCGGCATCCAGGCGGAAGCGTGGCCCGCGCGAGATCAAGCGGTTCTCCGGGTCCTTCGCCAGCTTGGCGGGAGTGATGCGAGAGCTCTGCCGGAACGCCGCGGAAGTCACGATCAGCCGGTTCAGCTTCTTCACGCTCCAGCCGTCCTTCTGGAAAGTGACCGCGAGATAGTCGAGGAGCGGCTGGTTCTCCGGCCATTCGCCCTGACTTCCGAAATCCTCGACGGTTTTCACGATCCCAGTCCCGAAATGCTGCTGCCAAAGGCGGTTGACGAACACCCTTGCGACGAGCGGGTTGGACGGCGCGGTCAACCAATCGGCCAGTCCGAGCCGGTCGTTGGGAGCGTCTACGGGGAGTTGGCCAAGCACCGGCGGGATGTGGCGCTGCACCGCATCGCCTGGTTGGTCGTACTGGCCGCGCTTAAGGATGAAGGTGGGACGGGGCGTATCCATCTCGCGAGCGATGAGCGTCATCGGGATGGCCGCCTCGAACTTCTCTTTAGCGAACCGAATCCGGCGAAACTCGTTCGCATCTTCCGAGGCGCTGGACGCCAGGAAAATCTCCTTGAGGCTCGAGATCGCCCCAGGATCGGTTGGTGATTGTCGGTATCCCGTCAGAGCCCTATCGGCCGTCTCAGCCTCTTTGCTTCCAACGTGGATGTCCAGCCCATCGACCGATACGCCATTGACCAGCTTGGCCACCAGCTCGTTATCGCCGGCCCGAACCTCGGCTTTGACTTCGTCGATCCCCTGATCGATGCCGCGGCCAATCTTGTGCGAATGGATCAGCTTTCCGTTGAGCCAGATGCGGATTCCATCGTCGCTCGCAACGCGGAGCGTGACTGCCCCGGCTTTGGCATAGTGAACAACGCCCCGAACGTAAACGGATGAGTTGTCCTTCCCAATCAGGTTCGGAAAGTCCTTGCCAAGCTCGAACTTGAACGGCTTCCAAGCGGCATCCGGCTGCCCTGGCTCTCCTGGTTCCGGCTTGTCGAAAGCAGCGTCGAACGATGCTTCGCTGTAGACGGGGCTGATTTGCCAATCCCGGCTCGTCGGCAACGGCGGCTGACTTTGCGCCAGCCACTCGGCGGCCCTTGCGGGATCGACCTTCTCCTTCAGCCGCTCCATTCTCGCGTTCATCGAAGCTAGCCGCTTCTCGTCGTCATGGGTCGTGGCACGGATGAACGGGGGCGGCAGAGCGATGTTGCCGTCGAGCGGCTCGTCCTGGGTGCTGTCGAAGTAGGCGTAAAGCCCGTAATAGTCGCGCTGCTTGATCGGGTCGTACTTGTGGTCGTGGCACTTGGCGCACCCGACGGTGAGGCCGAGCAGAACCGTCGAGGTCGTGTCGACGCGATCGAACGTGTTGCGCGCCAGGAACTCCTCCGGAATCGCGCCGCCCTCATTGGAAGTGAGATTGCAGCGCACGTATCCGGTCGCGATGAGCTGCTCGGTGGTGGGCTTGGGCAGCAGATCGCCTGCCACCTGCCACTTCACAAACTTGTCGTAAGGCAGGTCGCCGTTAAACGCGCGGATCACCCAGTCGCGGTAGGGATAGATCGAGCGCTCATTGTCGAGTTGCAAGCCGTGCGTGTCGCCATAGCGGACCGCGTCCAGCCAGTAACGAGCCTCATGCTCGCCATACTCCGGCTTGGCCAAGAGCCGATCGACATAGCGCTCGTAAGCGCCCGGCTTATCGTCTTTTCGGTAGGCGTCGAGCTCCTCGGGAGTGGGCGGAAGACCGGTCAACGTTTGCGACGCGCGCATCGCCAGAGTATTCTTGTCCGCCTCCTGCTCCGGCTTCAGGCCCGCCTCATCCAGCTTCGCCATCACGAAGCTGTCAACCGGATTCCTCACCCATTTGGGATCGCTGACCGAGGGGATCGCCGGCATTTGGGGCGGGACGAACGACCAGTGCTTCTCATACTTCGCCCCGCTTGCGATCCACTCCTTGAGGATCTGGATCTGCTCGGGAGTCAGCGCAGAAGTGCCCGCGCCCGGGGGCGGCATCCGCATCTCGGGGTCCTTCTCTGAAACTCGGTTGAGAAGCAGGGAAGCGGAAGGATTCCCCGGAACGATCGCTGCGCCGTCGCTCAGCTTTTTGGCGGCATGTTCGAACGTATCGAACCGCAATCCGGCGGCTGCGGTGCCGACGTCGGGGCCGTGGCATTTGAAGCAGTGCTCGCTTAGGATCGGCCGCACGTCTCGGCCGAAGCGGAGGGGCTTCTTGGTAGAGGATGTCGGAGTTGCGAAACTGGCGTAGCCAAGCACCGTCAACGAGCCCAGTAATGAAAGAAGTCGGACAGCGTCGCGCGTTTTCCTTGCCAACTGAATCCTCTTCGGAATTATAAGCGCACGGGACGCATGGTTTGAGGCTAGTTCGATCGTCTTGCGATGGTGCCGTAATAAACCGGCACACCCGCCAAGAGGATGCCGAGCGTCACCAACGTGGGATTCCGCGAGTCAGGAGTCAGTAGCGAGTTCGTAAGCAGGAACAACGTTGCGGCGATAAAGATGATGGGCGTGACCGGATAGAGCGGGGTGTGGACGGGCGGGTTGTAAGCGTGCGGATGTGTTTCGAGGTGGCCGTCCGAAACGGGATCGACCAACGAGTCCGGCAATGGCCCGCCGTCCGCGATCCTTCGTTTCTCTCGCCGCCGAAAGACGAACACCGACCCGACCGAGAGCATGTAGAACGGCACGATGCCGATCACGAACGCATCGGTCAACGCTCCGAACGCCTTGGAGCCGCTCATGATCGTCGCCACGATCACGTAAGCGATCCCGAGCACTCCGGTCATCAGCACGGAGACGTAGGGCGTCTTGAATCTCGGGTGAACCCACGAAAGAGGCTCGAAGAACAGCCGGTCCTCTGCCATCGCGAAGAAGATGCGGGGCGAGGTCAGCACTGTTCCGTTCAGCGTCCCGAAGGTGGAGAGCATGACGGTGGCAACGATGAACGTCACGCCCCACGCTCCGACCAGCTTCGACATCGAATCGGCCGCGATGATCGGGCTCTTGGCGATCTCTTGGACCGAGAATACACTCAGGTAGGCCAAGTTCGCGAGGATGTAGACGGCGATGACGGCCAGCGTCCCAAAGAGGATCGACCGCGGCACGTTCTTGCGAGGGTTGACAAGCTCGCCGCCGATGTAAGAGCCGTCCGCCCAGCCGTCGTAGGCCCACAGAACCGATACGAGAGCCAACCCGAACATCGGGACCGAGAAGCTGCCCGCGGGAACGGCAGGCGAAAAGTGGCCGCCCTTCGTGAGTGCGAACGCCAAGAGAATCAGAACGAGCAGTCCCGCCGTCTTGGCGATGACCGTGAGGTTCTGGATCGAAGTCCCGATCTTCACGCCGAACAAATTCGCAGCCGTGACAGTCACCACTGCGGCCACCGAGAAGGCGGCCGAGGTCTGAAGGAAACCGGGATCCCCCTCGTGCTTGCCGGTCAGGCGGAGCAAGTATTGGCCGAACACGATCGCGACTGCTCCAATGGAACTGGGACGAAGAAGCACGAGCTGCGCCCAACCGAACAGAAACGCGGGCACCCGTCCGTACGCCTCGCGCACGAATACATACAGCCCGCCCGAATATGGAAACGCGCCGCCGACCTCGCCCAAGGTCAACGCGCCGCAGAGCACGATGAGGCCCCCCAGCAGCCACACTCCAAGCATCGGCAACGGCCCTGGCAATTGGCCGGCGATGTCGGATGGGCTCTTAAAGATGCCTGAACCGATAGTCGAGCCGATTACGACAGAGACGCCGCTGGCCAGTCCGATCTGGCGTACAAGGTGCGATCCGGAGGGTCTGACATCGCTCACTGGCGACTCAGTCTAGCGAAGCCGCGCCGTTCTCGCGACTCAGGGCTTCTTCGGCATCGGATAGGCGGCAGCAATATCCCAGCGGGAGGTTCCGGCCCTCCAGCCCTTCGGAAGCTCCTCCGTCGTTACTCCGCCATCGTCCTGCCCGTCTGGGCCGACGCTGTAGATTCTGATTCCGCCTTCGGACACCTTCAGTTGCAGCGGCTGCCCGTTAAAGGGGTCTTTCCATTCACCCGGAATCTGGGATAGGCTCGTCGGAAACTTGCCGGTTTTGGTGTGGATGACCATCGCCAGAACCAGCGCTTTGGTCACCAGGCGGGTGGCCTTCAGCTTCACGACTGCATCGCCCGCCTGCGAGTAGACGGGGGTCAAGACAGTGGCCAAAATGTCGCTCGTCGAATGGATGTTGGAATACTTTTCGGACAGTCGGTCGAGATCCTTCGATAGACGCTGGGGGTCGCCTTTGTCGACCTCCGTCAGGTTGTGCGCCCCAACCCAAAAGCGGAGGCAACGATCCATCATTCCTCGCGAGATCGCGTCGCTCGGAAGCCCCGTTCGCTGTAACTTGCTTGGGTCGATAGGTTGAGGCGCCGAATCTGGGTCACCGGACAGATCTCCCTTAAAGGATTCGATCCCACCCATCGCCTTGAGATTTCTGCATGTGGCAACGCTCATTTACGCCTCACCGCGAAGAGCGTGCAGGAAGTCAGGTTCGCTCTGATTCTCACCTTCCAACGCATCGAGACGTCGTAAGGCTGCCGCGTCCTGAGCCCACAACTCCGCGCAATGCTGTTCGGCCCTGCAGGAGATGGAGCCTATTGCGATTTGGACCAACATGGGAATAAGCCCCTCGTTCTGGGAAGCCAAATCTCCTATCTTGCGTGCGTTGCGCAGGTCTTGGATCGCAGACCCGACTTGCCCATGTGCCGCCTCGAGTTGGGCTCTGGCGGCAAGTAGCTTGCAAACTTCCTTGAACGTCAACAATTCGGGAGACAGCACATTTGGCCCTTGGTCCCAATCGTGTCCAAAGTCGGCACGCCCCAAGCGCGCCGCCTGCTCGCCTAACTTCATCACTTCGGCAAAGGGAATCAGGCCCTTCTCTGCTTCGGCGAACTGACCTTTCTCGCTTAGCTGACTGATGTTTTCGATGCCCTTGCCCAAGGACTTTTGGTTTAAAGCAAGAGTGCAGCGGTTTACGAGCGACGCAGCGTTCTTGTCTTTTGAAACCGGAGGCTGCGGCGACAAGTCTTTGGCTTCCCAAGGCAGACCGGTCTGACGATAGGCTGCAACGGCCTCCGGGAGATCGCCCGCGGCTTGATACGGTCCGACGTAGCGGATCAGCAGATACCCGCCCCCGCAACAGAGGAGCAGAAGGACTCCGCCCAATGCGAGGATCACCGTCAAGACGGGCGAGAGCTTTCGAGGAGGGCGCGGCGTTCGATCCATGGACGTTGGTTCGGCACCATTGTAAGCGCCGCCGTATCGCATCTGGGCCGTTCGGCCCTCATTGGCTTACTTCGGCATCGGATAGGCGGCGACGATGTCGAAAGCTTTGCTGCCTTTGGAGACCTTTTCCCGCTCGTGCTGCGTGACTCCGCCGTCGTCCTTTCCATTTGGGCCGACACTATAGATTCGGATTCCGCCGGACTGAAGCTTCAGATGCAGAGGCTTTTCGCCGCAAGGATCGATCCAATCGCCTGGTATCTGCGAGATGCTTGGCGGAAACTTTCCGGTTTCCGCGTGGATCGCCATCGCTTTCACGAGCGCTTTCGTCACGGCTGCATCGGCAGTCCATCTCATAACGGCTGGGAACAGTCCAGTGTATGCCGGAAGCTCGACCGAAAGAACCGCGTCGCTTGCGCTGTGCGACTTCGAATACTTCGCCACTAGTTGGTCCATCTTGGGCGCAATCTTTCGCGGATCGTCCTGCTCGCTTTTGATGATGGCGTCCGCGTCAATCCAGAACCGCAGGACTCGGTCGAGATAAGCGCGCGCGGTTGGATCGTCCGGCAGACCAGATCTCTTAAGCTGCTTTGGGCTGTAGTTTGGACGCGGATCAGGCTCATCATTCTTTAATCCCTTAATCAGGGGCAGTCCGCCAAGGACGTCGAAGTTTCTACACGAGGTAACCAGCCAGAACGCTGAGCCGTGAAGTGCCTTAGTCAGGTCTGGCTTAACGCGCGGCTCTTCTTCGAGGTTTTCGAGCTTGTTCAACGCTGCGGAATCTTTGGCCCAAATGGCCGCGCACCGTTGCTCAGCGCGATCCAAGATGACCGTTACCGCCATTTGAATAAGGTAGGGCATGAGATCGGCGCCTTGGGAGCACCAATCCTGCAGTTTGCGCGCGGTGCGAAGGTCGTCGATCGCCGCATCGGTTTGTCCGTGCGAGGCTTCCGACAAAGCCCGGTAGGAGAGTAGTTTCGCGAGGCGCCTGTAGGTTTCGAGCTCTTCGAAGCTGACTCTTGGGCCCTCGTCCCAATCGTGTTCGAAACGAATCTTTCCCATTCGGACCGCTTCCTTGGCAAGTTTCGCCTGTGCGTAGAAAGGGGAAAGGAGCTTTGCGGCCTGGTCGAACTTGCCGTCTTGGGCGAGGTCTTCAGCCTGCTTTTCCAGCCCATCCACATCGTGGTCGAGGGCGTTCATGCACTCTTGGATCAGGAAGTCCGCGTTTTGGTCCAGCGGCACATGAGGGACAGATGGAAGATCTTTGGCCTCCCAAGGTAGACCGGCCTGCCTGTAAGCCTGGACCGTGGCATCGAGTCCTGTCGTCGGCGCCGCATGGGCCATTGGGAGACATCCGCCCAAGTGACAGGTCAACAAAGGCAGAAGAACGAAGAAGAGGATCCCGCCGATGCTTGCAGGCGCCTTTCTGCCGGCAAGAGGTTGCGACGCCTGGTCCATGAATATTCCTTCGGTACCCTGGCGGGTTTCCTTAAGGTCATGCTTCTTAGCGGTTTTCGGGGGTGGAGGGCGGCTTCTGCCTGGTCAGTTGTCCTTGGAGCCACTCAATCCTTCGCCTCGAGCGAGCGAGCGATTGCCTCAAGGTCACGTTTTCAAGCCGGTAGTCATCCAGCTGCTGCTGCAGGCGCCCGTTCTGATTCTGCAGGGCGCGGGCGCGGGCTTCAACCCGGTTAAGGTTCATCTTCACTGTTAGGGCGAATCCGATCAGCGCCAATCCGACCGCCGCGGTTCCCAAGGTCGATCGGGCAACACCCCTCCAAAACGCCTGCCGCTGGCGCCGAACCTCCTGCGCCGGCATGTTTTCGCGCACCCATGTTCGACTAAAAACGTGTCGATAAATCGCGTTTCGCATCTCGAGCCTCCCGTCACTAACGCGAGCGACGCCGGACATTTTGATGCGAGCGGCGGGTTCGTTCGTCTCGTCGTCAGGAACGCCGCTCTTGAGCATCCGCAAGAAAAGAGTGAGCGTGTCGGCTCGAATCTGGTCGGTGACGGTCGGATCGCCTTGACCGAGTAGTCGATTCCCCACGTCGGCCAAGTTTGAGTCGGTCTGAACCGCATGCTGTCCCAGGTAACGCTTGGCGACCAGCTTGGAGACGTCGCCGGGCTCTTTGGCATAATCGGCGCAGAGAGCCTGGGTGAGGTAGGGATGGCCGTTGGTCCAGTCCATCACTTCTTTCAGCCGTTCGACTCCTTTCTCTCCGAGGCCTGCGGCAAGGGGCATCGCCTCTTCGAGCGTGAAGTCGCGAAGCTCGATACGACGGCCCACGTTGAATGGGGTCGTCCGGACGTCCTCGATCAGGCTGCCAGGCAGCGCGGACCCCATCAGGCAGACCGTCAGCCGCTTCATCTCGGGAGACGATGCCCGGCCATTGTGAAGCTGGCGGATACCTGCGAAAAGTTCCCCGGTCGCAAATGGCAGGCTTCGGGTGACGTCGATCTCATCGATCAGCAGCACCACCGCGGATTGAGTCTTCGTCAGAACCACGTCCTGCAGAAATCCAAGGATACGCGCGGATGGACCGAGTTCCTTTTGGTCCCTGATATACATCGCAGCTTCTGATCGAAGGCCCAGGGATCGGCCGATCTCCATGAGCAGGCCCGAGTACCACTGCTCTGCGGTCACGTTGGTGCTGCCTAAGCGCGTGAGATCCACGAATCCGGTGGCGACCCCGGCGTCTTGCAGTTTCTGAATAGTCCGGACCGCCAGCGAACTCTTGCCCATTTGCCGGGAGTTCAGGACGTAGGCATACTCGGAACCCAGGAGCGCTTCCAACAGCTCGCGATCCGCCGCCCGTTCGATATACGAGGGAGAGCCGGGAGGGATGGTCCCGCCCGATACGAAGAAGCTCTCTTGCGGGCCATCGGCCACAACGCTCATGTAGTTGCTAGTTTAAAACTTTGACTGGCGTCCAAGGTAGCCTTTCGGCGTGGCGCAACTCCAAGCACCCCTTCGAATCGGCCTTCTCACCACCGCCCATATGCACATCTGGAGCTATGTGGCCTGCATGAAGGAGCGAGACGACGCGAACATCGTCGGAGTTTGGGACGATGAAGTGGCGCGGGGCGAGACATTTGCGCAGCAGACGGGCGTGCCCTTCATCGGCTACCTCGACGACCTCCTGAATGTCGTCGATGCGGTCTGCGTCACCAGCGAGAACAACCGCCACTTGGAATTGGCGGAAAAGGCCGCCAGGGCCGGAAAGCACATCCTCTGCGAGAAGCCGCTTGTGGCTCGGGAAGAAGACGCGGCGAAGTTGGAAGAGGTGATCAAAGCCACGGGCGTCAAACTAATGACTGCCTTTCCATGCCGCTTCTCACCTGCTTTCAAGCGGATGAAGGATCGTGTGAAGAACGGCGACATCGGGGCTGTGAAAGCACTGGTGGGCACCAATCGCGGGCGATGTCCGTTCGACTGGTTCGTTCAAAAGGAGCTTTCGGGTGGCGGCGCGATGATCGATCACACGGTCCATGTGACCGACCTGATGCGCGACATGCTCGGAGAGGAACCCGTGCGTGTTCAAGCCCAGACGGGCAACAACATGTACGGGCAGGATTGGGAGGACACGGCCATGGTGACGCTCGAATTCCCCAGCGGCGTCTTCGCCACTCTCGACTCCTCCTGGTCGCGGCCTCAGACGTTCAAGACTTGGGGGGACGTGACGCTGACCGCCGTCGGAGAGAAGGGCGTCATCGAGCTCGATATGTTCGGCGCCGGGCTGGAGCACTATCACGAAGGAAAGACCACGTACAGTCTCGACGGCTACGGGTCGAACCTGGACGCCCTTATGGTCGACGCCTTCGTCCGAGCCTGTCTGGACGATACCGACGTTCCGGCCAACGTGCACGACGGCCTTCAAGCCGCCCGAGTCGCGATGGCGGGATATCGGAGCGTCAAGGAAGGCCAGCCGGTAGCGGTGTAGGGGCAAGAGTCAAGTTGGCAAGAGTCAAGGTGTCAAGTATGCATTGGCTGCTGAGAACGAGCACTGTTGGTTGAAGGCAACCTGTTCCCTTTTCTCTTACACCCTGCAATCGAAACAACTTGACAACTTGACAACTTGACGCCTGCCAACTTGCCCCTTCCCCCTTACTGCATTCCTAGCAAGCCGCCGGCGATGCTGGCGATTAGGGCTGTTGACACGATCGCTGCGATTGCGACGTACCTGCGATCCTTCAACTTGGCGAACGCGACGAGTGTGAGCAAGACTCTTGCCACGGGTGTCAGGACCAAGAGCAGAATCCCGATCGTGATGATCGATCTCCCGAGCTTCTCGGAGGACAGCCTCAAGAAGCCTTGAACGGGTTGAAAATGGGAGTAGTCGGCACGCTGACCTCCGTGCTTGAACAAGTACAAGACGCTTCCGATGCCGACGAGGGTCGACGAGGCGATCAGTCCGGCTTTCAGGACTCCGCTTACCAGTAGGTCGATCTGCTGCTCGTCTTGGCCTGGCACCTAAACCTTTACCCCCAGTCCGTGCAGAACCATCTGGACTGCCACACAAGCTACGACGACGCCAAAAATGATCCGAAGGTGATTGACGGGCAGGCGAGCAAGGAACCGGGCGCCGACCATAGACCCAAGAAGCACGCCAAGCATCACCGGCATGACGATCCCGGGCTCGACATAGCCGCGATTAAGGAAGATCCCCGCGCTCGCGGCAGCCGTGACGCCGATCATAAAGTTGCTCGTAGCCGTGGACACTTTAAAAGGGAGCTGCATAGCTCGGTCCATCGCAATGACTTTGAGCGAACCCGAACCGATACCAAGTAGGCCCGAAAGGGCGCCTGCTCCGAACATAATCGCAAATCCCTGTTTGACGCGGTGTGCCCGGTAAGTAAGTGACTCCTTGAGGCCCGGAAGGTGGCCTCCCAGTTGAAAGCTTTCGGCTAACGGGTCTGGGGCAACCTCGGGACCCGCTTCCGCATGGCGGTGGGTGGCTTGCCAAGCTGCGTGCAGCAGAACAACCCCGAAGATCAGGCTAAGCGCCGAGGTCGGAACGTGGCCTGAAAGGGCGGCGCCGACAAGGGCCCCAAAGGTGGTGGCGACCTCGAGAAACATGCCGATCCGCACATTGGAGAAGCCTTCCCGAACATAGGCGACCGCGGCGCCCGAAGACGTGGCGATCACTGAGATGAGGCTTGCGCCCATCGCGTAGCGGATATTGACTCCCAGATAAAGAGTGAGGACCGGAGTGATGATCACGCCCCCGCCAAGACCTGTCAGGGAGCCGAGCAAGCCGGCCACGAAAGCCGCTCCCAGCACGATCAGAGTGAAGGCGAGCACGCTCATCGCCTAGGCTCCGATAGAGAATAAGTCGGAATTGCAGGAAGAAAGATCGCCTAGATTATGGCTGATCGAGTCTCGAGTTATTTGATAGCGTTCTGCGGGAAAGCAGACCTCTTACTAGACGTTAACGATTTAGACTATCGCTTAAGTGGTCTATTTGGGCCGACGCAGTTCATGACAATAGCAACGTCTACTCTCCGATGGCGTACAGTAAGGAGCGAATGAGTCAGATTCCGTCCCCGCCTCCCGCGATGCCGCCTCCTGGCCCTATGCCTCCGCCTGTTCAAGAGCAGCGGCCACAGCCTGCGGCGCCCAAGTCGCCATTGCAGAGAGCGTGGGCGGGCTTTGTGGGATTTGTGGCTGTTCTGTGGAAAGTCCTGCTTCCCATAATGAAGCTCGGCAAAGCCGGAAAGCTGCTGCTGTCCATGGGGTCCATGTTCGTCATGATCTGGGTGTATTCCCAATGGTACGGATGGGCGTTCGCTCTCGGCCTGGTCCTTTGCATTCTGGTTCACGAGCTTGGACACGTATTCGTGGCCTGGCGCCGCGGGTTGACCGTTTCGGCGCCAATTTTCATCCCGGGCGCAGGCGCCCTCATCTTGCTCAAGAAGAATCCCGGTACCGCGTGGGAAGATGCGCTCGTCGGCATCGGCGGCCCGGTCTTCGGAACTTTGGCCGGCCTTGTTTGCTACGGAATCTACATGGTCACGGGCAACCCCATGTTCGCGGCGATCGCCCTCTTTACCTTTCTTTTGAACCTGTTCAATATGGTGCCTCTCTATCCACTGGATGGAGGCAGGATCGTGAGCGCCGTGTCGCCTTATATCTGGCTCCTCGGCGTGGTGCTCATGGCTGGCCTGTACGTGTTGAGAATCGCGTCGAATCCGTTTATTTGGGTGATCATCATCCTTTCGCTGCCGGCAATGGTGAGCGCGTTCAAGAGGGGGACCCAGGGAACGCTCCCATGGCAACGAGTAACCATGGGGCTCAGCTATGTGGGCCTGAGCACGTTTCTCGTACTGGCGGTCTTCATTTCGGGCATCAGTGCCCGGGAGGGATTACCTCCGCGAGACCAACATTCTTCAGGCCAGGTGGCTCAACGGGCGCCAATCTCTTTGACCGCGGCCTCCACGGCCACGTCGGCGCATGCGTCGAACAGGTCGACGACGCCCTGCAAGATGCTCTCGGCATGACCCACGTCGGTTGAGACGCAGGCCACGCCCAGAGTCGCCACGTTCCAAAGGTCGTGATCGTCCACTTCGGCGATGGCGACGCGAAAGCTGTTCCGGGCCTTCTCCGTCAGGCTTCGAATAATCCGCCGCTTATCCTTGAGTGAGAAGCAGCCGTCCAACCGAAGCGAGAGTTCGAGAGACCCGATCAACATTGGGAGCCTTTATATCGGATTGCCGCCTTCCGGAAAAGGGCTGGCGACGGGTCCTCAGCGGATGTAGTGGACGTCCAA
>DASZPA010000177.1:0-21509 GCA_035550555.1 Fimbriimonas sp.
TGAGAAGGGCAAGGTTATTGGCTATTTCTCATTGATCGTGGCGGTGATGTTAATCGGAGTTGGTGTGGCGATGGCGTTTGAGATGGCTTCCCGCAAACGACGACTGGGTGTTCTCCAACGCGACCTCGCCAACGCCAAGAAGATGCTGGAGCCCGGCGCTCTCAACGACCCAACGCTCTGGATCAACATGAAGAGCAACCTTCACGCTCGATTTTAGCTCTCTTCCCAGGAGTTGCTGACCTCAATCGCGCTATGGCTTCGCTGGGTGCCTCGATGTCGTTGGCGAAATCGGTTTTCCTCAGGTGTAAGATTCCAGACTGAAGCCATGATTGCGGGAAGACCTGCAAGGCGCGCTCCTTTTCTTCCCGCTGGTGTCGGTTCCTCTGGACCACGTTTACGCACCGAGTCTCTCCCTTGCTTACCGTGAACATCCGCGGGTCGTTTCAAGCACCTTCTGTCACAATCAACGTAGAAGCAGTGTCAATCGCGTAGCCGGTGATGCCGGGAGGGCGAGCGGCGGTGAAATATGTCAGACGTCTTGGATCAAAGCACGGCGCTGCTCGAGCAGTTCGCCAATCGTGAGTATGAGCATGGATGGAGTGTCGACCTCGAAGTCGACCAGCTTCCTCCCGGGTTAAACGAGGACGTCGTCCGCGCGATCTCCGCCAAAAAGGGCGAGCCGGAGTGGCTCCTCGACTGGCGCCTGAAGGCTTACCGGCATTTCCTTTCGATGAAGGAGCCGGCCTGGCCCAACGTCCATTATGAAAAGATCGACCTGCAGGCGATCAGCTACTACTCGGCGCCGACCAAGAAGCCGGTCCTGAACAGCCTGGAAGAGGCGGATCCGGAGATCCTGAAGACCTTCCAGAAGCTCGGCATTCCCGTCGAAGAGCAAAAGGTGCTCCTGAACGTGAAGGGCGCCAGTGCCTCCGCTGCCGACGCTCGGCAGAGCAATCTGCCGCTCTCGGGCGTTGCGGTCGATGCCGTATTCGACTCCGTGAGCGTGGTCACCACCTTCAAGGAGAAGCTCGCCGAACTGGGCATCATCTTCTGCTCCATCCAAGAAGCCGTCCGCGAGCACCCTGATCTCGTTCAGAAGTATCTCGGTTCGGTGGTGCCCTACAGCGACAACTACTACTCCACGCTCAACAGCGCCGTTTTCTCCGATGGATCGTTCGTTTATGTACCGAAGGGCGTTCGTTGCCCGATGGAGCTCAGCACCTACTTTCGAATCAATGCGGAGAAGACGGGACAGTTCGAGAGAACGCTGATCATCGCGGAAGAGGGCGCCTATGTCAGTTACCTGGAAGGCTGTACCGCTCCGATGCGGGACGAGAACCAGCTTCACGCCGCAGTGGTCGAGCTTGTCGCAGCCGGCGACAAGGCCATCATCAAATACAGCACCGTCCAAAACTGGTATCCGGGAGATCCGAAGACCGGCAAGGGCGGCATTTACAATTTTGTCACGAAGCGAGGCCGCTGCCTTGGAAGGGCCTCGAAGATCACATGGACGCAGGTCGAGACCGGTTCGGCGATCACTTGGAAGTACCCGAGCGTGATCCTGCAGGGCGACGACTCCGTTGGCGAGTTCTACAGCGTTGCGCTCACGGCGAACAAACAGCAGGCCGACACCGGTACCAAGATGATCCACATCGGCAAGAACACCAAGTCGACCATCGTCAGCAAAGGTATCTCGGCGGGCAACGGGCAGAACACCTATCGTGGTCTGGTGAGAATCAATCCAGGCGCCCAAAACGCCCGGAACTACTCCCAGTGTGACTCCATGCTGATGGGCGACCGCTGCGGCGCGCACACCTTCCCCTACATCGAGGTCAAGAATCCGACCGCGACGGTCGAGCACGAGGCATCGACTTCCAAGATCGGCGAAGACCAGATCTTCTACTGCAATCAGCGTGGGATCCCGACCGAGGACGCCGTCAACATGATCGTCAGCGGATTCTGCAAAGAGGTCTTCCGGGAGCTCCCGATGGAGTTCGCGGTCGAGGCACAGAAGCTGCTGGGCGTTAGCCTGGAAGGCAGCGTCGGCTAGTCGTCCTTGTCGTCCGGAAGGAATACGCCCAGAACGCCGTTGATGAAGGCAATCAGCAGGCTCGCGATAAACGCGTCGATGAAGCCACGGAGGCCGTCGTGCTTGATGTGGAATCCGAGGTCGAGCTGCGCGGCCATGTAAAGGATCGCCGCATTGATGACCAGCGAAAAAAGACCTAGGGTGATGCAGCTCAGCGGGAAGGTGAGAAACTTGAGGATCCTTCCGAGCGTCGCGTTCAGGAAGCTCAGGACGGCGACTCCAATCATCAGCTGAAAGGCTGAAGCCGCCGAGTGCACATGGGTTTCGAACCCAAGGTTGAGCGCCTCGCAGACAAGCGACGCCGCGAAAACGGAGATCGCCAGCAGAATCCATCTCAAGAGGAGCTTTCTCATCGAGCTTGGTTCGCATTATGACGCCAGTAAGGGAGCTTTCCAAATGTCGCGCGACCTTCGGCCCACGCCCGCGAAGCGGCCCATGGGCAATACAATAATCGGGTGCCTGCGCGAACCCCCATGCTGCAGCAGTACTTCGCCGCCAAGGAAGAGCATCCCGGTGTTCTCCTTGCCATGCGCGTGGGCGATTTCTACGAGTTCTATGGGGGTGATGCCGTGACGGCCGCTCAGGCTCTCGAAATCACGCTGACGGGCCGCGAAGACGGGGATAACGGACGGATTGCAATGGCCGGAGTGCCGTTCCACTCCGTGGAGAAGTACCTTGCCAGGCTCTTGGCGAAAGGCATGAAAGTCGCCCTGTGCGACCAGCTTGAGGACCCAAAAGCAGCCAAAGGCCTGGTGAAGCGAGGCGTGACCAGGGTCTTGACGCCAGGAACGCTCCTGGAAGACTCGATGTTGGCCGCCGGCCAAAACAACTTTCTGGCCGCCATCTGTATCCAAGACGGCCGGGCTGGACTGGCGGTTCTGGACTCGTCGACCGGCGAATTCGCCGTAACCGAGGTAAGCGGAGACGCCGCGCAAGAGCTTCTTCTGCAGGAACTTGCCAGGGTCAAACCGACAGAGCTCCTAGTAGGCCCGGCAGCCGAAGCCTACGGCGAGATGGCTCAAGCGTCGCTCGGTTCGGCAGTGACGGAACAGAAACCGCTTCCAGTCGATCGCGCGCTGAGAAAACTGGTGGAGCAGCTCAAGGTGACGAACCTCCAAGGGTTTGGGTGCGACGACAAGCCGTCCGCGATCGTTGCGGCTTCCATGATTCTCGCGTACGCCGAAAAGAACCGCCTCTCCCTCGCTCACGTCGATTCGCTCTCGACCTATTCGGTGGAGGGGTTCATGCGGATGGACCCCGCCACCCGGCGGTCGCTGGAGCTTACGCAAAATCTTGCGGACGGGTCGCGAAGATTCACCTTATTGGCGGTCCTCGATGAAACGGTGACGGCCATGGGCGCACGGCTCATGCGAAAGTGGGTCGAGCAGCCGCTTCTCGATTGCGATGCTATCCAATCGCGCCAACAGGCAGTCGGAAGGCTGCATCATCATGCGCTCATTCGCGGGGAGCTTCGCGACGCGATGCGCAGGCTCGCCGATATCGAGCGGCTCGTCTCGCGATGCGCCACGGGCCTGGCGCATCCAAGGGACCTGGTCGGGCTGCGCGCCTCTTTGATCGCCATGCCGGAGATCGGGGAGCCGCTACGACAGGTCGGACTGGGCCGCATACAAGAGCTGCGCACCCTAATGACGGACCATCATGAGCTGGCGGCGATTCTCGACAAAGCTCTGGTAAGCGATCCTCCGATGTCGCTCCGGGACGGGGGCGTCATCCGGCCCGGATACGATTTGGAGCTGGACAAGCTCCGCGACCTCTCGCGCAATGGAAAGGACTTCATTGCGAGCTTGGAAAAGGCCGAACGCGAAAAGACCGGAATCTCAAATCTCAAAGTCGGCTTCAACTCCGTATTCGGCTACTTCCTGGAGGTGCCAAAGTCGCAGATCGAAAAGGCGCCGGAACACTACATCCGCAAGCAGACCACCGCCAACGCGGAGCGGTACATCACCGCTGAGCTCAAAGATCAGGAGTCGCTGGTCCTCGGAGCCCAAGAGAAGGCGGTCACCCTTGAATCGGAGCTTTTCCATCGCCTTCGTCTGAGGGTGATGGAGCACTCGAAGGAGCTGCTTCAGACGGCGCGGGCTCTGGCGGAAGTGGATGTTTTGGCTACCTTGGCCGAAGTTGCCGCGCGCCGTGGGTATACCTGCCCGAAGATCGTCTCCGGAGACATAGTTGAGATCGTCGGCGGCAGGCATCCGGTCGTTGAGACGTCCACCAGCAACTTCGTGCCTAACGACCTGCGAGTCGAGGACTTGAGCACGGGCGGCGCAAGAACCTTGATCCTCACCGGGCCCAACATGGCCGGCAAGTCGACCTATCTCAGGCAAACGGCGATGATCGCGCTGCTTGCCCAGATCGGCTCGTTCGTTCCAGCAAACTCGGCAACGATGGGTCTTTGCGATCGAATCTTCGCTCGAATTGGCGCCAAAGACGAGTTGGCGCTCGGGCAGAGCACGTTCATGGTCGAGATGATCGAGTCCGCCAACATCCTCAATCACGCCACGGAGCGCTCGCTCGTCATTCTCGACGAAGTCGGCCGTGGAACCTCCACCTATGACGGACTGGCCATCGCGTGGGCCATGGTGGAGCACCTGGCCGGTGTGGGGGCCAAGACGCTCTTCGCCACCCACTACCATCAGCTCAATGCCCTTGCCGATCAGCTTCCGAGGGTCGCCAACTATCGGGTGGCGGTACAAGAGATCGGCGACGAGGTGGTTTGGACTCACCGAGTTCTGCCCGGTGGAACGGATCGCTCCTACGGCATTCATGTGGCGAAAATGGCCGGGGTCCCGCCTAGAGTGCTCCAAAGAGCCTCGGAGATCTTGGGAGAGCTGGAGCAGACGTCGAACGCTCCAAAAGCGATTGCGCCGTCTCGCGCAAGCCTCCAACTCACCCTCTTCGAGATGGAGGATCCACCGGTTCTGAAGGAGCTGCAGCGGTTGGATGTGAACGTGCTCACCCCGCTTGAAGCTCTCCGGCTGCTGGACGAATGGAAGCGAAAGTTCGCCAAATAGCGGTTCAAAATTCCTCTGAACAGTCGTAAACTGGGCTTGCTCTTAACATAGACCATGTCTGCGCCGATCAAGCTTTACGCAACCACGGGCACCGAGCCGCTTGCGGACGAGGTACTTCGCTACCTCGATTCCAGCCTCGCGTCCAGCGGTCTCTGCGTCGAGCGGGGCAAGTCGAAGGTCCAGCGCTTCTCAAACGAGAACCTCGAGGTGCAGGTTGACAACGTGCGCGACCACGTCGTGGTCGTCCTTCACACAATGGTACCGCCCGTCAACGAGAATCTCATCGAGCTGATGGCGCTGCTCGATGCCGTCAACAACGCGCACCCGCGCACGACTTTTCTGGCCTTTCCCTATATGCCGTACTGCCGGTCGGACCGGAAGAACCGTCCCCGCATTTCGGTAATGGGCCAGCGGCTTCCGGAAATTTTGAACCGAGTGCTTGGCGTGCGCCGCGTACTGCTCGTCGAACCTCACGACCCCCACATCAAACAGTACTTCGCGCCGACCGCCGACGAGGTGCCCGGCGTTCCGCTCCTCGTTAACCACATTCGGTCGCGGTTTAACGACGGACTCAATCCGTCCGATTGCGTGGTCGTGTTCGCGGATACGGGAGCGGCGCGTCGATTCGAGAGCGTTCCCAACGCATTGGGCGTGGAGCCGGCTTACATTCACAAGGTTCGACTCGACCACAGTGAGTCACCTACCCTCAAGGGTGTTATCGGAAACGTGGCCGGCCGACATTGTTTGGTGGTCGACGACGAGATCCTCACCGGCAACACGGTCGTCAAGGACGCCGCACTCCTCAAAGCCGAAGGCGCCGCCTCGGTCCACATGTTCGCCGTCCACGGCATCTTCGCCGACCAGAAGTATTCAAGCGAGGAACTGATGGTCCGGCTGGCCAGTTCGCCCGTCGACGAATTCGTCGTCACCGATACGGTTCCGGTGATAGAGAAGGCCAAGATCGGCGGCCCCAAATTCACCGTGGTCCCCGTCGCACCGTTGCTCAGTGACGCGATCAAGCGGATGATCCTCGGTGAGTCGCTTTCCGAGCTGCACCGATTGCATCAATCAGCCCTTGGCATCTGACTTGGGTTCCGCGGAGGTGTGCGCGTCTTCGATTGCGCCGAAGCGCGCCTCGAAGCGATTCAATCCGAATGCCACGTCCCGCCTCCGGCGAACACATGTTCGCGAACTCCCAAGGTCGCCTACTCGCCAGAACTCTTACGCCAATCCGTTGGCGAAACGCCCTCGTGCTTCTTGAACCGGAGCGTGAAGTAGAACGGGTTCTCGAATCCCGTCTCCGCGGCGATTGCATAGATCGGCATAGTCGTTCTCACGAGCAACTGCTTGGCTCGCGAGATCCTCTGGATCTCCAAGTATTGGATTGGCGTCATTCCGAATTGCTCTCGAAACAGCGCCGACATCCGTGAGGGGGACAGACCCACCACTTCCGCCAGATCGGTTAGGGAGAGTTTCTCGGCAAGGCGCCGCTGAATAACGTCGAGGACGCTTCGGACCCTGTCGTCGACAACAGCTCCTCCACCCTCCGGCAGGTCGAGAGAGCACCAGAGCAGGACCTCCTCCAGTGCGTTCATGGCAAAGCGCTCCATGCCACTGGATGCATAGCGGTGGACGTCGAAGAAGCGCTTCTCGACGCGTGAAGATGACAGCTTCATTAGCCCAGGGGACGCCTCAGGCCATCGCAGCAGATCGTTCCAGAATGGTTTCGGATAGAAGTGCGCCCAGAGAAGCTCCCACTTGCCAATAGCGGGATCGGTGCGGTAGTCGTGCCTGGTGCCCGGTCGGATCAGGGTCAAATCGCCCGGCTCCGTCGAAATCGCCGAGGACGAAGCACTGCCAAAGAGCCCGCCCCCAGAAACGGTAAGAATCAGGAGCCAGTCATCGGTACCCCGAGTGCGCCAACTGAAATAGCCAGGCCCCATTCGAAAGTGGCCGGTTAGCAGCTCACTGTTGAGTATTGGATGCGGGCTCTCGACAAGCACTCAGATATTATAGGTTTCTTCATGCATATTGAATGGCACGAGGTAACGACCTGTCCTATATTGTATAGGTAGATGAGCACGGTTGCGAACAGGTTGGAAAGCGAAGTCGCTGCGTTTGCCAGGGAAGGTTACGGCGTGATCAGGCAGTTAATCTCGAAGGACGAGATCAATCATATCCGCGACTCCTTTATGGCCCTGAACGCCGACGGTCCGGTTGAAGGACTTTCGGAGATCATTGGAGGGAGAGGCGAGTACACAGCCGACGACCCACTGAAGTTCTATCCGCGAATGATGATGCCGCACCTTCACGACGACCTCGAAGTCGGGCCGTTGTCGCTCAAGTACATGCTCGACGCGCGGTTCCTGCCGTATCTCAAGGCGTTCATCGAAGAGCCCGTCGGAGTGCAGACGATGTTCTATTTCAAGCCGCCCGGAGCGCGCGGCCAGGAGCTTCACCAGGACAATTTCTACTTGCGAGTCAAGCCAGGAACTTGCGCCGCGGCTTGGATCGCTGTAGACGACGCCGACGCCGAGAACGGCGGAATGATGATCGTACCGGGGTCTCAAGATTATGAGATCGTCTGTCCCGAGCAGGCCGATGCCGCAACCTCCTTCACGACCGACTTCGTCCGTCCGCCCAAAGGCACATCGGCGGTACCTGTCGACCTGAAAGCCGGGGACGTGCTGTTCTTCAACGGCAGCATCATTCACGGCTCTTCACCCAACAGCAGCCAATCGCGGTTCCGCCGCTCGTTGATCTGCCACTACATTCCCCTGGGGAGCGTGGTCGGTACGTCGTATGTCAAAAAGCCCCGCACCTTCGATGGAAAGATTGTGCATGTTGAGGAGACCCTCGACGGCGGACCCTGCGGGACGGCTCAACCGATGCGCCCACATTGATGTTTGACGTAGGCTAGGGGCATGAAGTCCGAAGCGTCGCAAGAGCAAATCCATCAATACCAGCAGCAAGGATTCATCGTGATTCACGACTTTCTTGCCTTAAATGAGCTCAAAAGATGGCGACGCGTGACCGAAGAGGCCGTCCAGGCTCGCCTCGAGCAGACCACTTACCTGCACAACCAAGGCAATCCGGATGACTTCTACTCCCAGGTCTTTACCCAGGCGCTCAAGCTGCGAGAGGTCCACGACGAGATGAGGCAGTTGATGGATGACCCACGTTTGGGCAAGCTCGCCGCCGATCTTGCGGGAGTGGACGGTATTCGAATCTGGCACGACCAGGCGCTTTTCAAGCCACCGTTCGGCAACGCGACCGGGTGGCACCTGGACAATCCGTTTTGGTCCTTCTATTCGAAAGACGCGATCTCGCTTTGGGTGGCCCTCGACGACGCGACGCTCGAGAACGGCTGCCTCTACTATCTGCCTGGAACACACCTTAAAGGGAAATTCGAGCAGACCTCGATCGGAGTCAACCAGCGCGACCTATTCAAACAGTATCCAGAGTGGCTCAATATCGAGTCGGTTGCCACACCTTGCCGTGCCGGCTCCGCTGTCTTCCATAACGGACTCGTCGCCCACGGGGCCGGAGCGAACATGACCAATCGGCCGCGCCGAGCCATGACCTGCGCCTACATGCCCAATGGCTCGACCTTCAACGGCCAGCGCAACGTGCTGCCGGAGTCCTATTTCAACACATTAAAGGTCGGCGACGTGCTGGACGATCAAGAAGCCGTGCCACTCATCTGGTCCAGGCACGCCTGAACACTCAAGGCGGCGGAATTACCTTCCGATGCGTGCCGCCCGAATCCGCTGCACCGCCCGCTCGACGTCCTGCACGGCAGTTTCGCTGCCGACGGTGCTGTCGTCTCCCCGAAGGGCGCGGCGCGCATTGTCCAGCTCTTGCTCGGCCCGGCTCAGATCGATGTCGCCCGCTCGCGCGGCTTCGTCCGCCAAGATCGTCACACCGGTTTGAGACACTTCCGCGAAGCCGCCGCCGACGTAAACATAGTGGCGAACGCCGGACGGTTCGACATATTCCACAAGGCCAGGCTTCAGCGAAGCGATGAGCGGCGCATGGCCGGCGAGCACGCCGAAGTAGCCCTCCTCGCCGGGCGCGATAACCGACGTGACGCCCTCCTCGACAACGGATTTATCGGGCGCGACGACGCTGAGCGCGAACTCCCTTGCCATGCCGCTTTAAACCACCGCCTGCAGCTTGCGGGCCTTCTCTCGTACGTCGTCCAGACCGCCGCAGTAGAGGAACGCCTGCTCGGGGATGTCGTCGAGATTGCCGTCGACCAGCTCCCGGAACGCCGCGACCGTCTCATCGGTGGTCACGTACTTACCAGGGTTGCCGGTGAACTGCTCCGCAACGAAGTTCGGCTGTGAGAGGAACCGCTCGATCTTTCGAGCGCGGGCCACCAGCAGCTTGTCGTCATCCGAAAGCTCGTCGATACCGAGGATCGCGATAATGTCCTGCAGCTCCTTATACCGCTGCAGCGTCTGCTGGACACGGCGAGCCACGTTGTAGTGCTCGACACCGACGACGCGCGGGTCAAGGTTCTTGGAAGTCGAAGCGAGCGGATCGACGGCCGGGTACAGACCCTTCGAAGCGATGCCCCGGTCCAGATAGACGTAAGCGTCGAGGTGGGCGAAGGTGGTGGCCGGCGCTGGGTCGGATGGGTCGTCAGCCGGAACATACACGGCTTGCACCGATGTAACCGATCCCTTCTTGGTGGAAGTGATTCGCTCCTGCAGGCCGCCCATCTCCGTGGCCAACGTCGGCTGGTAGCCCACGGCGCTGGGCATACGTCCCAGAAGCGCCGACACCTCGGAGCCCGCCTGCACGAACCGGAAGATGTTGTCGATGAAGATGAGAACGTCGGTTCCCACCTCGTCGCGGAAGTATTCGGCCATCGTCAGAGCGGTCAGAGCGACGCGGAGGCGCGCTCCGGGAGGCTCGTTCATCTGACCGAATACCATGGCCGTTTTGTCGATAACGCGGAGCATCTTGCCGTCGGCGTCCTTAAACTCGGTCTCCGACATTTCCCGCCAAAGGTCGTTCCCTTCGCGCGTTCGCTCGCCCACGCCGGCAAACACCGATACGCCGGAAGCCTCGACAGCGATGTTTCGGATCAGCTCTTGAATGAGAACCGTCTTGCCCAGACCTGCGCCCCCGAAGAGTCCGATCTTTCCGCCCTTGTTGAACGGAATCATGAGGTCGACGACCTTCAGACCGGTTTGGAGAATCTCAACCTTGGTCGATTGCTCATCGAATGTGGGAGGCGTTCGGTGGATCGGGAGGGTCCGCTCTCGTGTAACGGCAGCGCCGTTATCGATGGGATTTCCGAGGACGTTGAAGATACGGCCCAAGGTCTCATTGCCTACGGGTACGGAGATCGGCGCCCCTTGATCGACGGCATCCATACCCCGGACAAGCCCGTCTGTGGAGGCCAAAGCGATGGCGCGAACCACGTCGTCTCCCAGGTGCTGCGCGACCTCGCAGACAAGATTCACTTTTTTCGCATCGTCTTTGATGCTAATGGCGTTATAGATAGCGGGAAGCTCGCCTGCACTAAAGGAAATGTCGACGACGGGTCCAACGACGGTGATAACTTTGCCTGTTCCGGGCATATTGGTATGAAAATCCTCCAAACGGGGTGGCCGGGCCAAGTTCTTGCCCTGCCTGAAGGCAGATTATACCTTTCGGGGAGTTCTACCGACGTGTATAATCGGGGCGACCTCTCGACGGCTCGAACACACACGCATGGGACGATTCTTTAACTGGCTAAAGGCCCTCTTTAACCGGACAATGGACCGGGTTGAGGACCCAGACATCATGCTCGATCAGGCGCGGCGCGATATGCAGGCCGCGGTGATCGCCAACCGCGAGAAGGCCGTTCAGGCTATCACGCAGAAAAACCGGCTTCAAACGATGCTCGAGGAGGCGAAGAAGAAGTCGGCCACCCTCGAATCGCAGGCGACGATGGCTTTGAAGCAGGGCGACCGCGAAACCGCGACGGTGTTCATGCGCGAGAAGATGAACAACGACCAGGTGGTCAACCAGCTTCAAGGTTCCTACGAGCAGGCCTCCGCCTCAGTAGAGCAAGTGAAAGTCGCCATCAAGCGGCAAGAAGAAGAGGTCCGCAAGAAGACAGCCGAAGCTCTTGCGCTCAAGGCTCAGTGGAAGCAAGCCCAAATTCAATCGTCCATCAGCAAGGCCCTCGACGGCTTGACATTCGAAAACCAGTTCGAAGGATTCGGCGCCGCTCAGGAGCGGATTCGCGAGATGCAGAGCGAAGCCTCGGCA
Organism: Fimbriimonas sp.; assembly: GCA_035550555.1. Taxonomy (GTDB): domain Bacteria; phylum Armatimonadota; class Fimbriimonadia; order Fimbriimonadales; family Fimbriimonadaceae; genus Fimbriimonas. The sequence continues at coordinate 11,392 of DASZPA010000177.1, forward strand.
CGCCAAGAGATGATGGGCAACAGCATCTCCGGCAAAGTCATGGCCATGGAAGACAAGGCGCGCGACATGGAAGCCGAGAGCGAGCTCGACAAGCTGGAGGAGCGCCTTGGCTTGCGTCCTGCATCGACGCCTCAGACCGAGACCGCAACCGTCTCCGTAACGGCGGGCGCGGGCGCGCCCTCGGCTGATGCGGCTGCGGACGCCGCGGCACAGTCCGAAGCCGAGAAGCAGCTCGACGAGCTTGAGAAGCGGCTCAAGGGCAGCTAGAGATTTATGAAGCGATACTCCCTTCTTGTTGTTTTGGCGTGCCTCTTTGTCGCGGGTTGCACAGGTGAAGAGCATCCGCCGCGGCCTGACGTGCAGGGTCCGGCAGGCGGCGAGCACCTCGACATGACGGCGCCCAACGCCCCCGCGTCCTCTTCGGCTGGCGGACAAACGGCCTCCGCATTTCCGTCGACGAATCCACCGACGGACAAAGGCGCGCACTAGCCTGTAACGCCGACAGCAATTGAGTCGGAGTTCGCGTTCCCTTTTGGGTATGTACTAGAGGACTGCGGCTTTCATTGCGCCGGAAGCGCGCCTACGTCTGGAGGCGACGCTCGCTTTGGAACACTCCTCCAAGGCCGATCCAAAGGCATATTCGCACCGAGGTCTCCTTGAAACCGCCTGCGATCTCCAACTGTATGGGAGGTAGATGGTGTGGATTGTGTTGGTCGCGATACTGGTTGTGGTCGCCTTGGCGATTCAACGAATGCGGGGGGCTACCATCTTCATTTCAGGACCGTTCGGCTTTACGGCATTCGGATGCCGCGAGGTTCTTGTTCCGGTTAAAAGGGATCGATTCGAGAGGATCCTTCGTGCTTTTCTTAGGGCGGAGATATTCGACAATCTCCATGCGTCGACCGGAGACGATGCTCACAGTGGCTTGGCACTCAGCCACAAAGACGGCCTGATCGAGTTGAGCTGCACTTTCCTGGCGCTTAAAGAGCCAGACCGAATCCTCGAATTCCGCGATGGAATGAGCAAGTTCGGTTACCCGCTGACGGAAGCACGTCCCTGGAACGTCGGCCTCGGCGTCGACATGGAATGCGTCACCTTGAAATACGAAGCCGACGCAAGCTTCGACTCGCTCATCGTCATGATCGATCGAACACTGGTGCTTCTCGATGGAGGGCCGAAAGGCAACCTCTATGTTAGTGTCTGGCGCACCTCGGACGGACCGCACGGCACGGGAATCAAGGTGGTTCCCCCGCAGGATCTCCTTGGGCAAGTTCCGTAACTTACGTTCCAACGTGACGGCACTGGAGAATCAAGATCGGCGGCGTTTCTCGATTGGGAAACTCAGGCTCAACCGCCTTCCGCACCAAGAGCCCGGCTTCGCCAAGCGCGCTGAGATAGGTACCAAGCGTCCGATGACGGGCGCCTACTTGCCCTCGGACGCCTCCGGCGAAATCCGAGCGCCAGAAGCCTTCGTGGAAATAACGCCGGTTCTCGGGGATCGAATAACACGGATGGGTGATGGTCGCAACGAACCAGCCACCGCTCCGCAATATTCCGGCCACGCCTTGGAAAGTCGCCGCCAAATCGTCGATGTCCATCAAGGCCAGGTTGCAGAGCACGCCGTCAAAGAGGCCCACGCCTAACTTCTGCAGATCCTCGGCATCTCCGTGGACATACTCAATCCCGCATGGCTCGCTAGCCTCTTCCCGCCGTGCAATTTCGAGCAGCTTGATGGAGATATCGACGCCGACGACCTTTGCACCGCCACGCGCCAGCCGTCGAGACAGATGGCCTTGGCCGCAGGCCAGATCGCAGACGGTTAGCCCCCTGAGGTCGCCAAGGACCTGAAACAAGTTTGACTCCAACAGGTCGTCAGACGCCAAGAGGGCCCTCTGACGAACGCTTTCGTCATACCACTCCGCGATCTCGTCATAAGCGGCCGTCATTTGGGCTCCCGATCATTGTCATTCATACCATCGGTTCAATGAGGCGATTTATGCCTGCGTTTCATTGTGACCCTGCAAGGTCGGCAAGGATGGATTTGGCACTTTCCCAACTGTCGCTTACAACGGGGCCGAAATTGGCACGGCTCCCTTTTGGAGCCATAGTTTGTCCCTCGATAACGAGCTATCGACGTCCAGGCGGTAGCCCGGTAGCTAGTGCATGTGTTTGGCTCGAGGCCGTAGATTCATTCTCTATTGCCAAGGCCAGCGACGCATAACCGAGACCAAATGTCTGCCTAGCGAGGAACCGCGCTTTTGATCTGGCTTCGCGGCAATGCGTCTATCAAGAACCTTACGTTCCTTTTCGTCTCTGCGTCGGACTGCGAAGCATAGACGCAGAGATAGAAGTGACCCAACTTAACGGCATAGCCGAAATGAGCCATTCCCCTGAAGCCGTGAAGCATTGTTAGTTTCCCTGCCATCCCTCCCATCTCCAGGTTGTGATATGCAAGCTGCGTGGTCAGCCCTTCACGCGGAGCCTGCGGAAGCACGGCAATAAAGATCGGCGCCGTTCCGCGGCGTTGCATCAGTGTTCCCAAGTCTTCTTCGACAGGAGAAGCTCCAAGTATTTCTTCAATAAGGTACCAACCAACCGGTAGGCTAAAGTGCAGCTTCGCGAGCGACAGCACGCCAGGTTGGCTGCGAAATGAACCCTTGGTCGTACACGAAGCGATACACCTCGCGCTCGCGAGTGGTGCTGCTGCAAGCTCCTCACGCCAGTGCTTATTCGCGGTCTCTACGAATACGTACGTGCCCTGATGCAGGCCCCGTATCTCGATGCAGGGGTGGCCTTCCGATGTGCAATTCCACACGCCGGCAATGCACTCTTTCGACCTGAAAATCGAATGAACCGACCAGTAGTCAAGGGTCCGTTCGATGCGGCCAAGCGCCAAACGGGCTTCGTCTTTGCCTAACTGCGTTTCGCAAACGATCGTGCCGGATTTGCTCCTATATGCCGGCGTGCCCACCAGGTCGAACTTCGTCCAAGTAGCTGGGGGCTTAGATTGATGCCCTAGAAAGGAAATCAGGATCGCCGCAAGCATGCCACCTGTACGTTTAAACGTGCAGACCGGTTTCTATCTTTCGCTCGGAGGATGCGAGTGACGGGTTTCCGCTCTTTCCCAACAGTCGCTTATAATGGGCCGATTCAACTACAGTCATGAAGCGGCGCGATTTTTTGAAGGCGGGGGTTTTGGGTGGGGTGGCTCTAATGGCCGGAACGAGCGAGGCGCAGTCAGGGCAGGATCTGCCTCCCGAGTTCGAGCTCGACGAAAAGACGATTGGAGATCTGCAAGATGCCATGAGGTCCGGCCAGGAGTCTTCCGCCTCCATCACCGAGAAGTATCTCGGGCGGATCGAATCGGTGGACCACCCGCTTGTCAACTCGGTGATCGAGCTCAATCCGGATGCCGAAAGCATAGCCGTGGCTATGGATGAGGAGAGGCGTGCGGGCAAGACTCGAGGTCCCCTACACGGAATTCCAGTCTTGATCAAAGATAACATCGATACCGCGGACAAAATGCGCACGACGGCGGGGTCGATGGCGCTTGCGGAGTCGATTGCTCTCAAAGACTCATTCGTCGCTGCCCAGTTGCGCAAGGCGGGCGCGGTGATCCTTGGCAAAACCAACCTAAGCGAGTGGGCCAACTACCGCTCGACCCACTCCACCAGTGGTTGGAGCGGACGCGGCGGCCAGACCCACAACCCCTACGCTCTCGACCGCAATCCTTGCGGTTCCAGTTCCGGTTCGGGAGCCGCGGCCTCGGCGAACTTCTGCGCTGTGGCCGTGGGAACCGAGACAGACGGCTCGATCGTTTGCCCATCCAATAACAACTGCCTCGTGGGCATCAAGCCCACCGTAGGATTGATCGGCCGAACCGGGATTATTCCGATCTCACACAGCCAAGACACATCTGGGCCGATGGCGCGCTCGGTCCGAGACGCCGCGATCCTTTTGACGGCTCTAGCCGGCCGCGACAAACAGGACGCAGCCGCGACCGGGAAGTACGGCATCGACTACACGCACTTTTTAGATCGCCACGGCCTGAAAGGCGCACGGATTGGCGTTGCTCGCAAGTTCTTCGGGTTCAGCGACGCCGTCGACAAAGTCATGGCGGATGCAATCCACGCGATGAAGAAATTGGGTGCCGTGATCGTCGATCCGGCGGACCTTCCGACCTACGGCAAGTTCGACGATTCGGAAGGGCTTGTCCTGTCTTACGAGTTCAAGGCAGACTTGGAGAAGTATCTTTCGCATCTCCGCCCGGGCCAGCCGAAGACGCTCAAAGAGCTGATCGACTTCAACCACAACCACAAGGACGTCGAGATGCCCTTCTTCGGGCAGGAGCTGTTCTTCCAATCGGAGGCTCGGGGTCCGCTCACCGAAGCGAAGTACAAGAAAGCTCTGGCCAAAAACCATCGGCTGGCTCGGACAGAGGGTATCGACGCCGTGATGGACAAGCATCACCTCGACGCCCTTATCGCGCCGACCGGTGGACCGGGATGGACCACGGACCTGATAAACGGCGACCACTTCACCGGTGGAAGCTCCAGCCCCGCCGCCGTCGCCGGCTACCCGGATATCACGGTTCCAGCCGGGTTCGTTTCCGGCATGCCTGTGGGCATCTCGTTTTTTGGCCGAGCCTGGAGCGAGGGCCTGCTGATCAAGTTGGCGTACGCATTCGAACAGGAAACGAAGGTGCGAAAGAAGCCTCGCTTCCTGCCGACCGCGGACTTTGGAGATCAGCGGTCGAAGGCATATAAGTCGTCGTAGCTACGCTTGATTGGCCACACGCGGAAGCTGCGTCGTGACCAGCACGCGAGGGCCTTCTGTCAGAGATCGGACTCCAATAAGCCGGATTGTTCATCAAGCCTGCGAGCATGCCTGTTTCAAAGTTTCCCCTGCGTGGACGGGAACGGAAACCCGACTTTGCTTGTCGGCGCTTTTCGAAAACATGGTGACCTCCGCGAACCCGCAAGGGGACCCACCCATGCATCTCAAGAGCTGTACAAAAGTCGCGACCTGTAACTGCCTTCAGACAGCGATCTCCCAGAGTTCACCATCGTTGGGTGTGGGAAAATCTTCACCGATTCCGAGATAGGCTTCGATGGATTCTTACGCTCGCCGCCGAAGCTCCTCCAAGCTCTCCGCCTGAGTAAAGCAACCTGGGAGAGCTGGCACCTCCGCCCAGTGGCCGCCCTCTTCAGCTCGATGAACAACGACTTTGAACTTCATGCGACTATTCTACGATTCTCTTTTCGTAGTCTTGGTCTCCGCCCACGATGCAAAGAATTCGGAGACGGCGCTCGGTCCAAAGTTGTGCGCCAATAAGGCGCGGCTACGCAATCAAGGAGTGAACGCCCGCGGAAGTCTGCCCGACTCCTCGCTGAGCGGTAACCTGTTCACATGGCTTCTGGCGAATTGCAGCGTCTCTGGAAACTGGCTGAGATCGACCGGCAGCTTCTGGAGGTTCGCAAACGAGCCGCCAGCCTCAACGTCGGGCAGAAGATCCAGGGCGAGATCGCTGAGCTTCAAGCAGAGGAGGCCGAAGTGGGTGGGAAAGCCCGGGCCCTTCAGCGTGAGATTACGGATCTAGAGCTGGCCCAAAAGGGTGACGAGGAGAAGAAGAAGCGGTTCCACAACGAGCTTTACGGCGGCAAGGTGGTCAACCCGAGAGAGGTCGCCAACATCGAGAAAGAGATCGAGTCGATCAAAAAGAAGCAGGACTCCGACGCTGAGAAGCTGCTGCTCCTGTACGACCAGCTTCCTCCGGCGAAGAAGGCGGCCGACGCCGTCCAGGCGAAAATCGACGAACGTCAAAAGGCGCTAGCGGAGCAGCGTAAGAAAGCCATTGCGGAGAAGCAGACGCTGGAAAACGCCTTCAAACAGCTCACGGCCAAGCGTCCCGAAGCCGCCAAAGGCCTCTCCCCTTCCCTGCTGGCGCGCTACGACGCGATTCGGCAGAAGCAGAACGGAATCGGAATGGTCGAGGTGGACAAGAAAACCGGAACCTGCAGCGGCTGCGGAACGCACCTCCCCGAGCGCACGTTAACGTTCCTAAAGGAAGACAAGGTCGCCACCTGCGAGTCTTGCCACCGGCTGCTGTACTACACGGAAGGAGTCATCTAATGGGTTTGTGGGTTCGTGGCTTTGTGGATTCTTGGGTCAATCGATTGCGATATGGAACACGATCCCAACAACCTACAAACCCACAAACCTGTAAACCTACAAACCTTCTCTCCTACAAACTCCCCCTCCTCTTCCTCGCGGCCGTTGCGGCCGACAGCTGCGCCAAGTTTCCTCCGGGCGGCGGCGTTGCCGGTGCGACTCGGCTGTCTTTCCAGTTCACCACCGCAGCCTCCATCGACCCGAACTCGATTTACGTGGTTGCCATTCGGGTGCTGACGCCTCCCGAGGGATCTGACCCCGGTTTATCCGATCCCACGGAAGGGCCGAGCCCAGTTGTGACCACGGGCAGCCAAAACGGCATCGTGGCGGGGCTTCCCACCCATTACGTGGTCTTTGTGCCGACGGACCCGAACCTGTATCAAGTCTTTCGGTTTCCGCTGCAATCGGAGGCGCCCAATCCAAGTGACCCCACGACGCCGATCAACTTGATTTGGCCCGGACGGTATGTGGGAGAGGTGATCCAAGGATCGGGAATCGATCCCACGCCGACCACGCCGGGTGGACCCTACGGTCAAACCCTCGGCTTTACGATCGACACCAGCTACCTGAGCCAGTTGACGAACGGTCAGCCGATCCAGATCATCCAGTTCAACATTCTCACAATGAACGTCCGCGCGACCACGTCAAACAACGTGGCCAATCGAGTCATGGATGCCATTGGCGACCAGAGCAGCGTGGCCGGCAACACGTTCAACAATCCGATCCAGATCAACCTTACGACGAGCGGGACGTATTCCGACCAGACGAGTTCCGTTCCAGAGCGTCAAAACGACACGTTCCCAAGCGCCAACTATCCGCCGATCGATCTCACCAGTTGGCAGCTGACCGTCACACCGCCTTAAATGCCTCGCGTCTCAATTCTCCTCACCTGCTACAACCACATCGCCTACCTTCCGGCGGCGCTCGAGTCGGTGCGTGCTCAGAGCTTTCGCGACTTTGAGGTGATCGCCCTCGACGACGGCTCGACGGACGGCACTCGTGAGTGGCTGACGGCACAGCCAGACATCGAGACCGTCTTCAACGTCCGAAACATCGGCACCTACGCAACGCTGAACGTCGGGCTTGGCAAGGCTACGGGAGAGTTGATTGCCGTCCTCAACGACGACGACCTTTGGGCCCCGAAAAAGCTGGAGCGGCAGATTTCCCTGATCGATTCCGACGAAAGGATCGGATTGGTCCACACGAACGGCTACTTCATCGATGGCAAGGGCGATCATATGGAGGGCAGTCCGCTCGGGTTCAGGTTTCCGAAGTTCATCACGGGCGATCTTTTGCTGGGCCTTGTCTACGAGAACAAGATTATTGCCAGCGCGGCCCTGGCACGTCGCGAGTGTTTCGAACGTCTCGGCGGATTCAATGCAAGCTATTTCGGCTCGGGCGATTGGGAGATGTGGTTTCGGATCGCCGAGGCCTATTGGGTCGGATTTGTGGACGAGCCATTGACGATGTACCGAGTCCATGGGGAGAACGCCAGCCACAAGCTCGAGCGCATCTGGCAAGACGACCAGACGCTGCGCGAATGGATGGCGCCCCGGCTTGGCCTTCTCGACGCGCGGTTCTCACCCCAAGAGGTAACGAAGGCAAAGGCGTTCAATATGGCGGCTCTGGGCACAGTTCGAACCCTCAACGGCTTCCCCGCCTCCGCGCGGAGCGCGTTCTGGGAGTCGATTCGAATCAACCCGCTGCGAGCGAAGACCTATCTGCGATACCTGGCGACGTTTTTGCCTGGATCGACGTTTCGTAAGACGCTGTGACCATTTTGGAAGCGGGCAGATGCATCCCCGCTTTGGTTCCCGCCGGAGGCGGACCTTGCAAATGGAACGTGGTGGTAGTTGAAAGGCGCGCTTCCAGCGCAATCCAAAGCGCCGTTGCATCGGCGCGCTCCCAAAGGGTCTCGCCAAAATAGATCGTCGACATGACTCGCCGCGATCTTATCAAGGGCTCCGCGGCCTCGGCGCTTTCGGCTGGGGCGATGGGAGCTTTGGCTGGAACTATGAACGCTCGAAGCAGCTTTCTCGACCTCCGCCGTTTGCCCGATCTCGTTCGGGCGTTCGGTCCCGACGATGCCGAAATCAAGCTGAGTCGAACGGGTGAGATTTGGGGCAACGGCGGGGTCGAGGTGACGGCAACAGCCGGGGCGGACCGGCTGGCGATCTCCTATGCCGGCAAAGGCGTGTCGCGCATCCATCTTCGCTGGCGCGGCGACCTTGGCTCAGTGAAGCTCTTCATGGGCGACCACTGGGAGCGGTCTTATGCCGATCTTCAATGGCAAGGCGAGGCGCCGAACCGGCCGATGCCCTGGTACTTCCTCACCTTTGACGGACGCGTAGCCCATGGATACGGCGTCCGCGCCGGCGCCAACGCCATGTGCTTCTGGACGGCCGACCGAGAAGGCATTTCGCTGTGGTGCGATGTTCGAAGCGGAGGAGTGCCGGTTGAGCTTGGAGGGCGGAAGCTGCATGTGGCGGACGTTCTTTGTCGAGAATCGACGGGCGAGAATGCGTTCGTTTCGGCCCAGCAATTCTGTAAACAGATGTGCCCCTCGCCTCGCCTGCCGGCGGCGCCGGTTTACGGCACAAACGATTGGAACTATGCCTACGGCAACAACAGTGCCGAACTGATTGCGGGCGTATCGGGCCTGATCTCAGAACTGTCATCAGACCACGGCAACCGGCCCTATTCCGTTATCGACGAGGGGTGGGCGATGGGCCCCTACAACGGCAACTTCGGCCACGGTCCTTGGGAGGGGAATCCTCGATTCGGCGACATGGGCGCTTTTGCCGATCGGTTGAAGAGGCTTGGAGTCCGACCCGGCCTGTGGTTCCGGCCCCTGACTCCGCTACCGGATACTCCCCAGTCGTGGCGCCTGTCTCGCGATCACGACTACCTCGATCCCACGTTGCCAGAAGTTCACGAACATGTGACGAAGGAGATCCAGAAGTTCGGAGGATGGGGCTACGAGATGATCAAGCACGACTTCACGACTTGGGACTTCACGGGCCGCTGGGGAATGCAGATGGGGCCCTCGCCGACTCATGACGGCTGGCGTCCGCATGATGCTTCCAAGACCACCGCCGAGATCCTCAAGGAGCTTTACGCGACCATTCGCAAAGCAGCCGGCGACATCCGCCTGATCGGATGCAATGTCGTGGGTCACCTCTCCGCCGGCACCCACGAGCTTCAGCGGATCGGCGACGACACCAGTGGCCGGTCGTGGAATCGCAACCGGCGCATGGGCGTGAACACTTTGGCCTTCCGGGCCTGTCAGCACCGGACGTTCTTCGAGATCGATCCCGACATCGTTTCGATCACCAAAGCCGTGCCGTGGTACCTCGTGGAGCAGTGGCTAAGGCTCGTTTCGGAGAGCGGCGCGGCACTGTTCATCGCGATCGAGCCGTCGATCGTCGAGCCGAAGCACAAGAAGTCGCTGGCCACCGCGCTTGCGTTAGCGGCAAAGGCGCAGCCTCTTGGCGAGCCCTTGGATTGGATGGACTCGATGACTCCGCACCGCTGGAAGCTGTTGGGCAAGACGCAAGAGTTCAACTGGATCGGACCGGACGGCCCTTGGCCGTTCCCGGATTAGTACGGACCGTCTATTTGGGAGTCCGCGGACGTGTCCGCGTCTTTTGTTTCCGCGGAGCGGAGCCCTTCAACACGAGGCAGTGGTTACCTAAGGGCGCGCCTTTGTATGTTCTGGTCAGGCTCTAAGATGGGCCAAGGAGCAGTGGGTGGAGGGTCAGGCGCGCCTTATCGCTTGGACGATCTGCCGGAGCATCGCCCCCACTCTGCCTAAGCGTCATTTGAGGATCTATTCGCTAAGACGAACGATTATCTGCAAGGTAACGCGGCAGGCCCACGCTCCTGGGTAACTAACATGAACATTCTAGCAGTCGATGTGGCGAAAGATTCGCTGGTCGTTTTCGATG
>DASZPA010000178.1:0-10681 GCA_035550555.1 Fimbriimonas sp.
TGGTCGCTCGACATCTGAACAGTCGTTCCGCCTGCCGGGGCAACCTCGTCGAGATTGATCGTGCCCGTGACGAACGAGCCGGCCAGCACTCGAGAGTTCGTCAGCCTGACCGAAAGGATCGACGGCTTCTGGACTACCTGAAGGCCGGTCTTGACCGAGGCGTTCGCGTCGCTGGCGGTGATCGTTGAAGACTTCGTGGCGTTGACGGTGGTCGTGGTGAGCGGGAACGTCGCGTCCTGCCGGCCGCTTGAAACCTTCACGCTCGCCGGTACATGAACAAATGGTTGCGAGCTTGAAAGCGTGACGTCAAATCCGCCGCTCGGCGCGGGATTGGTGAGGTGAACTGCGCCGGTTGCCGAAGATCCGCAGGTGACCGAGCTTGGCGAAACGGAAACCGTCGACACCTGGACTGGCGCCATCACAATGAGGTTGGCATGCAGGTTGATGGTTCCATCAGAGAAACCAACGGTTGCCGCCTTGTTCGACGACACGTTCCCGATAGGAACGGAGAAAGTCGTCGAAGTCGCCCCGAAAGGAATCGAAATCGAAGGCGGGGCTGTGATGAACGCTTGCGGCGCCGAAATCTGCACAGGAAATCCGCCGGCGCCGGCCGCTTGGCTGATCCGCACGGTGCACTGAGTCGTCCCGCCGCTCGCCACCGTGGACGGATTGAACGACGCTGCCGTTAGGTGCTGCGCCGAAGCGAAGCAGGGTAACAGCCACACCAACGCCGCCAGAAGCAACCCCGGGATCCGAGAGCGTGCACGCCGAGAAGAACAGTTGCAAATCATTGTCTAAAGTCTACGACCGAAATTACCCGCTGAAAAGTTGTCGCATAACCCTTAACCTTGCTGGAAAATCAGGCGTCGGCCGTTCCCCTTTGGTCCTCGGACTCCTTATCCCTGCCCGAGACCTTTCGGATCTTCAACCAAAGGTTAAGAAAGGGATTCGCCGAGCTTTCGAGAGCCATGCGGTGCCAGAATGTGTCAGTAGGAAGTTGGACTTCTAGGAGAGAACAATGAGTGCAACAGTAGAGGGCGTCGACGCCCGTGGATATTTGGCCGGCTGGCTGGAAGCCTTGACCGGCATGATGGTTTCGGACATTCAGGCGATTCCTGACGACAAGTGGACGACCGGCTTCGGAGGATGCAGCAAGGGCGGAAACGCCCTCGTGGGCGACACGGTTACCAACCTGCGCTGGACGACGGCGACTCTGAAGAACGAGGACTCCGACGTCTATAACAACATGGCTGGCGTGATCGAAGAGACGTCCACCAAGGCCGGTGCGATCGCGGCGCTCACCGAGGCATCGGCGGAATTCACCGCTGCTTTGAAGGCCGCAAGCGACGAGCACCTGAACTCGGTGAAGATGGCGCCCTGGCAGATGCCGATGCCGGTCTTCATCCTCGCGAACGTGTCGGTCAGCCACGTTTGGTACCACGACGGCCAACTCAACTACATCCAGACGCTACTTGGCGACGATCAGGTCCACTGGATGGCGCCAGGCCCCTAGTCCAAAGACCCATCCATGTCGATGCTCCCCCACACCTGCGGGTGTGGGCTGGTATTGGTGGCGCCGTTGGCGCTGAAGAACTTGTCGGGCCTCATAAGATCGAGAGAAAGGGCAAGCCTTCTAGAATTGCGGGGGCCTTGCCTACTGGCGTGTTCGAGGTGCAAGAGCCCCTACCTGGCTCGTGGTCGCGCGACCTAACGGGGACCGGCAGGCTTATCGAAACGGTCGGCTCCGGGCCCTAGTCGAAGGGCCCTTCGCGGCTATACGACATAAACTGAAGGTCGCCTGTCATGATCTTCTTTCCACCCGTTCAAGCCTCATACGCTCCCAGTCCGATCACCAAGATCGTCTTCCTCGGCACCGGGACGCCGAACCCCGATCCCGCACATCAGGGGCCGAGCGTCGCGATCGTTGTGAACGGACAGCCGTACATCGTGGATGCGGGGCCTGGGATGGTACGCCAAGCGGCGGCCGCGAACCTAAAGATGGAGGATTTGACGAAGGCCTTCATCACCCACCTTCACTCCGACCACACGATGGGGCTGCCGGATTTGATTTTCACGCCCGCAGTCACTGGCCGTGTGAGAGGAATCGACCTTTGGGGACCACGCGGACTGAAGCCGATGGTCAAGCATATTCAAGACGCTTGGACTGAGGACCGCGAGATCCGCTTCTTCGGCGGAGAACCTTCGATTAAGGAAGCCTATAAAGTCGAGGTTCATGAGATAGAGCCGGGCCTCGTCTATGAAGATTCGAACGTAAAGGTTCGCGCCTTCCTTGTTAACCACGGCTCGTGGAAGTATGCGTACGGCTACCGATTCGAGACTCCGGATAGGGTCATCGTGATCTCGGGCGACACGACCTACTCGCCTAACTTGGTCGAGAATGCCAAGGGGTGCGATGTCTTGATCCACGAAGCCTATTCGGCCAAGGGCCTCGCGAAGCGCACGGCCGACTGGCAGGCCTATCACTCGCGCTATCACACGTCGGGCTATGACGTGGGCAAGATCGCAAACGGCGTTCACCCAAAGTTGCTTCTCCTCTACCACGAGCTTCCGTTCCACCAACCGTCCGGAGAGATCTTGGAAGAGGTGAAGTCAGTTTTCTCCGGGGACGCAAAGGAAGCAAAGGACCTCGATCAGTATTGATCGTTGATAGCGATGAGCTTATACTCGCCGCATGAGAATTAATATTGCAATTGCGCTTGGTGTTTGCCTTCTTTCCCTTTCCTTGGCCTTTCCGGATGTCCAAGGTGTGAACGCTCGCGCAAGAAAGGGTGGTCCGCACCTCAAAGGTGAACTCGTTCCCTTGTTTCGCTTGGAGAAGAGCGCCCCGTTTCCCGTCGCCGAGTTGCCTTCGAACCTTTTCAACTTCTCCCGTGCTGAGATCATTACGGTGCCCGCCGGCTTTTTTGGCAATAAGAAGGCTCAGATGATCGCCTATCTAACCTTTGGGGCAAAGCGGGGTGGGCTTGTGCGACTCTACGAAACCGTTCCTATCCCAACAACGCCACCTGCGAAACTGGCAAAGGCTATTGCGGCGAAAGGGATATTTAAGGATTCTTATCGCGATCCGCACTACGTCACTGGCGGAGTCTCGGCGAAGAAGGTGGAGATCGTTGTGACGAGTTTGGATAAGAACCTTCTAAATCAGGCCCTTCAATGGCTCCGCAAGAATGCCTAGTTCGTCACGGACACTCCGGCCTTTGCGAAAATGACAATCATAGGCTAATTGTTTTTGCATTTTCAATGCACCTGTAGTAGAGTTTGGGTGTTGCTGCTCGATTTGAGCGGTTGTGTTTGGAGGTTAGCCTATGAGACGAGCTTTTACGCTCATCGAACTTCTCGTTGTCATTGCCATCATTGCAATCTTGGCAGCGATTCTCTTCCCGGTCTTTGCCCAAGCTAAACTTGCGGCGAAGAAGACCGCCTCTCTGTCCAATGTCAAGCAGATTGGACTTGCTGAAATCATGTACCAGGTCGACTTCGACGACCAATTCGTCGTGATGCTGAACAATCACTATGGTGATCGTGGCTGCCCCGAGTTGCCTTCGCGCTGCGCGGACGGACTGCCGACCCACACCAAGTTCTGGTCAGAACTGATCACGCCTTATATCAAGAGCCTCCAGATGTTCGTTGATCCCGCCGTTGGAGACGGCCAAGGGATTTACGGCTCTGGCCCCAACGCTTGGTACTACAACCAATATCGCCTCACGCAGTACGGCTACAACTACGAGTTCCTCTCGCCGTGGAATGCGTGCGACACCTCCCTGTCCAGGTCGGTCAGCCAAGCCGTGAAGCCGGCTGAAACCGTGATGATCACTTCGTCACAGATCTTCCCGACGCTCAACACGCCGGGTGAGGGCTATCAAGGAGCGAACGCGCCCGGAACCTCTCCGTTCATCTTCCCGGCGCCGAACGCATGCATCGTCTACGATGGCATCAATAACTGGTCTACTGGATGGTTTGCCAATGGAACGGCAGGTGACTGGCCCCAGGGCCACTTTACGTCGACGACGAGGGCGTGGACACCTTATAGCGGAGCCAACATCGTCTGGGTCGATGGTCATGCCAAGTTCATGTCAGACAGTGCCGTTGCGGCCGGAACGGACTATGGCACGGCGGGGGCTACGAGCAATGGAGGTCTTGGAGCGACCATCGTCGACTTCAAGAAATACCTGTGGTCTTTGGACGAAACCAGCAATGACCTTACATTCTAAAGCGGCTCCTTTGGCACTGGGTCTGCTCCTGGTAGGCGGGTGTGCCTCGGCCTCAACCGAGCTAACACCCGAACAGACCAAGGCAAAGACGGCCCCGATCTCCATGACAAAAGGTGGCAAGCAGCAGGCCAGCAACGTTGAAACGGGGGAGGTGCTCGCGGCGCCTCCCGGCGTTAAGACCGGAACATCCAAATAAGCCTTGTGAGCTAGTGAAATTGGGTGGTGGGCAGTTCCACCACCCTTTTTTGGCTATCTTGCCGAAATCCTTTGTGGCAATTAACATAGCCATCGTAGAATATGCACATGCATTTTCTACGAAGCGGCGTGCCATTTCTCGCGGGAATCGCTGCTTTGGCGTGCGTCCCGGCAAAGCAGCTGGAGCCCGAGGCCACGAACTGCGGATGTGAAGACATGCCGATGAAGATCTCGAAGGATTCACCCTTGGACGGTGCGGAACAAAGCGATCTGAAAGGTGCCATTGCCCCAGTACATGACCCGTCGATGGCCAAGGAGGGGAGGACCTATTACGCTTTCTGTACAGGTCCCGGAATTCCAGTGCGCTCCTCCGCGGATCGAATTACCTGGAGCGAGCCGCATCGCAGCTTCGAGGCGCCATTTCCATGGACGGCAACGACCATTCCCGGTTCACGGGACCACTACTGGGCCCCCGACATCTCCTATTTCAACCACAAGTGGCATCTGTACTATGCCGTCTCCACGTTTGGTAGGAACCGTTCGGCTATTGGACTGGCAACCAACGCGACGCTTGATCCCACGCGGAAAGAGTACAAGTGGGTTGATGAGGGTCCGATCTTCCAGTCGTATCCGAAGGACGACTACAACGCGATCGACCCCAACGTGGCCTTCGACGAGCACGGAAAGCCGTGGTTGTCCTTCGGCAGCTTTTGGAGCGGCCTTAAGATTCTTCCTCTTGATCCGGCAACGGGCAAGCCTCTGAATGAGAACGCTCCCAAAGGAATCGCCAGCCGCCCTCACACGCCTGAGCAGCCCGGAGCCATCGAGGCGCCTTTCATCATCCGAAAGGGGCGCCGCTATTATCTCTTTGCCTCGTTCGACTTCTGCTGCCGAGGCGTTCGCAGCACTTATAACATTCGCGTGGGCCGCTCAGAGAAGATCGACGGCCCGTACATGGATCGTGACGGCAAAGACATGATGGAGGGCGGAGGCACGCACGTTCTCGATGGGAAGCAACGGTGGAAGGGACCCGGCGGGCAATCCGTTATCAAGGATGGCCGCAACTACGTCCTCGTCTACCACTCCTATGACGCGCAGGCGAATGGCGTGCCCACGCTGCGGATTGAGACGATGACGTGGGACAAGGATGGCTGGCCTCACGTTCCCAGCGACACAGAGTAAACGGTAGAATCGGCCTGCCCTCATGAGCAGTCCCATTCGAATCGGTATCGTCGGCTGTGGCCAGATCGCCCAGCACCACATGCGAACTTACGCGACCATCCCCGAGGCGAAGATGGTCGCCTTTTGCGACGCGAATCCTGCGGCAATCGAGACCGCGATCGCTACCTACGGACCTGCCGACGGTTACTCGGACTTCCGAGAGTTGATCGCTCGAGACGATATCGACGCTGTCGACGTGTGCCTTCACAACAACCTGCACATGCCGGTGACCCTGGCCGCCCTGCAGGCGGGCAAGCATGTCTACTGCGAGAAGCCAATGGCCGGCAGCTTTGTGGACGCTCAAACGATGCTGGATACTGCGCGCAAACTCGGGAAGCACCTGCACATTCAGTTAGCCACCCTCTACTCGAACGAGTCACGAGCGGCCAAGGAGCTGATCGAGGCGGGCGAGCTGGGAGACGTGTATCACGCACGCAGTACCGGGTTCCGACGGCGCGGCCGCCCCTACGTCGACGGGTATGGCACGGCGAACTTCGTTCAAAAGCACCATGCGTCGGGCGGGGCGCTCTACGACATGGGCGTCTATCACATTTCGCAGATCCTGTACCTCATGGGAAACCCCGCGGTTGAGCGGATCTCGGGCAAAACCTATCAGCGGATCTCCATGGACGAGACGCGCCGATCCATCTCCAACTATGACGTGGAGGAACTGGCCGTCGGGCTCATCCGCTTTGAGGGCGATCGGTCGATGGACCTGGTCGAGAGCTGGGCGGCAAACCTGGACGAGTTCGGCAGCTCCTATGTGCTGGGGGACATCGCCGGCATTCGGCTCAGTCCCTTCGGCTTTTTCAAGAACGTCGGCCATGTGGAGCTGAACTCAACGGCCAACCTCGGCGCAAGCCGGGGTCGTTGGAACTCGGTGATCGGCGACGGCGCGGATTACGGCGAAAGTCAGGCCCACTGGGTCGCTGCGCTTAAAGGCCGGGTCCCTCTCCTTCCCACCGCTGAGATCGCGCTCAATACGATGCTTATCTCCGAAGGCATCTATCTCTCGCACGCACAAAACCGTGAGGTGACGGCGGACGAGGTGCGGCAGGCGTCCGTGTCGACGGCGATCAAGTTGTAGCTTTCTTGGGACTCCGCGGACGTGTGTGGCGGAGTTCCGGAAGCTAGCGATACCTCCACTCTCCGTTCTTTACTAGCGACCGCAACTCTTCCAACGACCCGCATAAATGCGCCCTGGGCTGGACGGCGATATCCGGGATGTTGTCAGCGAATACATCCGTCCAAGTTTTCAAGCAATCGGTCCCGGTCACATGGGCGAAGTGATTGTCCATCAGCCCGGCATACATGGCAGCCTGCGAGCACATAGGCCCTTCACCGAAAACTTCGATATGATCGGAATACCGTCGCATCGCCTCTGCGGCGCGGACGATCTGCCAACCTGCGGTGAATGAGACCGCGCGGCCAGCGTAGACCGCGTAGCGCATTTCGATTCCCGAAAGCTCGCCGGTCCCTAAGACGTCGAGGTAGAGCGTCGCAAATCCGTCGTCTCCAGCTACGGCCTCCGCTTTCTTGCCGGCATCGGAGGCCACGATCCGAACCCCCCTTGGCGTACCGGAAGGCAAGACCAGAATGCCTGGCGTGAACAAGCCTGGCTCCGACTCGAACACGACCTGCTTCTTGCTTCCTTCGCCGGTCTCCTTGTAGTTCAGAGGCGTCCGCTCAGGTACGCCGCCATTCACCTCGAACACCTTGGCGACCGGGACCTTGCTCGGAGCGGCAGCCAGGTATTCCTTCGAAAGGTCGCGCATCGTCCGCTCCTTGAGCGGAGGATCGAGCACGAGAATGGAATGGTTCTCCGGATCAAGCGCCTCCAAGTGCGGCTGAGGAACGGGCGAGCCGTCGCCGACGCCTCTCAAGTACTTGTCGAAGAACCCGATCATAGTCTCGCGCATCGGTTGGTTATAGTCGTGGCCTCCCGCGAAGATCTTCACGTACACGTCGTTCTTCTTGCCAAAGAGGTCCCAACTCTCGGCCATCTTTTTGTGAGTCAATCGCATGGCGTCCGGCGGAAACTCGCCATCGTTTTCGGCCCCCATGAGCAGCACCGGCTTGGGCGCTTGGATCGCGATCACATCGGACCGGTCTCCGACCTGGCAAGTGCCAGGCACATGGTTGCAAAGGCAGCCGTTGTCCGGCGCCAACTCCAAGCTCGACATGTAGACAACCGGCACTGCGGCCTTATACCGGTCGTCCGCGGCGAAGGCGTAGAGCGTTGCCAACCCACCGCCGGAAGCCCCCGTGAGACCAATGTGGTTCATGTCCACATCGCCGCGGGTTTGGAGATAATCGACAGCGCGCATCGCGTCCCACACATAGTAGCCAGTCGTGTTGCTGCCGCCTTCAACTAGCTTGTAGTCGTTATGGTCACCCTCGGCTCGCCGCTCAATGAGGCTGTTGCCCTCAAAGCTGAAGCCGGGAGTATCGATAGCGATCGCAATGTAGCCTCTCAGAGCTTGGAACTGGCATCTGAGCTGGACGCGATCCTCGTCCTTCTTGTGCGCCCAATGCCCATTCACATTCACGATCGCTGGAAGCTTCGCGACCGTCTTGTGGTCCGGAACGTAGACGTGAGCAGTCACATAGAATTTGGGCCGACTCTCAAAGACCACCTTCTCGATGTGGAATCCATTTCCCTGGATCACGCCGGTTTGACGGGCATTGAGCGGCGTCTTCTTGGGCATCGGATCGAGCCCAAGCGCTTTCAGCAGCTCCCTCTTCCGTCGCACCCGTTCCTTCTCAAAGGCAGTCAAAGACGGCGGGGTAGCTCTGTGTGAAAGAGCGATGACGCGGTTCTTGAGGAACTTGTCTGCAAGCTCTTTCCCCTTGCCGTCAAGCACATCGTCGTCCATCTTGGGGCCGGCAATCGGCTTCTCGGAATTCATTCCTTGCTCCTTGGCGACCACCTCGCCCATGGTCATGAATGGGATGTCGTGCGAGTTCATTAGATCGGCGTGACAGGAGCTCGAATAGGTCGCGTCCTCGCTGCAACTGTCGACCAGGATCGTCGGCTTGCTTTTCCCGCCAAGGCTGAGCAGCTTCACAAACGCCTTTGCGGCGGACTGGTACTGCATGTTCTGCATGAGGCGTGCAGAGGTGACCCAAACCTCGCCCTTGCCGATGCGTGTCATCGCGAGTCCGCCGTTGCCAAACACTTTCCATCCGTCGCTGGGAAGGAATCGCTGCCAAATCGCGCCAGGAGCCTCCACTTTTTCCAGTCCCAACTCACCGCCTGGGTCAAACGTGTTCGATTGAGCACTTTCGAAGGCGAGCGGCTTGGGCAGCCAATCGAGCTTGTACCGCTCGAAGTTCTGCTGAAGGATCACCAGCCGCATCCCCTTCTCAACAGGTTCGAGCAGCTTGCGTTTGGTCGCACGGTCGTACGAGCCAAAGAATGCCCAAGCACGGGTGCCAAGGAGAAGCCCGCCGTAGTTCTCGGGCTTGATCACTTTCGGATCGAAGTAGGTCATCGCCTCGGAGGCGTTGTAGATCTCTGGAGTCGGGCCGGATTGGGCTGGAACCACTAGGTAAGGCCGGTCGAGCATCGCATCTGGCCATCGGGAGGCGTTGGGGCGTCCAGCGGCGTCCTTTCCCGAGACCACTTCGACCGCAAGCGCCATTCCGCATCTCTCTCGAGGAATGGTGAGTTCAAAACCGCCCTCGACCTTGGTCATCGGGAGTTTATGGAAATAGGTCGAACTTGGAAGGGGTTTCACTAGGAGCCAAGCCTTGTCCAGATAGTCGCCTCTTACTTTGCAGGAAACCGTTTGGTTGTCTTCCTGACAGGTGACGACGGGCTTTCTAGTGTGATCCCAGTAATCGTCGCGTAGGGCCGAATCTGCCCATGTAGGTTTGGCAAGAACATTGGCGGCAATATCAAATTTGGAATAGTAATCGTTACCGTGAATCCTCTGACGATGAGAGAATGGGCTGTAAAGGGCATTCTTCAAAACAGACTGAGCGTCCTTCGCTGGTAACAATTTCAGTCGCTGACTCTCTTCATCGAGTGAGCGTTGCTGAGAAGCCCATGAAAAGCTGTTTGTGTGCATTCGAAGCCGATCAGTGAACGGCTTGTAGAAGCCGTTCTGAGTGACGTCTGTAAAGAATGTTGCGGCATCGTCATTGGCAATTTCCTCGTCCCGATACTCTTGACCGAAGATGGTCTCGATGTTGGCAAGCTCGTGAGCACTCAAAAAGCGACTAGCCATGTACATAGCCCAATAGATTTGGACATTCTCGGCCTTATCAAGGTCGCTAGCACGAGGTGAATTTCCCGGCCTTTGGCCCAGCAACTGAAGAATTGACAGCCGGGGTCTTGACTCGGGTCCTTGAATCCTTGAGAGCACCTTCAGAGCGCGCGCTCCACTAGTCTCCTGCCAGATGCCCTCCGCCGCGTCGCGCAAACTGAAACGTCCGTCAATTCCGTCAGTCACGAGGTTTGCAAACTCCTCATTAACGGGCTCAAAGACGTGGGTGTCGAATCCTTGTCCCTGAATGAAGGCGTCCGTATCTCCGCCCCATTCCAACTCCGGTGCGTGATTCCGGTGATCGGGACCCAGGCTATAGGCCATGAAGTTTTTCGAAAGGAGCGTGCTCACTTTCTTCCATGCCTCGATAAGTGGCGTTGCCTCAATGAGACGCTGTGAGTCAGTACAAAGAAGTTCGGCAGCGCGGTGATCGAACACTGCGTCCTTTGTCGACGGATCGTAGCCCAGCCTGCCCCAGGTCATCCAATACATCTCGTCGCGCTGGTGAATCCAGTTGCAATACTTGTCCTTCGGATTCGCCAGATAGTAGTCAGGAGATTTGGGGAAATACGCGTCGATGCCCTCGATCGTGTAACCGCTGGTCGTCCCTAGCGGCATCGCCTGGATCGTTCGACGGACCCACTGAGGGTTGTAGAAGGGAAAGATCCGATGGGTGCCATTGGCACGTACCTGCCACACGATCTTGTACGGCTCCGAGGGCCAGCGCGACCCGCCCTCAGCCGGTTGCCCCGGCCAGGTGTG
>DASZPA010000179.1:0-12422 GCA_035550555.1 Fimbriimonas sp.
CCTTGTCCGGCGCGCGCCAATCGTCGAAAGCGCCGCTCAGCCCGGCCAGCTCCACCGTCCGATACCCAGGAATCTTAAGCTGTCCCTCCCACTTCGTCCGGTCGCCGAAGACGCCGATGAGGCCAGCAAGAAGCGGCAGCAGGCGATCGGCTTCTACTGCGAGTATCTTTCCGTTGTCCAGCCACTGATAGACGTAGCCGCCCCGTTCCTTCTCGTCTCTCTGAAGCATCCCCCGCGCCGACTCGAGCGCCGGACGAAGATCGTAGGTATGGGAGGAGTCAAATCCCTCGATCGAGAAGTCGAACGTGTCGGAGCCAACATCCGAGAGCTTCGCGCTCAGCTTGAGGCGGCTCTCGACGTCGCCGGAAAGGCCGTCGTCAAACTCGAGGACCCAACCCTTCTCCTCCAGCTTCGGCACTGACCGGTGGATGAACTGGAAGAGCCGCTGCTCCAGGTCGCAGGCATTAAGCCCGCCAGACTCGGGGACCATGACCGCGTCCGACCGGTGCGCCGGCGGGACCTCCCAAAAGCGCTGCATTTGCGATCTGACCCATCCTGCCTGGACCAGCTCGTCCCAGAACTCCTGCTCTTGCTTGTGATCGCGAATGTACACCACCGGCTGGCCGTGTTCGGTCGCGCGGACCTCCGCGCCGGGGCCGTTGGTCAGCACTTCGCCGTACTTGAACTCCAAGCGCGCATAGGGGACGCGGGGAACGGTCTCATTTGGAAACTGCGAGAACGCGTACCGGGAGGATGCCCATCCGATGTGGAGATGAGGCTCCGGTTTCTCCGTGACCAGCGAAGGAGGACGCATCGCTTTTGGCAGCAGCTCCGGGTTGCTGCCGAAAAGCTCAGCAAGCTCGCTCCGAACCCTTCGCGAATGCTCGGGAAGCACCTTCGGCGCGCCAAGCATCGCGGCAGCAATGTTCCTGTCCAATCCGGTCTCGATGGGACCGCACTTGTTGGAGGCGCGATCGAGATACCACGGCGGAGCGACCGGGAGCACCAGGCTTTCGACTCCTTCGAGCCCAAACCGCTGCTCGCCGGCCGGACCCTCGATCCACAACGGCTTTGCATCAAGCGAGGGACCCCGCGAAAGTGGCGCGGTCGAAATGTCCGACCAGTGGCAACGGCTCGTCTCCACAAGCTCCTCGAGGATACGCGCGGCGTCAGGACCCGCCAGCTCGTAGATCAGCTCCGTGTGCGCATGAGGGCGGAGCATATGCTGCATCGACTTGAGCAGGCGGATGTCGATGGGCCGCAGGTACTTCGCGTACTGCTGCGCTCCGAGCGACGCTGCCTTGTAAGGGGTCGCGCGCTGCCACTCTCCGTTCGGCTGAAGACGCGCCGAGAGCACATGGACCAGCGGCAGATGCCGGTCCTGCTCCGTGTCGAAGTCGAGGACGTAGAGCAGCCTCTGCTGAATGCCTGCCGGAAAGTCGTTCGTGGGGGCAGAGGCGTCCCGCACGGAGGCGAGCCAGCGTTCGACAGGCGCGTTGGTTGGGGCCAGCGGTGAACGGCGGCGCGAGTCGATCTCCACATTGCCTGTCCGCATGAGCCGGATGAGCACGGCAGCCACATGCTTGCAGTTGAACCCCGCCGGACAGCTGCATTCTCCGGAGACGGCGAATCCGACTCCGTTCTTCTCCAGAGCGATGACTTGCTCGTAGGGAGAGATCGCTTCCCCGCGGACTCGACCGTAGATCCAGCCGTCCTCAGAGAGACGCGCTTGAAGGACCTTGCCTGCGCGCTCGTATTCGCGAGCGCGCACCATGGTCATGGCGTTGAAGTTTCGAACTAAATCAGATTCCGCGAGACTGGCCATATTCGGCGATCTCCCTATTCGCTCAACGCAGCAAGGGAAGGTTAAAGTATAGGCAGATTCGCGTTTGACAAGCTTGGGGGGTGATTTGAGACGGGCCAGTGTGGGTGCGGGAGGTTTATGGATCGGAACGGCGATGTTGGCGATCCTTCTCACCGGCGCCGCCATCGGATTGAGGAAGAGCGCAGCCTGCCCTGCAGGGCGCGAATGCCTGGAGTATATGGCCTGGGGCAACCCCGAACAGCTAGCCGTCGAACAGAAGCTGGTCGACCGGTTCAATCAGAAGAATCCCGACATCTTCGTGAACCTGATCGACGTTCCGGATTACGTGGCCAAGTTGACGGTGATGCTTGCTTCCGACACGGCGCCGGACGTCGAGCGAGTGGACCACTACAACTTCCCAAAGCTTGTGGAAAAGGGCTACTTCGCAGATTTAACCGATTACGCGAACTCCGACCCCGATTTCAAACGCGCCGACTATTGGCCCATCGCTCTGACCGAGTGCATGTACCGCAACCGGTTGTATGGCGTCAACGTGCTGTTCGGATCACTGATTCTCTACTACAACAAGGACCTCTTCAAGAAGAACGGCCTCGAAGATCCGTACGAGAGCTATAAGAAGGGGCGGTGGACATGGGCCAGGTTTCGCGAGGACGCGATCAAGATCACCCACACAGACGGAAACGGCGAACCGGATTCCGTCGGCTGCCCACTGCCAGACCTGCCCGCCCAAGCTGTCACGCTCTACGGATTCGGCGGCGACTTTCTCTCAGCGGATCACAAGAAGAGCGTTTTGACTTCCGAGCGCGCAGTTGACGCCTATCAGTTCTGGACAGACCTGATTTGGAAAGACCACGCCGCTCCAACTCCGGCGCAGGCGGCCAACTCGGCATTCGCGTTCGAAACCGGCAAGACGGGGATGGCATTGAACTTCATGGGCATGTCCCCGACGTACCGCAACACCATCAGCAAATTTCAGTGGGACGTCTGCCCGCCGCCTTCGAACGGGCAGGACAAATTCGATCTGGTGAAGGGCAACCAGCTTGTGGTGTCGGCCAACTGCCGTCACAAGGCCGCCGCTTGGCGGTTCGTGAAGTACATGGTGAGCGCACCCGTCGAGACGATTCTGCACGCGC
This sequence comes from Fimbriimonas sp., assembly GCA_035550555.1. Lineage (GTDB taxonomy): Bacteria > Armatimonadota > Fimbriimonadia > Fimbriimonadales > Fimbriimonadaceae > Fimbriimonas. The sequence goes on from DASZPA010000179.1 coordinate 2,959, forward strand.
AATACAGGCGGGCTTTCCCGACAAGGTTCGATGTCACGGGCTCGCGTGCCTACCTTCGCTCCGACACGCCTCCGTATCAGATCGACGCCTTTGTCGAATCCGTCAAGCACGCGCGGCCGCTCCCCATCGACGACCGGTGGTCCGAGTGGACCCAAGAGCTGAACAGCGAAACCGACAATTTGTGGTCGGGCCGAGACAAGAACGCCAGGACGGTCTTGACAAGGGCGTCCGCCAAGATCGACAAAGTACTGAGCGAGGCCCCGGGATTCTAGAGCGGACTCGGCGGCCGGCATTTTGGGGCTTTGTCTTTATCTGCCCTTGGCTGATCGGCTTTCTCACGCTGACTCTTTGGCCGGTCGTCTGGTCGTTCTGGCTCTCGTTCCATACCTACGACCTCTCGTCGACCCGATATGTGGGAACCGAGAACTACCGGCGGCTCTTCACGGAGGACCCGCTGTTTTGGAAGGCTCTCGCAGTGACGCTGGAATATGCGGTGCTTTCGGTTCCGCTGGGCATCGCGGCTTCGCTGGCGATCGCGATGCTGCTCAATCAGAAGGTGCGGGGCATCCCGCTCTTTCGGGCGCTGTTCTACATGCCTTCCCTGGTGCCGTCGGTTGCGATGGCCATCGTTTGGCAGTGGGTATTCAACGCAAACCATGGGATCCTCAACCAGGTTCTTGGCGCGGCCGGCCTGGGCAAGCCGCAGTGGCTCCAGGACGCCAAGTGGACCATCCCGGCGTTCGTAATCATGTCGCTTTCCGGTGCGGGGGGAGCGCGGATGATCATCTTCCTGGCTGGGCTGCAGGCGATCCCCTCCAGCTACTACGAGGCGGCGCAGATCGACGGAGCGGATGGCTGGAGCCAGTTTCGACACATCACTCTGCCCATGCTTTCGCCTGTCACCTTCTTCAACTTGACCTTGGGGGTGATCGGCTCTTTTCAGTACTTCACCCAGGCGTTCGTGATGACCAACGGCGGGCCGAACAACGCCAGCCTGTTCTATGCGCTCTCGATCTTCCGAAATGCCTTCGAATACTTCAAGTTCGGTAAAGCGAGCGCTCTGGCTTGGATCCTCTTCGCGATCGTTCTGGCCATCACGCTCGCCCAATTCGGGGCTTCGCGCCGCTGGGTCTATTACGAAGGAGAGACGCGTTGAAGGCCGGGACTCGGGCTCTCGTCTACTCGATGCTGATCCTCGGCGCGGCAGCCTATTCGACGCCGCTTATCTGGACGATTTGCACTTCGCTCAAGACGAACGAGGAGATCGCACACGAACCCAACCGGCTGCTCCCACACCGCGTCACGCTGGAGAACTTTCCCGCGGCATGGCATGCGCTGCCGTTCGTGAACTACGTGGTCAACACCTTATTCGTGACGCTCTGCTGCACGCTTGCGACCGTGTTCAGCGCCGCCTTGGTGGCGTACGGGTTTGCCCGCTTCAAGTTTCGCGGGCGCAACACCTTGTTCTTCTTGATGCTGGCTACGATGATGCTGCCGAGCCAAGTGACGATGATCCCGGTGTTTCTGCTCTGGAAGCAGGTCCATGCGATCGATACCTACCTACCGCTGACGGTTCCGTCCCTCTTCGGCGGCGCGTTCAACATCTTTCTGCTTCGCCAGTTCTTCATGGGCATTCCTCGAGAGCTGGATGAGGCCATGCTGTTGGATGGGTGCGGCTATTTTGGGATCTGGCGGAGGCTGATACTCCCCCTGAGCACACCCGCCCTGATTGCGGTGGTGCTCTTCACCTTCATTGGAAGCTGGGACAACTTCGAGGGGCCGCTGATCTATCTGAGCAACCCGGACAACTATACGCTCTCGATCGGCCTCGACCTGTTCCACGACCAGTATTCGACCAACCAGGGGCAGCTCATGGCGGCCACGCTGGTCCACATCGTGCCGATGCTGGCGCTGTTTTTGGTCGCCCAAAAATTCTTCATTCGCGGCGCAAACCTGAGTGGCTTGGGCGGAAGGTAGGTCCTAAAATTCCGGCTCCTTTTGGCCCATCGGCCCCGTAAAATGTGCATAAGGTGTTGTTCGCGCTGCCTGCAGATACTCCTCCCGCCCTGGCTTCGAAGGTCGTCTACCTGAGGTTCGACAGGAACCGCGATTGGCCGCAGCATCTGGTCGTCCAGCAAGGAGCCGTTCTCCACTTGGCGGGCCCCGTCGAGAGCCGCCTCGACACGACGATCGCGGTTCTCGTGAATGGGCGTCAAGTCGTGCAGACGAGCGGGAACAGGAGCTGGGCAACGGAGTGGGATACCTCTTCGGCTCAAACGAACCACTCGGAGCTCGAGGTCACTTGGCAACAAGCTCGTACGCCTGTCTTGGCCCTGGCTCGGATCGACCTGGAAATCTTGAAGCAATCGCCCTTCACCGCGTCAAAAGTTGGAGAAGATCCGAACGGGAACGCCTTGATCCGGCTTTCGAATGGCTACGGCCTCAACGCCGTCCAGCTCTCGACGTTCGTTGGGGGAAAGACGATGACATTGGCTCCCAGACCGGATTCCACGTTCGTCGTGCCGGTATCGGGGCTTGTTCCGGGAGTGGAACATCTGGCCTTGACGACGATCACGGACACGGGTTCGCCGTTCGACGCAGGCACGCTCGCTCTGACGATTCCCGCGCGAGTGACCTTCAAAGACGAGTCCCCCTTGGTCATTCACCGGACGGTGGACAGCCTTGGGGAGGTCATGCGCGTGGACTGCGGATACGTTCCCGGCTTTCATCCCAAGTCGATTGATTTCAGCTTTGGCCAAAGCGCCACATGGCTGCCGAAAGACGATGGAGGGCAGCTCCTGCTGACCGTGGACAGCTTGCCCGAGGGCGAGCACATGCTGTCGCTCAAGGCGGTCGGATACGACGGAACCGTCTATCTTTCAACGCCTCGCAAGCTCACCGTGGCCTCCGAGGACTCCTATGTCCGATACCGGGTGCTGAGTACCGTCGGTCCGGAGTTCCAAGACGTGGCGTACTCGCTTCAGCCGCTCTTCGAGGCCGCTATCAAGGCCGAGTCCGCCGTGGGGGACAAAGCCACGGCCCAAAAGGCGTTCGAAGCGTGGAACCAGGCGCTTGAGCACGTCGACATGTTCACCTCCGGGGGCGTAGCGACTCCTGAAGGACTGGCCGAGGCGGACAAGAACAAAGCGATGGACGGCATGAACCATGTCTTTGAAAGCTGGATGGTTTACGGCAAGCTGTTCGCCCGGTCGATGGCCGATTCGTGGTCGCCGCTTCGCGTGGGAGACTTCCACGAAACGGCAAACGCCCTCCAGGCCCACTACGCTTCACTCCAAAAATCCTCACACGCATGGAGGGATTCGGTCACCGCGAGGGAGAACTTGAAAATCGCCTATCGCCAGGTGGCAGAGGGACTGGAGATTCATCCCTTGGACCAGATCGATGCGTTTGGAGACGCCGAGAAGCAAAGGGACAAGACTGCTACGAGACTGGGGATGCTTGGCTGGCTTTCCGGCGTGCTTGGAGAGGTCAACGATAACCTTTCCAGAAGCCCGGAGCGAATCTCCGAGACCGTTAGCAGGCTTCGCGAGACGAAAGTTGGCGCCGCGTTCCCCGTCGACGATCGAGGGACTGTCGACAACATTCTTCTTGCCTGCATCTCGGCCCTTCAGGAAGAGGCGCTCTCCAAGCAGTACCGACTGGAGCGGCAGGAAATGATCGACGAATACGGGGACAACATGGACAAGATGACTCCGCAAGACAGGACCCGGTTTGAACGGATGATCGACCTGATCAACAATGCGAACAGTGCGCGCGACTACCACGAGAAGCTCGCCTTGAAGGCGTTGAGCGAAGTTCTCGTCAAGAGGAACCTGACGCTTGTGGAAAGCCAGAGCGGCTCCTGACCCGCCCAACTCCTGTTCGGGGCCATAAGACGGCTCGCCAACCTAATCCGGCAGCTGATTCCCAACGTACATACTGAAGCCATGTTCACGGGGCTGATTCAATCGCTGGGAACGGTGGCTGGAGTTGGGTCGGACTCTTTACAGGTCCGGGTGGACCCGACATTCACTCAAGAAGCGTTGGCGGCTGGAGAAAGCATCGCGGTGAACGGCGTTTGCCTGACCTATCTGGCTTCGAACCAGCCGGACCTTCTGACCTTCGATGTGAGTCCGGAAACGTTTGCCCGCACTTGTCTTTGTCAGCTTCGGCCCGGGTGGAGAGTGAACTTGGAACGGGCGATGCAGGCGAGCTCACGATTTGGAGGCCACATCGTTCAAGGACATGTGGATACGACGGGAGAGCTGGTCTCGATACGGCAGGAGGGCGAGTTCTCGGTGTACCGGTTCGCCGCGCCGGTTTCCTACGGCCGATATCTGATCGACAAAGGCTCCGTCGCCGTGGACGGGATCTCTCTCACGGTCGTCGAGCCGGTTGACGGCCAGTTCGATGTATGGCTGGTGCCGCATACCTTAAGCCATACGAATTTGAGCGAGCTTCGCGCCGGCATGTCGGTGAACCTGGAGTTCGACCTTGTCGCCAAGTATGTGGAGAAGCTTGTGGCCTCCGCGACCAAGGCTTCCTAGATGCTCCAGCGTCCTGGGTTGGAGCGGCTTACGCCAGCCAGCGCTTGGGGTCGAAGTTGACTGCGGCCGCTGCGAGCATCAGAACCGAGACGGCGAACAGACCCAACCAGACTGCGTTGTATCGGCAGCAGCCGCGGCCCGTTGTGAACTCCTCTCCGATCGTCGCCATCAGCGAGAGGCCGATGGCGGAGAAGATCCCTGTTGTACTGACTTCGGCTCCCTGTTTCATCCGGCTATAAGCGTACTTGGCGTTCGTTGAATCTGCAACGGCGACCATTGCCCGCTTCGAAGCAATAAACCGACACAGAATGTGGAGCACGTGGGCTGCCGCAGCAGGTCTAATTAACCCATGACCGCCACCAAGGAATTGGATCCCCCGAAAGTTCGCTGGGACCTCTCCGCACTGTTCTCAGGCATGGACGATCCGAAGATCGATTCCACATGGACCACCAGTCTTGAAAAGGCCGACGCCTTTGCTGAAAAGTATCGAGGCAAGATCAATTCGGCAGACCTAACCGCGGACCTCCTGGCAGCATCCCTCGCCGAACTGGAAGCGATCTATAACGAAGTCGCGAAGCCGATGGGTTACAGCAACTTGCTTTTCTCGACCGACAGTGCCGATCCGGCCATCGGCGCGTTTCTTCAGAAGCAGCGCGAGCGAGGCACCGAGCTGAACGTGAAGCTGATGTTTTACGAGCTGGAGCTGCAAGCCGCGGACGAGGCGCTGATCAGCCGGCTTCTAACCGATCCGAAGCTTGCCAACTACGTCCATTTCGTCCAAACGACGCGAGCGTTCAGCAAGTACCGGCTGGGCGAGAAGGAGGAGATCATTCTGGAAGAGACGGCGAACACCGGCTCCCGGGCTTGGGTCCGGCTCTTCGAGGAGGTCACCTCCAATCAAACCTACAAGCTTCACCGGCCCGGCGTCGACTTGGTCGAGGAGGTCACGATGCAGGAGGTGCTTGCCCTGCTGCGCCACCCGGACCGCGAGACGAGGCAAGCGGCGGCCGACTCGTTTTCGGCTGGACTGAAAGAGCTTGAGCGGATCTTGGTCTTCACCTACAACAACCTGCTGCAAGACAAGGCGGTTGAGGACCGGCTGCGCCGTTTGGAGTATCCCGAAAAGAGCCGGCACCTTTCGAACGAGCTCGATAAGGAGACCGTGGATCTCGTGGTTCGGCTTTGCCGCGAAAATTACGGCTTGGTCGAGCGCTTCTATCACGTCAAACGGGAAATTCTTGGCCTGCCCGAGCTGACGCACATCGACCGGTATGCGCCGCTGTTCGAAGCGGAGGCTCCGGTCGCGTGGGCCGAAGCCCAACAGATCGTGCTCGACGCGTTTCGCTCCTTCAGCTCCGATATGGCGACGCGGGCATCCGAGTTCTTCGAGCGATCTTGGATCGACGCCGAGCCGCGTAAGGGCAAGCAAGGAGGAGCGTTCTGCGCTTACAACACGCCGGATACCCATCCGGTGGTGTTCCAGTCTTATCTGAACAAGATGGACGACGTGATGACGTTGGCCCATGAGCTGGGTCACGGCGTACACGCTTCGCTCAGCCGTGCCCAGAGCTACCTGAACTTCCATGGCACGCTCCCACTTGCCGAGTTGGCGTCGACGTTCGGGGAGATGCTGGTGTTTGAGAAGCTTGTTGCAGGCGCGGACCTCAAGGACAAGCTGGCGCTCTATGCCGACAAGATCGAAGGGGTCTTCGCGACGGTGTTTCGGCAAGCGGCCATGTTCTCGTTCGAGCAGCGCTGCCACCAAGCGCGCCGCGCCGAAGGCGAGTTGACTGCGGAGCAGTTCGGCGATCTTTGGCAGACCGAGCTCCAGGCCATGTTCGGCGATTCAGTGAAATTGGGCGAGCAGCACCGCGCCTGGTGGAGCTACGTGGGCCACTTCATCTACGCGCCCTTTTACGTCTACGCTTATTCCTTTGGCGAGCTGTTGGTGCTCTCTTTGTATCAGATGGCGAAGGCGGAGGGACCGAGCTTTGCCGACAAGTACATCGACGTTCTGAAGCTCGGCGGCTCGAAAACGCCGCAGGAGCTCATGACCCTCGTCGGGGTGGATCTCACGAGCGAGGCGTTCTGGCAAGGCGGCTTCAAGGCGATGGAAGCGTTGGTAGCGGAGTTTGAGAGGCTCTGGGCCGAGCAGAAGAGTTAGCTCGGGGCTCCTTTGTAACGTGGCCGGGACCTTGGAGACTGTCGCATAGGAACGCACGCGGGTAGGCGGAGCTCCCACAACTCTAGAATGCTCGCCCCATTTAGACCTTGCGACCTTTGGAGGCCAGACGGGTCTTCAGCGCCAACGGTGCGAGCTATACCAGCCCCCACCGAAGGTGTGGGATCGGACGTCATCGGCGTAAAGGGCCGAAGGTTCGCTCCATAGCCTGGTACAGAGGGCTATGAATCGGTTTGCCGCTCGTTTGTCGGACCCTTCGTGGAGATGTGCTTTCCTGGAGCGCTATGAGGCGGGCCTTGGGGCCTCCGGGAAAATCCATATCGATGCTGTCCCACGCCTTCGGTGTGGCTGGGATAGGTCGAGCCGTGGGCGCTGAAGAACCAGTCGGCCCTAGACAGTCTGCCAGATCTGGACGATGGGCAAGCCTCATAGAATCGTAGAAACATCGCCTATCGGCGTGCGTTCCAATGCAACAATCTCCCAGGTCGCGGCTACAAGGGTTCGAAGATTGTTCCGGGGCGGCAACTATTCCCGTGAACGCCTTGAGGCCCTGGCGACACTCACCCTCGATGCTTCCGCGCGATTTCACCTCGCTTGAACAGATCAAGATCGCCTCGCCGTGCCCTGCCGACTGGGGAGCGATGCATGGCGACGACCAAGTCCGTCACTGTTCACAGTGCGACCGGAAGGTCTACAACCTCTCCGAGCTGACCCGCCATGAAGCAATGACTCTTCTACTTCGGAACGAGGGGCACGTCTGCGTCAGATTCTATCGGCGTGAAGACGGCAAGGTGATGACTCGCGATTGCGGGAAAGCGGTGAAGAAGCGGAAGAGGGTGGCCGCCTGGCTTACGGCCGCGGCGTGCGCGATCGGGTTTGCGCGGTTGGCGCCGGGCCTCGCTCCTTCGAACCAGGAATTCGTCGGAGATGCCGCGGCCACGCCAACCCCGGTAACCCACAACGAAGTAATGGGCGCGCCCGTTGCCCCCGCAGAGCTGGGCAAACCAGTTATCCCAAGAGCGGAGTTGGCCGGGTTTAAAGGGAAAAAGCGCCTGTAGGATTCAATTCAGAATTCCGGTGGAGTTGGCGCTGGCCTGAGCAATCCGCACGACCGCCTTCGGCTCTTTGGATTTCGAGCGCGCCTTCTTTCCGTGAGGGTCGTGGGCGGATTGCAGCGGCAGCGAGACGGGGACGAAGGCCTTTCTGCGATTGATCGGCCGTACGCGCCGTCGCATGAAGGGGCGCTCAAACACAAGGGAGAAAGCCCACGCAGCGGCGAGGATGACCGGGAGGGTCGCCAGCAGGTAGACGAAGTTGCCGACCTCGCCGCCAACCTCTGCCGGTTTGAACCAGAACATAAGCTGTTGGATCGGATGGTGGATCAGATAGAGACTGTAGGAGAATCCGCCGAGCGCGAGAAGCGGCTTCCAGGAAAGCGCCCTTACGATCATCGAAGGCCTTCCGACGGCTCCAGCGTGGCAAAGGCAGGCAACCCAGCATCCCATCAGCACATCCGTCGCCGGCAGCACCCAGCTTTGGTTGCCGACCATGTAGGTCCAGTTTTGGGAGAGGCTGTAGACCAGCATCCCGAGAAACGCCACGCCCAAAATCCGGGCGGGAAGCGAGTTCCGGAGGTACTTGTGGGGCCGGTAAGCCAGGTGCGCGCTGATCATTCCAATCAGGAACAGCGGCAGGAACCACGGGTAGAGCTTGAGGGCCCCTGGCGCCAGAGAGAGGACGCTGAGCGCGGCAACAGACGCCAGCACGAGAGTCCACCAGCGGCCGATCCGGAACAGACTGGCCACCAGCAGCGGAAACACGACGTAAAGCTGCGCCTCCAGGGCAATGCTCCACAGCACGCCGTTGACCTTGTACATCATCGAGGGCGAGTAGTTGTGGATTAGGAAGACGTGGTACAGCACGTTCTGCTGGGTGACCGGCAGATACATCTGGAACGGCATCCCGGGCAAATGAACCGTCACCGACAGGGCGATCAGAACCGAAAGCGCGAGACACGCATAGTAGGCCGGGAGGATGCGCTTAGCCCTTCGGACGAAGAAATCCTTGACGCTCGAGACGCGGCCGTCGCCGTGCGAGAAGAGGGAGAGCTGAAGGCAAAAGCCCGAGATGACGATGAACGCGGCCACCGCCAGATGCCCGTAGCCGAATGGCGCGATGAGCTGTTGAAACCAGAGCGGCGCCTTGCTGGCCTTGCCGGCCAGCTTGCTGGGGTCGCTCATGCTGCAGAGGTGGCCGAGCACCACGTACAACGCAGCTACCCCCCTTAGACCTTCGACGAAGGGGATTCGGTCAGCGGGCGCACGCCTCGCGGCCGGCTTTCTCTTCATCTTCCTTAATGATAGCTCTCGCGTTGTTGGGTTCGGCATCCTGCACGCCCTAATTGCAAGAACGGCTGAGTTGAGGCTTGCGTTTCGTCATTTACATTTCTGAGGGTATTGCGAGGCGCCCGAAAACCCCCGGCCGCTGAATGTGCAATTCTTTGAGTGCATGGGATTATATGGAGGTTCCCATGGCAATCTCTTTTACCGGGACGGTTCGGCTCAACGGCAAGACTGCCACGGGCATCGTCGTGCCGCCGGAGATCCTAAGTGTTTGTGTCAAGACCTGAGACGGTTTTTCATTAGGTACTTGTCCAAGTCCATCGTGACGGATCGAAGAGGGTGTTTCTGCTGTCTATGATGAAGGCTGTTTTCAGGATCTTTCGGCCGGCAACC
>DASZPA010000180.1:0-10352 GCA_035550555.1 Fimbriimonas sp.
GACTTTGCCGCATCATGACCTTATCATACGCCGCTGAACTTTCAACACGATAGGCGAAAGGCCTAGGAGGAAGTTAGCCAGTTTGCAAGTTGCCAAACGCACGCCTCCTCATCCCAACTTGCACACTTGCCAATTTGTACACTTGCCAACTTAACCTCTGCCCAGCCCTCCCGGTATCCTTCTCCCACCCATGACGTTCCAAGAGATGATCCGGCTGCTCAACGGGTATTGGGCGAAGCAGGGGTGCGCGATTCTGCAGCCTTACGACACTGAGGTTGGTGCAGGCACGAAGCACCCGGCGACGGCCTTGCGCGTCCTGGGGCCGGAGCCGTGGAACGTCGCATATGTCCAGCCGTCTCGACGGCCGGCCGACGGCCGCTACACGCGCAACCCTCAGCGCAGCCAGCGCTATTACCAGTACCAGGTGATCATGAAGCCGTCTCCGGACAACATCGTGGACCTCTACATGAGCTCCCTCGACGCGCTCGGATTCGATACAAATCGGAACGATGTGCGGCTGGTCGAGGACGACTGGGAGGACCAAGCCGCGGGAGCGAGCGGAGTCGGCTGGGAAGTCTGGGTAAACGGCGCGGAGGTCTCCCAGTTCACTTTCTTCCAGCAGATGGGAGGTATCGAATGCAACCCGGTCTGCGCGGAGATCACGTACGGACCCGAGCGGCTGTGCCTGATGCTCAACAACCAGAGCTCGTTCTGGGAAGACCTTATGTGGAGCGAGACGGTCAGCTACAAGGATGTGGATTTCCAGTTGGAAATGCAGAACTGCGTTTACAACTTCGAGGTCGCGTCGACCGACCTCCTTGTGCAGCTGTTTGAGCTTTACGAGGCCGAGTCGAAGCGGGTGCTTGAGACGCCAGTCTTCTGGGACTCCAAGCTTGGCATCCTGACCACGGACTCCTCCGTCGGGAAGGATAGTCCGCCTCCGGGGGCGGGCTCAAAGGCACTGGTTTATCCCGCTCTCGATCTCGCCTTGAAGTGTTCGCACATCTTCAACGTGCTGGATGCGCGAGGAGCCGTCGGCGTGAGTCAGCGGGCTGCGTATATCAACAGAATCCGCGGCCGCGTTCGTGCGTGCTGTCTCAAGCACGTCGAGCAGTTCAAGCTGCCGGCCGGCGTCTAGCCTCAGAAGAACTCATACCGCGTGACTTCCGCCACCGCCCGGTATCCCACCTTGCGGTAAACCGAATTGGAGGTCCGGTTTGCCAGATCGGTGTAGAGGATGCATCGAAGGCCCCGATCCTTCATGAGGTTGCTCAGCGCGCTGACGCAGAGAGTTGCGAATCCTTTGTTCCTCTGCTCAGGAGGCGTATAGACGCGTTGAACTCGGGTGACATTCGCGACCGGCGCCGTGACGCAGGCGAGAGATCGAGGGCGGCCATCGTCCCATATGAATGCCTGTCCGGCGCCGACGACCCTCTCGACGATCTCGGGTGTGAAGGTCTGAGGTTCGCCGATCTCGTTCGAGAAATCTTCGAACCACGTTTCCATGAGATCGCGATCCTCCAAAGTTGCCGGACGAAGGCAATCTGTCTCAGGTCGATGCAGTGGAAAGAACTCATAGATACGGCCGGCGAAGGTCGGCTTACATGCGCAGCTTCGCAACTCGGTCCAACGGCCGGCCACTGCGGCCGAGGTGGCCGCTTCGCCGTTGACACCAGGCGCGTCGAAGCGACTCATCGCTTCCGCAAGAACTGATGCTGCTTCACGGCTCATCCGCGTAACGCTGGCGAAGAAGGTGATCGGCGACTGGAATCCAACGCCCACTGGTTCAGAACCGTCCTTCACGACCCAATACCGGCCTGGCCTCGGGTTCTCGATTCTGGCGGCAAGTAACGTCAGGATCAGGTTGTGGAGAATCGGATCGGAATACAGGTGGGTGCGGCCCACCCGCAAGGCCTCGGCCGGATCTTCTGTAAAGACCGCTTCAAGAGGCATGGCCAAGGTTACCGGTCCCGGTAGTAGTTGCAAAGGGAGCTAATCGGACACGCCTCGCAAAGGGGAACATTGCGCTTGCAGATTTCGAGCCCGTGCCTGCGGAGCAGGTGGTGGGTTGCGGTGAGGATTCCGCAATCTTGCGGCAACTCATCCTTGCCGGCAGCCTGAGCCGACCGATAGCTGGCCGAGTAGTTCGAGCTTTCCGCGCCGTAGCCAAGTCTCAGTAAGACCCGAAGTCCGTTCGAATCCAACGCAAGCACCGGCCATGCGCCGCAGAACAAGAGGATCTTTTCCGCGCCGGGCTCTCCGACCATCGGAAACTTCATGAGGGCCTTCTTGGCCTTTCGGGGTGGTTGCTCGAGCACTCGTTCCAATTCGCCGCCGAACTCCTCCATGGTCATACGCGCGGTTTCTTGCAGTCTGCGGGCCCGCTCTTGGAACGCGATCGAGCCTCCCGTCTTCGTGATCCCCTCTAACGTATCAAGTGAAGCCGAGAGGATCGCCTCGGGAGAGAGTCCGACCTGCTCGCGCAGAGCCTCAAAGGCTTGCGTTCTCGTGGCGTCGTCGGCCAAATAGGCCACGATCTCCCAAACGATCATCTCCAAAGGTCCCCGGGCTCCCAACGAAGATGAGGCGCAATAGAGTGATTCAAGCCTATCCAGGATCGCTCCGAGCCGAGTTTGTGGCCAAACCTTATCCACTGGTTCCCCCAAGTCTGGCTCTATAGTAGTCCGCCTTTCACCTAGAGGGGCCGTGACGTTCTTTAAAGCGCCACTCTGCCGTTTCCCAACGATGATGTTGCAGAGCCGGCTTCACTTTCCAAAATGCTAAAGCCATGTGGGCCAGTGACTGGGGGTTTGCGGCAGCCCCAATATCCATGCATCATAGATCACAAGAACAGCCTGGGTGTGAAGGTTGGGGAGCACTTAGACCTCTTCAGGAACCCTCCTTACTTCGAATCTGGTTCGCTTCGTTAACATGCTGCTCGCTTGTCTTGCTCTCCTGACCCACGGACAGTCGACCCCTCTCTCCAAGCAACACTCAAAGCCCTCTTACTCGCATGCTCGCAAGCACGACCCGCGTGACGAGAGGTTCGTGTTCATGGGAGCGGGGCCAGTCGTCCAGATCGAGGCTCAACTTAAGGCCAGAAATATCGACGTCATGAAAGTTGGATGGCTACTGTGGCCAGAGGAAGCGATGAACCCGGAGAGGCCGCTTCTTGACAGGCAGAACCTCGAGAACCATGATTGGGAAGGGCTCGCGGTGGACATCAGCCATTACAAAGAGGCTAGAAGCTTGATGCTTCGCAACGGACATTTCAAGTTGCTGGCCGAGAAAGTCGGTGGTCCCGACTACTACTTCCCAGCGCCGCCGGATGACTACCTCGTCGCCAACTTCAAAAGACACCGAGAAGGGCTCGAGAGCTTAGCCGCCATGGCTCGCGCAGACTTGAAGGGGGTTCCTAAGGGCGCTTATTGGAGAATGGACCGATACATCGATTACGAGGAGGCGCCGAGAGCACGCTACCAATCGTACAAGCAGGTTTTGACTAAAGCTAACGTCAAATCGGTGGGACGAGATGGCGACGGCAACCTAGACTTCATGTGTTGGAGCTTTGGCGCCACGATCACGTCGGAGTATTCAAAGGGCTACAAGTATCTGCCAAACAGCCACCCGAAAACGATGCGGAGTCTGGATGGATGGGAGACGAAGCAAAAGGAAAGCGGAATAGTATTCCGCCACTTGGACGGGCCATGGTATCTGTACTCCGACTTCGTGCCTTAGCTGAGGATGAACCTCTCTACCGCGTTCGCGAAACCTTCTTCCTCGTTCGAAGTCGAAACCTGAATCGCTTTCCCCTGAACCTCCTTCGAGGCGTTTGCCACGGCGATGCTGAGGCCGCTCTTTTCGAACATGGCGACGTCGCTCGGCTGATCGCCGATGGTTGCGATCTCCTCCAGCGGGATCCCGAAGTGCTTCGACATCCATTCGATCACCACCCCCTTGTTCGCCTGAGGGTGGGTGACATCTAGATAATAAGGCTGCGATCGAGCGGCGGAGACTGTCTTGCCAAGCTGGGAACGGGCGTCCGCTTCACATTTGGCGACCGCATCCAGATCGTCGCTGACGCCCACGACCTTAACCACGTCGTCCGTTAGCCCCTCGTAGTCCTTCACGATTTTTGGCGGGAACTTGACGGTCCACTCCTCGCGTGCCACATGTGGGGCATCTTTCTTGGTAATGAACCAGTCGTTGCCGCGGTAGATCCAAGCATCAAGGCCGTGGTTCTTGATGGTTTCAATCGCCTGTTCGGTAACGTCGGATGGCAGCACATGCTGCTCTAGAATCGAAAAATCCGTTTTGGCGATGAGGCCGCCGTTGAAGCCGGGAATCGGTGTCCTCAGGTTCAGCGGCTCGATCAGCATCTCCATCCCCTTGGGCGGGCGGCCACTGGTGATGGCAAAGGTGATGCCGGCCTCATGCAGCTTATGGACCGCTTCTATGGCGCGCTTGGTAAGGACCTTTTCCTGGGTGACGAGTGTGCCGTCGACGTCGGCAAGAAAAAGACGGATCTTCTGGTTGGCCACTGGATTCATTCTACGGTGCAGACGCAAGACATCCGCAACGGCTCAGCTCAGCGATTGCCCCAGATATCCACTCCGCGTTGCGGTTGTCGTGGACCGACAACCAGGCTTGCCTCCCTTCGCAATCCATGGTGTACTCCAGCGTGCCCTTCTCGCCGGTCCTTTGTAGGTGCAGATGGATGCTGCCTGGGATGCTGGCGAGCGAGCCATCCACAGCGATCTTCAGCCCAAGGTCCAGTGCAGCCGTACGGACTCTGTCGGCACAAGCTGAAGGGTTGCGGCAGGTGTTGCAGAGCGTCGTCTTGGTCAAGGCCGCTTGATCTCGTAAGTGACGCTGCTGCGAGCGGCGGAGTCGGGCCGGTTGGGATTCAGCACGCCGCCGATCTTCTCCATCGCCTTGCGCGACCGCCAGTTCGTGGGACCGACATGGAAGACGACCGTCTCCACGAACCGGAAAGCGTGGTTCAGCATCAGACCTTTCATCTCCCAGTTGTAGCGGCCGCCCCAGTACTTTCGCGCCAGGAACGTCCATCCGATTTCGATCTCGCTCTCGGCCTCGCGGTAATTGGCGTACCGAGTCGATCCGATTACCTGACCGGTCTTTCGATCGACCACTTTGAACGCTCCGCCCGACTCCATCGCACCGCGGAAGAACTCGCGGAACACGTCCTCCCTGTACCGGTCGCTGTTCGGATGCTGCTCCCAAATCAATGGGTCCGAGGCGACCGCGAACAAAGCTTCGAAGTCGTCCTCGCGGAGCGGCTGTAACTCCAGAAACTCGGCGGTGAGGGTCGGTTGGAGTTCGAATGGCACGAGGCCATTTTAGTCCTTCCCATTTGGAGTGCGTCGGCCAGACGGCCCTTTGGATTGCGCTGGGAAGCTCGCCTTTCAATCTCAGTAGCTCTTCAATGGCAAGGCCTCTCTGGCAGGATTCCAAAGCGCCCGTCTGGCCGGCACCACAAATACGTCTAGCTCTTCTGCGTCATGCGGATCGATGCGTTTTGACCAGGATTGACGAGGATCTTGACGTGCGCCATGATCGGTTTGGAGTCGTCAACGGAAGATTTGTCGGCTGCTTTCGGCTGATAGCTATAGTGTCCGACCGCCTTCCAGGCTCCGCCGACGCGGTCGAAGCAGGTCCAGGATTTAGGCTTTTGCGTCTTGGGGTCAAGCGCGACTTCGAATTTGTGGTCCGGCGTCCCCTTCGGGATCAACTCCAAGGTCGAGTGGTCCTTTCCAAAGCGGACCGTGGAATAGTTTTCCGGAGCGAATTCTGCCGTGATTTTGATGTCGTACAGCTTGCCCGTGTGTTGAACCTCTACATGCAAAGGAACGTCGGGGGGAAGGGGTTGCCCATCGAGCGTTCCCGACACAGTCACTTTGCCCTCCGCGCTCACGGACGCGCTCAACGTGAGCTCGCCTGTCTGAACCGCCCCGGCAAGAGCGGCTCGCATGGCCTTAAGGGTTGCGGCGGGGGTGGTGGCGTCCGCTGTTCGGGGAAGGACGACGAGCGCGGCAGCGGCGCAGACGGTAACGGCGGTGGTCGAGATCATGATTCTTTTCATTAAGGGGTCTCCAAAGAGCCGAGTCAGCAATGGACGACGACGTGGCGCCGTTTCGATGGTGCGAAGGACCATCTCGCGGAGGATGTCGGGAGGCACCGGGACGCCACCAAGCCTGCCATCCAGATGCCTGTGGAACAGGAGTGCCTCTCGGCAATCCGCGCAGTCATCCAGATGGCCCTTGATGTCGGCGCTTTGCTTGGGAGAGAGCTCTCCGCTGGCATAGCGGGCCAACAGGTCTTGAACGGTTTCGCAATTCATGGCTTGCATGGCGCCTCTCGCGCCGGGTCCTTGTCCGCAACAACTGGGTTCAAGCTGGAACGGAGCTGGCGCACCGCCGCACTGACCCGAAAATACATCGTGCCGACTGGCACCCGTAGGACCTTTGCGGCCTCCGCGTGGGTCAGGCCCTCGCCCTTGACCAGAAGGAACGCTTGGCGCAGCGGCTCCGATAGCCCGCAGATCGCCTCCGCGAGCTCGACGTCTTCATGCCCCAAGGAGGTCGCCACCTGCCGGACCTGCTCCAACGGATCAACCTCGACTCGGCGTTTGCGAGCCTTCATCCGCAACTGGTTCAAGACAATCGAGCAGAGCCAGGTTCGGTGCGAAGAGTCGCCCCGATACCCGTCCAGCCTTCGGTAAGCCTGCGCAAGAGCTTCGGCAGCCAAGTCTTCTGCGTCCTCTCGATTTCCGCACAACCGAAGCGCGAACCGGTAGAGCGGCGCGGCATGCTCGGCATACAGAATCTCGAAGGCGATCCGGCGTTGGTCGTCGTGCATTGCTGACTCGAAATTGAGAACCCCGAGGGGTTCTCAGTCTATTGGATGCGGATTAGCCCCGTTTCCTTGGGTGGCTTTAAAAGATTCTCACCGCGAGTCCGAGCGAATGAAGTGCCTTCCGTGCAAACGCCCTCACTCGCAACAGTGAATAATCAAGACCTATGTTTGGTCTTTTCGCCCTCGCAACGGCGCACGTTGGAGACTCCCTCGCCTTGGTGCTCGGCCATGACGTCGGAATTCGAATCGTTCAGGGAAACCAGGAAGTCGTTCCGGAGCTCTTGGCGAAAGACGCCTCTGGCGACTGGAAGACCATCCTCGTCGCTCCGACCGATCCGATGATCAAGCCGCTTGGCAAAGGGGCCGGGCCGACCGGTCTCGCTGCCGGAGGATCGGGCCTCTTCCAAGCTCCGCCGACGCTAGGATTTGGTAGTTTCAAGGTCCAGGGTGACACCGTCACGCTGGTTGGCGACAGCCGCCACGCGACGATCCGGCAGGTCTACACCATTCCCAACGAGGGCAAGGAGATCCAGGTCGACCTCCAAGCCGACATGAAGGATGCCTCGCCGCGCATCCAATACTTCCTGGCCAGCTACAACTTCGCTCCCGGCACGCCCGACACCACCTGGGCGCCCGCGTTGAGGAAGCTGGACGACCAGGTGATCGGCGACCATTTCTTCCGTTCACCGGGCGTCGTTGTCCAGAAGGGATCGCTCTCGGCTGTTCTGATGCCCGACCTCGACGTGCTAGCCGACAACCGTCCGATTCCGACGATCCTCGATCTGGACTGCAACAAGTCGGTGACCGAGCAGCCGCTCCTGAGCTACGGGTTTGCCGACTACCGATTGGTGAGCCACGTCGCGTTCTCACACGATGCTTCGATGGTCAAGGCCGTGCCGCCCAACCTGCACCTCGCCTATCAGATCCGCCTGAACGCGAACACGGCGCCGCACTCGGCCTACGAAGCCGTCGTTGACGACATGTGGCAGCGGTACGGCCACAAATACTATGGCAAGACCCTTCCGCAGGCGATGCCGTACGCCGACTACGCCAAGGTTTGCTACCCGGCCGCCATCGGCGAAAAGATGACGGGCGGCTGGTTCGAAACCACGATCGACGGTCACGTCTGCGGCGGTCTTCCCGCCGGTTGGGGTCTCGATCAAGGTTGGGTGAGCTGGCAAGACTGGTTTAACCAGCTCCGGTCCGCGTGGGGCCTTCGCTGGTTTGGCAAGAAGCAGAACAACGCCGACTGGGTGGACAAGGCAGACAAGATGCTGAACTTGGCGCTCGCAGCGCCGATGAAAGAAGGCGCCTGTCCAACCACCTACGACTCCAAGAAAAAGGAGTGGCGGGGAAGCCTCATTACTCCCGCCAAGGACTGCTACTACGACCTCACCAACATCGCGTGGAAAGGCATCTCGATGCTCCGCTGGCTCCAGTTCTCGGACTGTCCACGGCGCGCGGACATTGAGAAGCAGCTTGCCGACATGGCCGGCCTGATGATGCGGTTTCAGAACCCGGACGGATCGATTCCTACTTGGCTCGATACAAATCTTAAGGTGGTGCCAGTGCTCGACCGTTCGGCCCAGTCGGCTCTTCCGATTTGGTTTCTTGCGGAATGGGCGAAGACCCAATCGAACCCGGCAAAGGCGCAACAAGCCGTCAAGAAGGGCGCCGACTTTCTGCTGAAAGAGGTCGTCGACCCGCAGCGCTACTATGATTACGAGACGTTCTTCTCGTGCTCTCCCAAGCAGTGCCTGCAACGCAACATGAAGATCGACGACAAAGCGATGTGGGACCCCTACACGCAGCAGGCCCCGCAAAACACGATGTGTATGCAGTGGACCGCCGAGGCCCTCAAGGCTGCCTCGGAGCTTGGCGACAAGGACCGAATGATGGCCGGCGCCATGAAAGCGCTGGACACGATGTGTCTCTACCAAGTGGTCTGGCCGATCTCCTACCGTCGCGTTGCCTACACCTACGGGGGGTTTGGGGTTCAGAACTCGGACGGGGAGTACAACGACGCCCGGCAAGCCCAGTTCGCCGAGACCCTCTGCGACTTCGCGGTGAAACTGAACCGCCAAGATCTATTCGAGCGCGGCGTTGCCGCCGCGAGGGCTTCGCTCACGCTTATCAATCACCCTCTGCATGAGAAGCTGGGTATCTATCCTAACCCGAACTATCCGCTGGGTCTCGAGCCCGAGAACGACGGACACGGCGGGAGTGACGAGCAGGATGGCCGGACAGGCTTCGACTGGGGCGAGGGTTCGGGTCTATCGGCTATCGCGACTCTCCTCGACCGGTACGGTTCCAACTACACGCACGAAGGCTGGTCGGTCTTGGTGGACGGAGTGCCGGAGGGTACCTGCCCTGCGCCGCGCGATGCTGAGATCAAGCCCGAGGAGAACCCCTCGTTCGATCTGAGCAATTGGCGGATGCCAGGCTGGATCTTCGACGGCGACTTCCTCCACTGGGCGATCGCCTCGAACCGCTCCGATTTCGGCAACGACGGCAAGCCGTTCATCGGAACCTGCGAGACGGGCTTCGGTTCCTACGACGACAACTACACCGGCACTATCACCTCACCTCCATTCACGGTAAGCAGACCGAAGATGAAGCTGCTGGTCGGTGGTGGGCAAGGACCGGGCGAGTATGTGGAGCTGATCGATGAGAATGGCAAGCAGCTCTTCGCAGAGCGTGGGCACAACTCCGAGACGATGGACGAGCGAACCTGGGATCTCGCCGGCCTACAGGGCAAGGTGCTCCGACTACGGATCGTCGACAAGGAGAAAGAGGGTTGGGGCCATATCAACGTCGGCGCCATCCGGCTGACCGACTAGGTCGCGATTGTCAACCAATGGGAAGATGGATTGTTTCCACCTTCCCATTCAAAGCCGAGATTAGGGGTCGATCGTAAACGATCCTGCCAAAACGCCGTTCACGAACAGGTTATAGGTACCTGCTGACAGTCCGCTCGGGACGGTTACCTGGATTGAAAGATCGTCACCGAACTGGATCGTGGCGTGTTTGCCGCCGATCGTCACAATAGCGTTCGTGCCGCCTAAGTGAGTACCCGAAATCTCGAAGGAGTCGCCAGCTACTCCGTGCTTCGGATTGTAGTCGGTGACTGTCGTCCCGCCCGTTCCCCCGCAATTGGAGCCGTCGCCGCCGGCTTTGCCAATGAGGACGCCCCCATCCGTTTTGCCTGCAGCTCCGCCTGTGGACGGCGGCGTGCCTGACCCTCCTTTGCCGCCGTTTCCGCTGGCCGTATTCTCGAGGATCGGGGCTCCGTGAATCTCCGCCGTGCCACCGTCTCCTCCTTTGGTTCCGGGAGGGTTTGTGCCGGTCTGGCAAGCCGACGAGAATCCCGCTCCGCCGGAAAGAGTGTTGAGGAAGGTGACTTGGCAGTCCGCCTTCTCACCGAGGCCGTCCGTGATTCCTACGCCGCCGCCGTTGCCACCCTGCGTGTCTTTGTC
>DASZPA010000181.1:0-7338 GCA_035550555.1 Fimbriimonas sp.
CAACTTGGTAAGTGCAACCTGACGCACTAGCGGCAAGACGAAACGGTTCCCGTCTTCGCGTCTAGTTCGATGTGGGAAGCGCCCGACGGGGCGAAGATCTTACCATGAGCATCTTAAATCGCAACGAACTTGCCATCGTTCGACGGCCAGCCTCGATTCAAAGCTTTGACGCCGTATTCGGAGAAGGGGGCGACGACGTTGATACGGCCGTTTGAGCCACCGATGGAAACAAGCACCTGGGCTGAAGAACCGGACGTTACCGAGGTGAATGCGCCGCATAGGAGTTAATGTAGACGATCGTGCCTCTGGGACTTGGGCCGGTTATGCTCCAACAGAAACCGTGTGAACCTGATCGCTACCGGAGCGAGCCCTGGAGCCACCGCCGCAACCAAGTAACACGGGACACAAGCTAGCTAGCGCAACGATCCGCCTTCGCATCCCCCTATCGAAGACCATCCGAGACTTCTCAACGCCAAGATTTGAGCCCACCTGACTTCGGATCGAGCTCAAGGTGCGTCGCGCCGGAAGGCGCAAGATTCTTGCCGTGCGTGTCGTAGATCGCCGTAAAATTGCCGTCGAAGCCAGATCCGCCTCTGGTCGCGCGTCGGAGCCCGGGCTTTGCAAGCGGAGCGACAAGACCGATCTGACCGCTCATCGTACTAACCGAAATCAGAACTGAGGGGGCATTGCCGGTCGTAATGGAGGTGAGCTGGCCGAAGTAGGAGTTCGAATAGACCAGCTTGGTAATCGCGTCGGCCTTCGCCACGTAAACAGCGGGTCCCCCAGTCCCACCCGGCGGTTGCTGCGTGATGGTCAGCTTGGTTGGAGTGGTGGCTGCCAGGGAAACGAAGCTGCCGAAGGTGTCGCCGACCTGGGAAAGAATGAAGCCGGACGCGCTGCTCATTTGCCCCCCTGTGCCGACGAACTTCTTGGTGGCAAAATAGCTGGACCAAGTGGGGTACATGGGCGTGGCGCCCGTGGTGGCGGAAGAAACAACCGTGGTTTGTTCCCCTGGCGCGCCCATCGGTACAGTCACCAGATCATCATTGGATGTGCCGAACCTTAGAAAGAGAAAACTCGTGCCGTCGGGAGCAAAGCTTGGTTTGCTGTAATCGACGCCCGAGGGTGGTTCTGCAAGCACGTTAATCTGTTGCGGAAGCGTAGACCTCAGTCCAAGAATGCGGCTGTTTGCGCCGGCAGCGTCAAACTCCGCGATGATTTGCGTTCCATCGGGTGACCACCTGGGGTTTTCGAATAAGCCGCCGGCGCCGGCGCTTAGCTCTGTGGCAGCTCCACCCGAGGCCGACACTGTATAAACTTGACTCGCCTCGCCGGCTGGCTCGCCTGCTAAAAACAGGATTCGGGATCCATCTGGCGACCATGAAGGGTCGCTTGGAGCGGAACCAAAAGGTCCGTTGATCGACAGTGGAGTATCGCCAGAACCGTTGGCATTCACGGTATCGAGGTTGCCGTTGGTCAAGTCGTAATAAACTATCTTCGAGCCACTCGGCGACCAGCTTGGCTGCTGGTGAGACTTTGCCGCCGTCGTTAGTTGATGTAGGCCCGAACCGTCAAGGTTGCAGACGTATATCTGATCAAAGTTGGACACTGGGTCCAGTGCGACGAAGGCGACCTGCCCCGTGCTCGAGATGGTGGGATTGAATCCCGAACTTAACGAATGAGTGAGTTCGGTCGATACGCCGTTCTCATAGGTCCAGATTTGACCGTTCATTGAAAAAGCGATGGTTGAGTTCGCAAGAGTATGTGACGGTGCAAGCGTCACATTGGAGAACGATGCTCCGGCCATGGTAGCTACTGTCACGCCGCTGAACGAAGTTATACCGGCAGGCACAATCTTGCCTTCGTAGGCAACCGTCGCCATGCCGACTGAGCCCGTGTGATTGGCCTGATCGACAGACCCGGAGGGATTGTCTCCTCCTCCACCACACCCCGAAATGACCATGGCCGCGAACGCGGCTAGCAGGCAAGCTCTCCTCATTGAATAGACCTCTCAAGACCAGTCTTCATTCTAGAACCTGTGTCCGGAAAGTCTCTACCTGTGGGACGTCAGATTGCGGCAGTGACTGTCGAGGTGCCAGCAAGGCTAAGTCCAATTCTCCCGACTCAGTTCCTGGGGTTCAACTCGCGCCACTCCGAGCGCAGGATCGACAGCATGTCGATGTCGACCCACTTTCCCCTGCTCATCAGCGCGCTTCGTGAGGTGCCTTCGTAGGTGAAGCCGCATTTCCTCGCAACACGTTGCGACGCCAGGTTGCCCGGCTCGACCTGGATCTGGATCCGGTCGATCGGCATCAGGTCGAACAGGTACCGCACGAACAGTCGTAATGCCTCGGAGGCGTAACCCTTACCCCGATCGTCCGGGTGATAAATGATGTAGCCGATCTCGACGCACTGGTAGTAGAAGACGGGCTTGAACTTGGCCATCATCCCGATGATCCGATCGGTCTCCTTGTCGACGATCAACAGGAGACCTCTTTCCTCGGACCAGTAGCCGTCCTTCTCGTAGGCCGTCCGGATCGCGGTTTCCGTATGCAGCACCAGAGGGAAGTATTGGCCGCGATGGTCGATGTCGGACGACACTTCGAGCCACGAAGTGAGATCGGATTGCCGAACCGTTCGGAGGTTGATCCTTTGCCCTTTCAGCATCGGAGCTATTATCCCGCTCTTGCAAGAACCCCGCCGCCTGAGGCTAATGGCCCCCAGTTGCCACGACTGGAGCGATTCGTTTGTATGATTGCAGTATGAGAACGGGCGCGAAGATCCTCTTAACATTGGTGGCACTTTTCGCCGCTTACTTTGCAATCACGATCGTGTGGGGTCTGTTCATGGGCATTCTGCACTGGGTCATAATCGCCGCTATCGTGATGGGAGTTGGCTACGTCGTCTTTGCTATTGCTTCGCCTCGAAAGGCGCTTGAAGGCCGTCGTCGCATTCTGCCCTGACGCCGCGTAGAATCGGTTCGTGCCTCCACGACGGTTTCAGAAGCTCACGGTTGTCCGGTTGATGACGTCCGAGCAGCCTGCCGCCAAAGCCGACCGCGATGAAGTGACCTTACAGGAGCACCTCGCTTACCTGGGCGGCCTTCGCGACAGAGGGATCATTCTGCTGAACGGCCCGATTCGCCAAGTGGACGATCCCAAGTTTCGTGGCCTGAGCATCTATTCCGCGGGCGCCGAGGAGGCAAGGAGGTTGGCGAAGGAAGACCCGGGAGTAAAGGCAGGATGGTTCGAGATCGAAGTGAACGAGTGGCTTCTTCCGTCGATTCCCACGATGATGGGCGATCGGGTCGACGTAGGGCTTTAAGCCAGATATTTGGTCATCGGAATGAACTCGATGGTCAGCTTGTGCGGCAGGCTGTACGTCTTGTGATCGGTCCCGCAGTAGTGGTGCCGCAAGTAGAAGCTGTGGCCGGAAAGGGTTGAGACGAGTGCCGTTGATTTGAACCCGTGCTTCCTCGCCTCTTGCTCGCACCTTTCCAAGATTTGCGTGGCTATGCCCATGCCGGAGTATTCCGGATGCACGAAGAAGGCGCGGATTCGGGCCGGCTCTGACGTCCGATCGAGGCTCTCCGATTGCCGATTGGCCTGGTTGTCGCTGCCAAAGAGAGTTCGGCGAAAGCTCCAGCCGCCGCAGCCGACGATCTTGCCGTCGAAATCGGCCGCAAAGTAGGTTCCGTCTCGAATAAGCTCCGTGTCGACCCCCCACGCGGTGCCCAATGCCGCCTCCACCTGCTCTTCGGTGTAATGCTTGCCGGCAAGGCCGCGCGCGGAGGCTTCGATCAGCTCTTCAAGCGCAGGGATGTCTTCGAGCGTCGCTTTTCTAATATGAATGGCCACAGTACGTCACTCGTCGAGAATGAGTGTCTCGCATTTCTGACCTGCCGACCATCTGGAAAGATTCCGAAAGCTCGATAAACCGGCAAAAGCACAGGACAAGTCACCCCGCAAATTATACAGGGAGCCCGGAGTTGTACGAGGGAAAAGGCCGCCGTGAAAGCAAGCGGGAAGAGGGCTCTGTCTTCCTGGGGTGCAGCGACATCGATCCGCACATCCCTCTCCAGCGCGTTCACGAGACGGCGTCGGTTTTAACCGCCTTGGGGGGATCGGTGACCGAAAGGATCTATCCCGGGATGGGCCACACCATCAGCGAGGACGAGTTTCGGGAGTGCCGAAATATGCTGGCGACGCTAGGAGACCTCTAGATCAGCTCCGCCGACAGTCCCCAGAGATGCGAGCCTGTCACTCTTCCCTTCGCGACTCGGCCGATTCGGCTCTCGCCGCCGGAAAAGTGGAGCATTTTGAAATCCCTTGAATATCCCTGCAGCATCTCCCGATTCTTGGGCGAGCGACCTTCCACCAACACTTCCAACTCTCTCCCCACAAACTCCGCATTCACCTCACAAGTGACCCGGTTCTGAACAGCGATCAACCTGTTCAGCCGTTCCTTTTTGGTGGGTTCCGGTATCTGGTCGGCGCGGTCGCCGGCCTTGGTGTTCGGGCGAATCGAATAGGCGAACATATAGGCGCCCGCAAAGCGGACCTTCTCCATCATTGCCATCGTCTCTTCGAACTGCTCGTCCGTCTCACCGGGGAACCCAACGATGATGTCTGTGGTCAGCGCGATGCCTGGCACCTGACTGCGAAGCTGTTCGACGATCTCCAGATAGCTCTCAACCGAGTACACGCGGTGCATCTGCTTGAGCACCTCGTTACTGCCGGACTGGAGCGGCAGGTGACAGTGCTCCATCACCTTTGGACAATCGCGGATGGTTGAGATCAGCTCAGCGGTGAAATCGCGTGGATACGGAGACGTGTAACGGATCCGCTCCAGCTCCGGAATTTCCGACAACCGCCACAGCAGCTCTGCAAACGACTTCTGCCCGTCGAGCAGGTTCTTCCCGTACGAGTTCACCGTTTGGCCCAGCAACGTGACCTCGCGCGTGCCACTAGCTGCGAGCGTTGCCACCTCTTCGACCACATGCTCGAATGGCCGGGATCGCTCGCGGCCCCGGGTGGTCGGCACGATACAGAAGGTGCAGAACTTGTCGCATCCATACTGGATCGGAACGAACGATTTGATCTTCGGCGCACGGCCGAGGTGGCGCTGAGGAATTTCACCGACCAGGGCGCCTCTCCGCTCCGGCAACGTCACGCTCTTCTGGAACCGCTTTCCCCTCGCGGCCTCCTCGACCAGGCTCGGGAGCAGGCCAAGGTCGCCTGTCCCGAGCACGAAATCGACGTGGGGCGCTCGGCGGCGGATCTCATCAGCCCTTGCCTGCGCCATGCAGCCACAGACCCCCAAAATCAAGTCGGGATTGCGCTTCTTGAGCGGTATCAGCTCACCCATCATGCTGAACGCCTTATCCTCCGGCTTCTTGCGGACCGAGCAGGTGTTGAGCAGGATCACCGAGGCCTCGAATAGCGACTCGGTAGGCTCGTAGCCAAGGTCGCGCAGATAAAGGCTCATCTGCTCCGAGTCCTCGTCGTTCATCTGGCAGCCCCACGTTTGGATGTAGAACGTTCCGCGCTTGGGAGTGGGGCGCCGGCCGAGCGTGATCTTCTCGGGCGAAAGAACGAGCAACATAGAACCTTAAGTGTACTTGGCCGGGTCAAACGGCCCGGGGCGTTCGTGGTCTGAGGAAACAATGTCCTTTAGTGGAATCGAACGGCGACCAGGAAGTTAAGCCCACTCGCGAAGATACATTGGCGGCTTGTTCGGAGGCTGTCAAGCCCTATCTCGAGGCGGTCTACGAAGCAAGGGATCTAGTCGGTATCGCAATCAATCGGCGAAACAGGCTGAAAGATGCACTAAGCGCCTTGGAGAGCGAAGCCTCGAAACAAGACCGCTTAGTAAAACGGCTCGAAGCGGCGAATCGCAAAGTTGCAGACGCGAAAAGAAATCTCGTTCTGGCCCAAGAGGCTTACGGAGATCAGCGATGGGCCGAAAAGAAAGGAGAGCCTTATCCTTCGGCGGCGCGAGAGGTGCAAATGCGACGCATGGAGGATTGTCCCGAGCGCCTCAAACCATCTCTCCAACGGCTGTTCGACTCGATGAACGAAGCGGTGGTGTGGATTACCAGAAGGACCAGCCTCCACCATCGCATTAATCAGCTTCGCAAAGGGCTACTGGAAGGCTCTTGCGGGCCGCGCGAGGAGATCAACCGGATCGAGCTTGAAGTGCTGGAGAATCGGCTTTCGGCGGTCGTCAAGGCTTTAGAACGATCCAAGGCGAATGTTCGCCAAGTGGAGGAAGCGCATACAGATGAGATCCTTGAGTATCGCGTTGAGTCCTTCCCACCTGAGGGGCGCGACGGCGCGCGTAGGTTTCTCCTGGAGCTGAGAGACAAATCTCTCAAGCTTCGTGAAGCATACGACGACCGGCGAGGGACGTTAGACGCTCTCCAAAGCGCCGTCTTGAATTTGGAGCGCGAGATCAAGGAAGCCCAGGATCATGGCAATGAGGAACTTGCCCGATCGCTTTCCATGCGGATGGCAACCGTCAAAGCCGAGAGGTCGCAAGCCGAAGAAGCGTTACGTGATGCGACAGCGAAGCGCATCCGAGCAAATGAGACATACGACGAAAATGTCATTGAATACCGCGCCGATACCTTTCCTCCCGAACTACGCGAAAAAGCGCATGCAATCCTCCTGGAGCAGCGCCACAAGATCGCTGAGGTTCATGAGCCACACCGAGATCTATCGACAATGTGGAGTAACGCGCAGTTGGCTCTTCTCAAGCTACAAAGAGAAATGGAGGTTGCGCAGGATCGTGGCGATGATGGGCTAGCTCGGTCGCTTTCGCAGCAGATCGAGAGCATGAAGATTGAAAAAGCTGTAGGCGAAGAGGCCCTGAGACAAATCCGAATTCGCGAGCAAGAGATTGAGACTGAATACGCGAGAAAGCTCGAGACTCTCGGAAGCTAACAGCTACACTGGGCTATGCCAAACCGTCTGGCGCAAGAGACCTCGCCGTACCTGCGCCAGCATAAAGACAACCCTGTCGACTGGTATCCGTGGGGCGAGGAGGCTTTCCGGCTCGCGCGAGAAACAGACCGTCCCGTCTTTCTCAGCATCGGCTACAGCTCCTGCCACTGGTGCCATGTGATGGAGCACGGAAGCTTCGAAAACGAGGCGACCGCTAAGGTGCTCAATGACAGTTTCGTCTCGGTAAAGGTCGACCGGGAGGAGCGGCCTGACATCGACGAGGCGTACATGACGTTCGTGCAGCTTCTTACGGGCCACGGAGGTTGGCCGACCAGCGTCTTTCTCACGCCCGACAAGAAGCCCATTTACGGCGGCACTTATTGGCCCGACCAAG
>DASZPA010000182.1:0-2386 GCA_035550555.1 Fimbriimonas sp.
CCGAGCGGCCGACTCCTCTCTCCTTCCCAATCTTAGTGGATCGCTTGAGGGATTCCGTTTCGACGGAGTCGGTACCGGATCGGATTCAGAGGCTGGCGCTGAAACTGGAATCGGAAGCTGGGGAGTAGGTCTTCGGACCTCCCAAAGATCACGAATCCAAACTCGCAATCTTCGTCAAGTTCGAAGCAGGTTCATCATAGACGTAGTCGGATGAAGCCACTCGCAAGCGAATAATGAGAGGGCACTGATGGCGAGCCATTTTAAAAGATTGCGACGCACCGGCTTAGTCAGCTTGCTTGTCCTTGTTCCCTTGTGGTCAGAGTCTGGCGATTGAGTTTGGGACTCCGCGGACGTGTCCGCGACTCGTATTGTGCCGGAGGGCTGCGATCACGCGCCTGTCTGGGCGAGAGGTCCCTCCTCCGGAGGGTTTGAAGACGCGGACACGTCCACGGACTCCCAAAGGCGGACGGTCCTGAAACGCCGTATTGCGTCACAATAGACGTTCGGAATGCCTGAAACCGTCCTCGTCCTTGGCTCCGGACCCATTCGAATCGGGCAGGGAATTGAGTTCGACTACTCCTGCGTACACTGCGTCTGGTCTTTGCGGGCGATGGGATATCGGGCGATCATCGTCAACAACAACCCCGAGACGGTCAGTACCGACTTCGACACCGGCGACGGTCTCTACTTCGAGCCGGTCACGCTGGAAGACGTCCTCGACGTCATTTCCCACGAGAACCCCATCGGTGTGGTCTGCCAGTTCGGCGGACAGACCGCGATCAACCTCGCTGAAGGCCTCGACAAAGCCGGAGTGAAGGTACTCGGAACCTCCCCGAAGGCGATCGCCATGGCCGAAGACCGCGCCCAGTTCGACGCCCTTCTCGAAAGGCTGGACATTCCCCGCCCGCAAGGTCGCGCCGTCCGCTCGCTCCATGAAGCCAAAGAGATCGCGGCCAAGGTCGGATATCCCGTCTTGGTCCGCCCGTCGTTCGTGCTCGGTGGACGCGCCATGGAGATCGTGTTTAGCGAGTCGCAGCTCGAAGGGTTCTACCAGGAGGCTGAGGACGCCAATCCCGGTCAGCCGGTCCTGGTCGACAAGTACCTGATGGGCAAAGAGGCCGAAGTCGACGTGATTTCGGACGGCGAGGCGACGCTGGTGCCCGGAATCATGGAGCACATCGAGCGGGCCGGCGTGCACAGCGGCGACTCGATGGCCGTCTACCCGCCAATCGGCCTCAGCGAAGACGTCCAAGCCCAAATGGTGACCAGCGCCTGCCGAATCGCGCGGGCTCTTGGTGTCTACGGTGCGATGAACATCCAGTACGTGATCGCTCCGGACGCCTCAGGCAGTGAGCGTGCCTTCGTGCTGGAGGTCAACCCGCGCGCCAGCCGCACGGTTCCCTACCTGAGCAAGGTGACTGGGGTTCCGATGGTCGACCTGGCCACCCGTTGCATGATGGGCCAGAAGCTCGCCGAGCTGGGTTATGAGAGCGGACTCTGGGTTCTCAGCTCGCCCAAGTCGGACGCCGCGTGCGGGCTACAAGAGGTTGCCTCCCAGTTCGGCCTTCAGGAGGGCCTCCCTGCGAAAGGACGGGTGATCCCCGAGAAGGCCTTTGAGGGTAGCGTGCCACACTTGCCGGCGCCCATGATGTACGCCATCAAGGCGCCGGTGTTCAGCTTTCAAAAGCTGAGCAAGGTCGAGCCCAGCCTTGGCCCAGAAATGAAGAGCACGGGAGAGATCCTTGGCCTTGACCGGAGCTTCGAGGGGGCGCTCTACAAAGCGATGGTCGCGAGCGGCATCACCTTCAAGGGCGATGGTTACGTGTTGATCACGGTCAAGAACGAAGATAAGTCGATCGCCGTCGACATCGCGCGGGAGTTGCATTCCAGGGGCCGAAAGCTGGCTGCCACTCACGGGACGGCAAGCGCTATCGAGTCGGCGGGAGTTCCTTGCCGAGCCGTCAACAAGATCCAGATGGGCTCTCCCAACATCCTCGACCTCATCATGGGCGGAGAGGTAAGCCTCATGGTCAACACGCCAAGCTTGAACGAGACGAGCGAGAGCGAAGCCGCCCGAATTCGCCGAGCCTGCATCGAGACAGGCGTCCCTTGCGTGACGAGCATCGATACCGCTGCGGCGCTGATCAGGGCTCTGGAAGTCTTCTCCCACCCCGAACTCGCGAGCTGCCGCCGCCTGGACGAGTATTTCTAGGTCAAAGGCTTCGCAAAGCCGGGAGGTAGCGCTCTTTCAACATTGGTGAACTGCCTGCGCTGCTCACACGTCAAGCAATTTTGGTATGGGAACCGGGACTTGTGTCGGGTTGGTTGGAATCCTCGGCGCCATCCTGCTTGGACATATCTCTCGTAAGCCAGAGGCTTCCCAATA
>DASZPA010000183.1:0-2528 GCA_035550555.1 Fimbriimonas sp.
GCGGACGTGATCGTCTCGCCGCCTTTCGAAGTCCTTGACTCTATCTTCGATGACTTTCCGCTTGGATGGATCGTTTTCGCGACGCGCCGCGTCCCGCAACTTAGAAATGTTCTGTTCGAGCTCACGGAGCGGGGCTTCCCAATCGTTGTGGCTCTTCGGAAACTCTTTAGCCATTAGAACAGGTGCGCTCCAAGGGTCGAGACGAGGTTCGACAGTGTGGTTTTAAGCTCTTTGCGCTGAACGACCCGATCGAGCATTCCATGCTCGAAGACCCATTCCGAGGTTTGAAAATCGTCGGGCACGCGGCCGACGCCCGCCTGCTTGCTCACCCTGGCTCCGGCAAACCCGACGAGTGCCTTGGGCTCAGCGAGGATCACGTCGGCAATGCTGGCATAGCTGGCGAGGACGCCCGCCATGGTCGGGTCGGTGAACACGGCAATGTAGGGAATGCCTTCGTGAGCGGCTCGCTCGGCAGCGGCCGTGGTTTTGGCCATCTGCATCAGCGAAAACAATCCTTCCTGCATACGTGCGCCGCCCGACGCGCAAAAGATGACCACCGGCGCACGCTTCTCAATGCCTCGCTCGAAGGTCCGCGCAATCTTCTCCCCGGCGACCGATCCCATGGAGCCGCCCATGAAGGAAAAGTCCGAAACCGCGACCGCCACGGGCTTCTCGTCCAAGGTTGCCAGGCCCGAGATCACCGAATCCGACGCATCGGATCGCTCCCTGGAGTTGGCCAGCTTGACCTCGTATTCGGGGAACTGCAGCGGATCGAGCGCCTGAAGATCCGTGTCCTTCTCCTCAAACGAGCCCGGATCGAAGGTGATGTCGATTCGCAGCCGTGCAGGCAGGCGGTGATGGTGGCCGCAGTACGGGCACACCCGCAGATCCTGCTCGAATTCCCGCGCGAACAGAATCTTCTTGCAGTTGGAACACTGAAGGAACGGTTCAGAACGTTTCGGGTCCCGCTTGCTCAAGGTTAAGAAGGATACCAGCGGACTCTACGAATCCACTGTGGCGAACCCGGTTCGCTACAGCTTTTCCTTCCAGATCCATAGCCAGAACGGCTCAAGTTGTCCTTCCATGCTCCTTTTCTCAAAAACCATGAAATAACGGAAATAAACGCCGCTAAGATTCAATGGGCCAAAGACCGCAGAAAAGGTGGCGATGCCGTCGCGTTTGTCAAACCAGGGCCACCGATGTATCTTCTCCTCGGTCAATCGAAAGCAGATGCGAGCCTGCAATTCGAAGCTCTGACGCTCCGACTCATCCTCTATTTCCGACTTGAGCTTCCCGAACTGCTCAAAGAACTTAGGAGTGCCTTTCATTCCCCCAAACCCCAGCCTCACTGCCGGAGTGGGAATCGATCTGAACTTACTTCAGCAGCTCGTCCAAGTCGACCTGAACACTCCGGCCTTCTCTTGCTTCGCTCAAGCTCTCCGCGACCCCTGGCTCACGCTCTAAAAGCGCCTCCATTGGACTTAGGTCGCGAGCAAGCTGTTCTCGAATCGCATGCCGAATCCACTCCGTCGCCGTTGCGTAGGTTCCTTTTGCAAGGATTCCCTCGATGTCGGTGATTAGCTTTATCGGTAGCGTAATCGTTAACCGTTCTAGTTTCGCGGCTTGAGACTTATTCATCAAATTATCCCTCCATGGATTTGGTCCCCGAACCAAGCTGAGCCGAATCCACTTAGGGCCTTAACACTCACTTGGGTGAAAAGGCTGACCTTGTTGTTACAGAAGACCGGGCCTTTGCACCAATCCTCCGGCTCGCTCGTTTCGAGAAGGTCTTACCTCGGCGGTTTGACCCAGCTTTCAAGACGTTTGAGCGAATTCCATAGTAGCAGCTTGTGCATAAAAATCTAATTAAGAAGAATTATTCATACAAAATCATACGAAACCTTCACATAGGCGATCACTGCAAGCTTCGTGTTCCTTTCTTTGATCCAAAATGAACACGAACCGAGCGGCAAAGTCCGCAGTAGTAAGAACAAGATGTCTAGGCAACCGGGTGAGCGGATCTTTGGCGTGGAGACGGAATTTGGGTGCCTGGTCACCGACGACACGCTCGGCACGCCCGAGATGGTCGTCGAAACGCTCAAGGACTATCTGTTCGACGAGCTGAAGCTTGGCGCGATCGACCTGCACGCGCGGGACGACGTGTTCGAGCCCGCCCAATCCGGCGGATTTCTAATGAACGGCGCACGCCTGTACATCGACGCCGTGGGATCTCACCTGGAATATGCGACAGCCGAGTGCCGGCAGCTAAAGGACCTGGTCGCGAACGACCGCGCCGGACAACGCCAGATCGTCAGAGCGATCAACGAGCTTGGCATCGACGACGCCGTCAGCGTCTACAACAACTCCGTCGACCACTACGGCGGTCACACCTTCGGTTGCCACGAGAACTACCTGGTCCGTGCCGACGACGACTTTCTCAACACGTCGGTGCAGATGCTTTATCCGTTCCTGGTGACGAGGCAGATCTTCAGCGGCGTGGGGCGCGTCGGCGGCCACATTCTGACCGA
>DASZPA010000184.1:0-9355 GCA_035550555.1 Fimbriimonas sp.
TCTCCAAGAGCATCCGAATCGCCTCCTCATTCGCGCCTCCGTGCAGAGGACCGCGCAGGGTGGAAATCCCTGTAACGATGCCGCTGTAGAGGTCGCTCAGGGTCGAGACGCAAACTCGGCAGGCGAAGGTGGACGCGTTGAACGTGTGTTCCGCGTACAGGATCATTGAAACGTCGAAGATGTGGCGCGTGTACTCGTCCGGCTCCTCCCCATTCAGAAGATAGAGAAAGTGCTGGGCTGACGTGTGGCCTGACTTGGGCTGGATCGGGTCCTTGCCGTGCTGCACGCGATAGCCGTTGGCCACCATGGTCCCCGCCTTTGCAATGATGCGCTCCGCCTTGCGGATGTTCGCCTCATGATCGGTGGCCGGGGCGTGATAGTCGGGATCGTGGGGAGCCAGAAGGCTGAACGCGGTCCGGATCGAATCCATAGGATGCGTGTCTGAAGGCATTGCCTTCAGCGCATCGTAGATCGAGCTGGGGACCTCCCGCTGAGAGGAGAGCCGTTCGGTGAAGTCTTTCAGCTGAGCGCGGTTGGGGAGTTCGGAATAGAGGAGCAGATAGGCGGTCTCCTCAAAGCTGCCGTTCTCGGCGAGCTCGTGAACGTCGTACCCGCGGTAGGTGAGGATGCTTCTGGCCACGTCGATCTCGCTGACGTGGGTGACGCCCGCTGGGACTCCTTCCAGTCCTGGACTGTACGGATAATGGTCGGCAACGGCGCTCATTTCAAACCTCGAAGAAGCATCTTAAGGGAGTCTACCTACGCATTTGGATCGATGACCGCGCCTAATCGTTCGCGAGCCACCGGCGGTCACACTCGGTATATTCTGCGTAATCGATCCGGTCGTAGAGTTCTGCTCGGGTCCGCATTTTTGGCAGAAGCCCTTGCTGGGTTCCGCTTCGCAGCAGCTCTGCGTAACCATCGTCAAGAGCCTTCAGCATCAGACGGAAGCCCGACATTGGAAAGATCACCATCTGGTAGCCGAGATCCTTGAAACGAGCAGTCGAGATGATCGGCGTCTTGCCGAACTCGGTCATGTTCGCGAGCAACGGCGTCCCAGGGAGCGCCTTGCGAAAGCTCTCGAACTCGGCCTCGGATTCCAGCCCTTCGGGAAAGATCGCGTCGGCTCCCGCCTCTACGTAGAGCTTGGCTCTATCCTGCGCGGCTTCGAGGCCTTCCACCCCACGGGCATCCGTCCGGG
The DNA here is from genome assembly GCA_035550555.1 of Fimbriimonas sp. Lineage (GTDB taxonomy): Bacteria > Armatimonadota > Fimbriimonadia > Fimbriimonadales > Fimbriimonadaceae > Fimbriimonas. The sequence continues at coordinate 1,202 of DASZPA010000184.1, forward strand.
CGATTAAGACAAAGGACGAGTCCGCCTTGGCCGAAACGGCCGCTCGAAGCTTTCTCGCCATCTCTTCTGGAGGAATCACCGCCTTGCCATCGAGATGCCCGCAACGCTTTGGCATGACCTGATCTTCCAAGTGGATTCCGGCCAAGCCTGCTCGCTCCATCTCGATCACCGTTCGAGCAACATTCCACGCCTCGCCGAAACCAGTGTCCGCGTCGCTGATCGTTGGAACCGGGGAGACTGCGGTGACATAAGAGGCCTGTCGCGAAAACTCGTCAAGCGTCGCCAGAGCGATGTCGGGGACACCCAAAAGGGAGTTAGTGATGCCCGCTCCGCTGAGATAAAGCGCTTGAGCGCCGGCCTTGGTGGCAGATACGGCGCTGATCGCGTTGAACACGCCGGGCATGATCACCGTGTCGTTCTTAAAGAGGGCCCGCAGCGCGGCTCCCGGGCTTTTCGGCGGAGGCCTTAGCACGGCTGGAGGGTACCTGCGGGTAGGGTGGCTCTATGTTCTTCTTGCCGGCGGCGCCGCCGCGCCCGCTCACGATCTGCATCGATCCGGGCCATCCGAGCGAAGTCGGGCGTGGGACTCGCGGGCGTCATGTCACGGAGATTCAAGTCGCATGGAGAGTGGCAATCCGGCTCAAGAGCGACCTGGAGAAGCACGGAGTGCGGGTGGTGATGACCAAAAGAACCGAAGAAGAGTTCGTCCGAAACCGAAAAAGGGCTGCGATCGCGAACGCGGCGAGCGCCGATCTCATGGTTCGGCTTCATTGCGATTCGGCAAGCGGTTCGGGCTGCACCACTTATTACCCAGATCAGCAAGGCTCCAGCGAGGGCGTTCGCGGTCCCTCGCGAGATCTCTTGCAAAGGATCAAACCCATGGCGCGGCGGTTTCATAAGATCCTCGCCGCCGATCTTCGAGTGGTGCTTGCCGACAACGGCCTGAAGGGCGACGAGTACACGGCGGTTGGGCGCCGCCAGGGCGCATTGACCGGGTCAATTTTCAGCAAAGTGCCGGTGGTGCTCGTGGAAATGGTGGTGCTAACGAACGACCGCGACGAGGCCTTTGTAGAGAGACCCGCAGGCCTACAGAAGCTTGCCGAAGCCCTGGCTGATGCCTCCTTGGCTGCTCTGGAAAAACCCTAGTGGAGATGACTACATGCGCCCTGGAGACCGCCGGTGGCTTGTCTTGTTTATATGTTTGTTAACAGCCGGCGTTCTCAACGCCGTCTTCATCCCGTCCGAAGAATCGAAAGAAGAAACAAGGAAGAATTACGAGAAGTGGCGGGCGAAACACCCGGAATCAATGGCCGATTCGGCACTACGGACGAAACGCTAAAGCGGCCTTGCGAAGATCGTCTTTTAGAGGCATACTCTCGAGCATCCATAGGGACCTTGCCGTCGTGGCAAGGCATCTCAGTGGGGGAAGTCCGGTGAGAATCCGGCGCTGTGCCGCAACGGAGATCTTCTAGCGTTCGCTTGGAAGGAGCCCGAATGCCCGCTCTATGGAGAGTTTGTGTCGCTGTCGCCTACGAGCATTGGGTGCGGTGGGGTGGAGTTCCTCCACTTCGCGGCTTCTCTCTAACCGACGGCCTCACCCGTCCGCGCCGAAAGCGCAAGGGAAAGGTCATTCATGTTCAAATATCGAGCGTTCACGCTCATCGAGCTGCTGGTTGTGATCGCCATCATCGCGATTCTCGCCGCTATTCTCTTCCCCGTGTTCGCTCAAGCCAAAGCCGCAGCTAAAAAGACAGTTTCAATTTCGAATCTTAAACAGATCGGTATGGCTTGGCTCATGTACGGCAATGACTACGACGACACGGTCATGCGGGTCGCTGTGGCAGGCCCGGGACTCGGCACCACTTACTGGTGGGGCTATTGGGACGGGTCGAAGCTGGATAGTTCCAAGAGCTTGCTCTATCCGTACAGCCGAGGAGCTGGGATCCAGGAAGACCCGAGCTTTCCAAGCTCCCTGCGAACTGCGTTGGGCTACACAGGTTACGGCTACAACTACGTGTATCTGTCCCCGGCCACCTTCTCTCCACCGGACTACCTGGAGGTCGATCTGCCCGTGAGCTACACCCAGATCGCTCATCCGGCCGAGACCGTCGCGTTCGCCACTTCCGCCCGGATGAACAATTGGGACTACGCGACTCCCACGCTGGAGGGGAATGCCTATTTGGAGCCGCCATCGTCGGAATTCCCAACCTTCCACGGCAGAAACCTCGGGCAGGGCGTAGTCGGGTGGACCGACGGACATGTTAAGTCGTTCCGGCCGGTCTTGCGGTCTGGAAGTTTCGGGCTAGGATTCACAAGCGAACCCTTCGTGGCAAACAATCTCGGCGACATCTCGTCGACAGGGGATCTGTCGGTCGACACCTATTTCGACCTGGAGTGAGGCTCTTTTGGGAGTGCGGCGATGTATCGGCGCTTTTCATTGCGCTGGAAGCGCGCCCGTTCGATGCCACATGAGTAGCACTTGAGCAGTCCCGCCTCCGGCGGGTTCGAAAGCGCGGATGCATCCGCGCACTCCCAAAAGGCGACAGCAATTCTGCTTGCAATCAGCGATATTGCGAGGCTTGCCTTCTGGGGCGACTCTGGTTCGTATATAGTGGTGTTGCACTTATTTTGAGGTTGCAAACTATGGAATCTGATTTGAAAGGTCAGCCTGCCGAGGCTGGCCGAACTGCTTTAAGTCGTCGCCAGATCCTGGTGGGAGCCGTTGCCTCGGCGATCGTGGCCGGTGCTCCGTCGGCACTCGCTTCGGCAAAGAAGGTGAGCCGCAAGGCACCGGTTGCCGGCCGAGAGGCTTGGGACCTTGGATTTCGGCGATACATGATGGCGGCCGCCACACTGCTGGATGGAAGGATCTTGGTGACGGGAGGGTACGACCGACCGGCGTCGAACAAGTCGCGGCTCCGACCGCTCGCATCCTGCTTCATCATGTCGCCCGATGGGGGCACGTGCGTTCCCGTGGAGCCCATGATCCTGCCCAGGGCTCGCCATGCTGCGGCGACCATGCCCGACGGACGGGTCGTTGTTTTCGGCGGAATGAGCGAGGCGCCCACCGCTTCGATCGAGATCTTCGATCCGTTCACCGGCCACTGGGAAGTTGCGGAGCCGATGCTCCAAGCCCGCTACGACCATGTTGCGGTTGTAAGCGGCGCCTACGTTCATGTGTTCGGCGGTTCCGGGATGGGCATCTTGTCCAGCGTCGAATCCTTTATGGTGACCAGCTCTCGAGGAGCTTCACCGCAACCTTAGGAGATAGAACTATGCCGATCTATATGAAGTACGGTGACAAAACAAATGGGACGTCGCAAAACACGCGTTTCCCTAACTATTTCGACGTGACCTCGATGACCTGGGGCGTCGGTCGACCCTATAGCCATGATGGCTCCGTACCGGGGTTTCTCGCCGAATTCTTCGTTTCGCTTACAACAGCCCCTAACTCCCCCCTTTTCTTCCAGAATGTCAATGAATCACATACAGGCGAGACGGTCATCATCGTAGTCACGACTGCTGCCGGTCCAAATGAGCTGATTTATCAGCGCTACACGCTTACGGAATCGTTGCTATCCTCTTACTCCACCAGTGTCGATTCCGTCAGTGGACGCCCAACGGAAGTGATTTCGATTAACGCTCCAAAAGTGATGCTGGAGCAGTTCGTGAATCGAGAGGATGGCACGCATCCCGCTCCCGGAATTGTGGAGATGGACATTCGAATCTAGGACAAAGCTGATGCCTATCTACATGAAATTCGCACACATCGGCGGCTCAAGTACCGCCACCGGCTTTACCGGGCAGTTCGAAGCCGACAGCCTCTCATTTAGTGATAGCAAGTCTATTGCCTACACGGGCAGTGAAGTTAACTTCGGCACAGTGGAGTTCAGTGAAGTTCAAGTTCAGATGCCCATGGGCGTTTCTTCCGACAAGTTTTGCCTTCAATGCTTCACTCGAAAGCCGATTGATACGATCACTATCACGGTAACTGCAACCGTCAATGGGAATGTCCGAACCGTGACCCGTTACACGTTAACGGAAACCTACATCACAAACATCAACATAGGTGCGGACGCAATCGGTGTACCCTCCATGGGCTTGTCAATCCGATATCACAAGATCAAGTACGAGTCGATTCCAGTGCGGCCTGACGGCACCCACGGCGATATCGTTATCGTGGACGAAACTGACGCCACCTTCTAAGGGTCATTCTTCTAAGCGGAATTGAGGCGGCTGCTGTTTTGAGGGCCGCCCCGGCTGGTAACGTTCTTTGGGGGAGGAAGAGGAGAGACAATGGCGATTCGCATGAAGGTCAGCGGGATCACCGGTGATGGGACGGGCGCGAAGTTTCCCGGCTGGTTCGATCTGAACACTTTTTCGTGGCTCGAAAGCACCGACTATAGTGGCGGGACAGGCGGGGCAGGGACGGGAAAGCCGAATTTTGGCGACTTCGTCGTAACGCGCAGCATCGGGCTCGGATCCAACCAGTTCATGCTCAAAGCTGCCACTGGTACCCACATCGATGAGATCATCGTGGTCGTCACCAAAGCCGTTGCCGATGCGGAGTACATCCTTGAGCGGTGGACGCTCGACACTGTCCTGATGGCTAGTTATCAAGTGGGCGGGGACCTGGCGACACCCAGGCCCTATGAGACTTTGGAGTTCCACTTTAAGACTCTGAAGTTCGAGCTGTTTACGATCCGAGACGACGGGTCGCATGGCGACCCGCAAGTCGCGACGCTGACGAACCTCGGATTTTAGGGCATCAGCCTTTTGTGCTGTTGTTGGCAAGCGCTGGCTTTGGGTCATGACTGTAGCCGCGACCTGAGCGACCGTTGAGTCGGCCTCCTAAAGACGTTGTTAAGCGACATTAGGGACCGGCTCGACTCGCATAGGCCGTCGAGACCGACTCGCGAGCCCGTTTCACCCACTTGAGACCCGTCTTGCGGGTCACTCCGTGAAGCCGGCAAGCTTCACTCAGAGAAACCCCTTGTTCCAACACCGAAAAGGCCAGGCGTCTACGCTGTTCCATCAAACTCCGAGCCTCGAAAGGCATCCGATGCCACCTCCGACAAGGTCGATACCATGTCCTGGCGGAAGTGGATACCTTCTCGTGGCGGCGGACAGCGGCGGAGAGAGGCATGGCTTGACGATATCTGAACACCTCTCGCCCTAGCCAAATACAATGCAACAGTCTCCCAGGTCGCGGTCACATTGCGTCGGAAGCCTGCTTCATGCAACATCGCCCGAGTCTTCGATGGTGCCGAGCAGCGAAGCGCATCCGCTGACTCCCAATTGAACTTGATCCCCTCCTCTCCCGCGTCACCAGGTTCACCCTTTTTGCTGGTGTGCGGGCTCCACAGGTTTTCCACTTCCGCGTTTGAAAGAACGGTGTCACAATGGATGCCGGGCAGAACGCGCCCGAAGCCTTAACATGGACATCCTCCGACTGCTTGAAGAGCTGATGCAAACGATCGACGACCTGCCCCGGATGGGTCCGGTGACGTGGGGGTTGGATCGGGACGACATCAGCATGCAGATCTCCAAGATCCGCGCCTCCCTGCCTCAAGAGGTCAAGGCGGCGGCCAGCACGGTCCGGGAGTCCGACCGGATCCTGGAAGCAGCGCGGCAGGATGCCTCAACGGCGCTCGGCACGGCTCAAAAGGATGCCGAGAAGATTCTTGAGGAAGCCCGAAAGGAAGCCGACAGGGTCTTAAGCGAAGCCAAGATGCAGCAGGAACGGATGGTCTCGGAGAGCGAGATTCTCAAGCTCTGTAAGGCGCAGAGCGAAGAGGTCCGCAACGCGGCCGATCGCGAAGCCGTCATGATGCGGCGCGGCGCGGAGAAGTACGCGTTCGACGTGCTTAGCCAACTGGAGGGAGTGGTCGGAAAGGTCGCAACCACCATCGAGCGCAGCAAGCAAGAGCTTCAACCCAGTCAGCCAGCAACGCCGACCCAAGCGGTGGCCGCACCGCGAGAGCGCGTTCGGGTTTAGAACGTCCCGACGCTCATTGGCCCGTTAGCCGGAGCGTAATGGAGGATTCGATCAAGTCTCCGCTCTTCAAATGCTTGCCGTCGCCGTAGTTGGAGATCCACTCTCCCAAGCCAACGTTGGTACCGCCATACCAGTCGTTGACGTAGAGCGTGGAGCGATCGGACTGCACCATCGCTCTCGCCGCCTTCCCGTCGGCAGTCACTTCAATCGCACCGCCGGTCGGTAATCCAAGACGGGCGAAGTAGATGTTCCGCTTCGTGCTGCGAAAATCGTTGCTGCCCATCGGGGAACCGTCGAGCGACCATGAGCCTTGACCCACCGGCTGAGGGGGTGGAAGGCAACGGCCGACCCTGTGGGCCGTCCAATGTGATCGGGGGGATACACATTCCACTCTGCACGCCGCCTCCACGAGAATTCCTGTGCCTGGCGGGGCATGTCCAACGTCCAGCCGATCTCGCGCACCCTCGTGTTCTCGCCGGTGTACTTGAAGGAGTAGCCGGCATCGATGACCCCGTTCGGGTGGATCAGATACTCGTATCCGCCCTGGAATCCGGGATAGCCGCCGGCAAGCTTTACCCGAACCGCTTTTCTCTCTTGCCGGACGGTGATCCCAGTTCCCTTCCACTGGGTCCCATCGGGGATCGGCGCCATAGGCGAGTCGGCAGGCAGCAGATGGATGGCCGGAAGATCGAGAAGCAAAGACTGGCCGTTCATCACGCAGCGGCGCATCTGGCCGGTAGCTTTGTCAAAAGCGATGTCCAGCAGGTTGTTCGAAACCCGCACGCCTTCTCCCGCAAGCCATGACTCATCGTGAATCTGCAACGGCGAGCCGCCGAGAGCCGGAGATTTGTAGAGCGAAGCGCCGCCGAACGGGACCGAGAACTCGTCGACGAGAAACCCGGCAGAGTCGGTGAATTTGAGGTCCAATAGATCTCCCACCCGCGGCTTCTTATGCAGATGGATCGATATTTCCCCCTTGGAACGGGGCGGAACGTTAAGAATCAGTCTTCCCTTCTGATTTCCGCAGGCGTAGCTTGCCTTCAGCGATGAAAGGTTGGTGAAGTCGTACTGATTCTCGACCGGTATCCGAATCTCCGTGGCCAGAAGCAGCGGTTTCTCGGAGAGCTTGACCGGCGAGTGCAGCTTCTTGGTGAGCCAGAACTCCGGCTTGGGGCGGCGCCAGCCGTCGACCACTCCCCACGGCGCATCGCCTACCAAGCCGCGGCCGGCCACTTTGTACTCGTCGTCGATGAAGTGGGACTTCGTCGATTCTCGACCGTACTCGATGCCTCTGCCTGGTACGCAGAAGATGTCGTCCGACCAGCACCAGATCATCGATCCTTGCGTGGTCTTGCTATCCATGAACGCCTTATAGGCGCCAATCAGCGGCTCGATGTAGTAGTCGCGGATTCCTGGATCGACCCACATCTCCGCCACGTCGTTAAAGATGCCCTGGTAGATACAAAGGCTCTCGTCGAACATCAGCGGCATTCCGATGTGCTCGTTTTCCTGGATCCGGCGAATCGAGATCGGGTTGTGGAGGGTGGCGATCTCGGTCCAGGCGCTGGTGGCGGCGGAGGTCGGGCGCGAAGGGTCGTTCTTCCGGACCCACTCGTGGCTCCGCTCGAAGCACCAGCCGTAGGAGCTTTCGTTGCAGAGCGACCACTCGAAGACGCTCGGATGGTTGCGGTCGCGGGCGACCATCTCCGCCGTCAGCTGCAAGATTCGCGGATAGTTGCGGAGGTCGTCGGCGACGCCCACCCAGCAGAAGGAAGCCTCGTCCTCGACATAGATTCCCTTCCTGTCCGCGATGTCTAGCAACTCGGGGATAGGCGGATAGTGGGAGGTCCGCAGAGCGTTCAGGTTGGCCTCTTTGATGAGCTGCAGGTCTTGCTCGGTTCTCTGCACCGAGACAGCTCGGCCGTCGAGCGGGTCCGAATCGTGGTGGCAGGTTCCTCTGAACTTAACAGGCGAGCCGTTGATGAGGATCTGGGTGCCGGCAACCTTGGTTTCGCGGAGGCCGATCGGCTGGATAAGGTCGTCCACCACTACACCCTTCGAGCCGGTGAGTCGGAACCAAAGTGAGCCCATAAACGGCTCCTCGGCATTCCACCGATAGGCCCGTTTAAATGCGAGGCGGAAGGGCACCGTCTTCG
>DASZPA010000185.1:0-13522 GCA_035550555.1 Fimbriimonas sp.
TGTTCAGGGCGGATTGAAGAGCCATCGCCGCTTTCCGGAACTGCCGGAGCTTGCTCGCGACGATCCCTTGTAGGAGAAGTACCTTCGGATCTTTGGGCTTCCCGGCGGCCACGACGTCGCACAGCCGATCGGCTTCGGTAAGCCGTCCCGCCGCATGAGCCTGAGTGGCTCTTGCGAAGATCTCATCGATGTTGAACGACACGCTCGTAGATTAGGGAATTATGGTCGAAAGGGGGTTATCAGGCAAAAAATTAGGCTGCCGAGCTTGCTTCATCCTCGACAGCCGATGCCACTTCCTACCAACGGTAGGTTTGTTCGGCTCTCCATCTTGGGAGATGCCTTGATCCTATTAGAACCTTCTCTATAAGGAACGGAATCGAGGCTTTGTAAGTTCACCGGATGCGCACTTTTTATGATAAGTTTCACGCGGGCCGGTCGAATTGCCGTGTACCGAGCCCAAAAAGGCCAGGGATCCTGTAAATGAGTTGCAATGCCCCGCTTCTGAGGGCTGAGGAGTGGGCCTTTTGACCCGCCAGCCTTATTGGAGAGAGCTCCCGGTCCTTGCATGCGTCTTCTTGGACCTTCTGGGTTTTGGAATGGTTGTGTCGGACCTGCAACTCCGTGCGCAGGCGCTCACGCCAAAGGGGATCTCGCCGGGCGCTGCCATTGGGGTCATTCTTGCCTCGACCTTCGTGATCCAGACGGCGACCTCTCCGGCCTGGGGCAAAGCCGCCGACCGCGTGGGCCGAAAGCCGGTTCTGTTGATTTGCACTTCTCTTTCCGCCCTGGCCATGTTCACCTATGGAATCGGCGGAAGTCTGTGGTTGATTTTCCTCAGCCGCTTGATCGCGGGCTTCGGCGGGGCGAACGTGGCAGTTGCCCAGGCCATGGCAGGGGACCTCAAGTCCGGTCATGAGAGAACTGTGGCTTTGGGGCGCATTGGCGCGGCAGTCTCCGGCGGCCTCATCGTCGGCGCGGCATCTGGCGGATATCTCGTACACGCCTGCGGCTACCGCTTCATGGCTTTCTTGGCGAGCAGCCTCTCTGCCTTGGGAGTTCTGGCGGTCGCAATCTTTGTTTCCTCTTCGCCGCGGGGTCGCGGCGGCGAAGAGGAGGCCCAATCCAAGCCGCGAGGCGGCTTGGCGCTCCTCGAGGAGTATCCAACCCTTCGAAGATATGCCGGGATCGCAGTGGTCGCCTGGCTTTCGCTGGCGACTTTGGAAGGCACGTTCGCCCGGCTGATTTCTCGACTCTTCGGTTACGATCAGCGAGAGTTCGGCCTGCTATTCGGATACGAGGCGCTGATCGGCTTTGCCGTTCAGGCGTGGCTGCTCGCCACTCTTCTTCGGAGGTTTCGCGAAACTCCCCTGCTTCGCTTCTCCTATCTGATCCAGGGCTTCGGACTGGCTTGGAATCCCGCGGCCGTTCTCTTCGTCCGGTACCTGCCTCCACTCTCTATTCTGTTTCTCGCGAGTACGGGTCTGGCCGTCGGCGGCGGAGTGGCCAATCCGGTCGTGAACGGCATTTGCAGCCGCCTCGTGCCGGAAAGCCGCCAGGGGGAGCTGTTCGGCTTGCTTCAGTCGGTTCGCTCGGTCGGGTTCATTGTTGGGCCGATCGTGGGCGGTCTACTCTTCGATTGGTGGGCGCCGGCGCCCTACCTGCTTGCAGGCGCGGTTTGCGTCGCCGCGGCGGTGTTGGTGCCCGAGGGGCAGCCTAGGAGTGGCCATCTCGGCTCGTGATTGGGAAACCCGCGATACAATCCAATCAAGCATGTTCCTTGTGCAGGCCGCCGACGCCTCCGTCGTTCGAGAGCTCGTCAAAAATCAGGTCCACGTCTACAGGGTCCACCTCGACGTCTCAACCTCCGATTACGATGGCAAGGTCGACTACGTGCTCCGCGCCAAGACGCTCGAGGAGTCCAAGGAAAGCAGCTCGGTGAAGGTTGAGCTTCAGTTCAAGGACTATCGCTTCGAAGCGCTCAGCAAGGTGTTGCGCAACAAGCTCATGGGCGCGGGCACTGTCACCCTGAGCGGCCTTGGGCTGCCGAGCCAGCTTAAGTCAGAGATTCAAAACCCACACATTTGGTACCCGCTCCTGGCTTGGTATGTGCCTGAAGAGGTCAAGGAAGGCAAGTTCGATGCAGTGCAGGACCTGGGTTGGGAAAGTCGTCTCGACTGTAAGGGGACGCTGAAAGACGGCGTTTACTCGATGACCGGCAATATCGCGGGTCCAGGGACGGCGAGCTCGCCGGTCGCCCTCACTTGGAAGCTGGGCAAGGACGGCTGGCTGACGTCGGGGAGCGGAGAAGTGACCGATCAAACCGGCACGATCCACTTTTCAATCAGTAAGCGGTAGGAAAGTGTCCTCGACGGCCTTCAGTCGCGGCGCGTAGGCGACGCCGCGTCACTATCAATCGGTTGATTGAAAAACCCGCAAATTTGCGGGCGACATAATTCGACCGAGTCTTAAAGCCTGCAAACGCGTCATCATCTATGGAGAAGTTTGACCGTCACGCAATTCAAGGGGAGCTCGCGATGGTTCGCGAGGAGAGAGAACGGGCTACAAAATGTGCTCAACTTCACAAAGAGCACCTATCATTTTGGGCATGTCTCTAGTAAAATTACTGATGTAAATCGTGCGCCGGAAGGCGCGGATTTCAAACCAGCCACGGATGGAGGGTTGAAATGAGCTTGTTAGTCATCTCGGGCGGGCGGAGCCTGCGAGGAACAGTGAACGTTCCCGGCAGTAAGAATGCTGCCCTCTCATTGCTTTCTGCGGTTGTGCTTGCTGAAGGTCCCAGCGTTCTGCACAACGTGCCACGCGTTTCGGACACGGCGATCAAGGCCGACCTGCTTTCCCGATTCGGCGCCAAGGTGGAGTGGCATGAGGATTCACTCTTCGTGGATGCTTCCAGTCTTCACGAGGCCGACGTCGATGAGGAGACGGTGCGGAGCATCCGTACGTCGTTCTTTCTTTTGGGCCCTCTCCTCGCCCGCCTTGGACGAGTGAAGATGGCTGCGCCTGGCGGCTGCAAGATTGGCGCACGTCCGCTCGACTACCATTTGAAGGGACTTGCCCAGATGGGCGCGGAGATCGAATTCGTCGACGGCGTTTATCACGCGAAGACCAACGGCCTCGTCGGCGGCGAAATCTATCTTGACCTGCCGAGTCCCGGCGCCACACAGCATCTGATGTCCACCGCCGTACTGGCCCGCGGCTATACGGTTATCGACAACGCGGCCATGGAGCCTGAGGTCACGACACTTGCCTCTTTCCTGAACAGGATGGGCGCCAGGATCGAAGGGGCTGGAACCCCGCGCATTACCATCCAAGGTGTCCGCAGTCTTGAGCCGAGCGAATTCCAAGTCCCGGCGGACCGGATCCAGGCTGGAACCTACATGATGGCCGCCGCGATCACACGCGGAGACATTACGGTTCGCGGCATCGTTCCAGACGACCAGACCGCCGTTACCAGCAAGCTTCGGGAAGCAGGTTCCGAGATTCAGGAAGGGCCGGACTGGATTCGCGTGATTTCCGGCCACCGGCCGGGACCGGTACGCATCAAGACGATGCCGTACCCAGGCTTTCCGACGGATCTTCAGCAGCCGATGACGGCCGTTAGCGCGCTCGCAACCGGAACGAGCTACATCGAAGAGACGATCTACGAGAGCCGGACGGGCCACATTCCGGAGCTGAACCGCATGGGCGCAAGGATTCGCCTCGAAGGGCGGACGGCCATTATCGACGGGGTGTCGAGCTTGGCCGGACGGCATGTGGAAGCGACGGACTTGAGAGCCGGCGCCTCGCTGGTGTTGGCCGGTTTGGCCGCCAAAGGCGAGACGACGATCCACAACTTGAAGTATGTGGACCGCGGCTACGCAAAGCTGGAAGAGAATTTGACAAGCCTTGGCGCTTCGATCGAGCGGGTACCCTCTGAAGGGGAAAGTCCGTCTCGGGCTGAAGCGCTTTATTGAGAATCCTTCCGGAAATTGGAATCGACCTCGGCACCGCCAACATCTTGGTTTTTCGTCGAGGAAAAGGCATCGTTTTGTCCGAGCCCAGTGTTGTAGCCATTAGCTCGACGCACGGAAAGGTTCTCGCCGTTGGCAACGAGGCGAGAGAAATGTTGGGGCGGACGCCGGGGAACATCACGGCGATCCGCCCCTTAAAGGATGGCGTCATCGCGGATTATTCGACGACGCTGAAGATGCTCAAGTACATCATCGACAAGACCTGTGCGAGCACCTTCCTGATCAAGCTCCGGCCGACCACGTTGGTTTGCGTCCCCAGCGGCGTGACCAACGTTGAGCGGCGCGCTGTCATTCAGGCGGCAAGAGAGGCAGGGGCCGGAACTGCCATGACCATCGAAGAGCCGATGGCCGCGGCCATCGGAGCCGGCCTCCCGATCTCGTCTCCCGGCGGCAATATGGTGGTGGACATCGGTGGCGGAACCTCCGACATTGCGGTGATCTCTCTGGGCGGGATCGTCCTGTCGCACAGTTTGCGGGTTGGGGGAAACAAGATGGACGAGGCCATCATCCGCCACATCCGGAACGTTTACAACCTGATGATCGGAGAGCCAACGGCCGAAGAGATCAAGATCAAGATCGGCTCGGCCTATCCGCTCGCCCAAGAGCTCCGCATGGAAGTTCGCGGCCGCGACCTGGTCGCGGGGCTGCCCAAGACGATTGAGATCACCAGTGAGGAGATCCGAGAGGCGCTGGCGGAACCGGTCCGACAGATCGCCGAAAAGCTTTGTATGGTGTTGGAAGAGACGCCTCCTGAGCTCGGCAGCGACATCATCGAGCGAGGCATCACACTCACCGGCGGCGGTTCGCTCCTAAGAGGATTGGACCGTTTGCTCCATTCGGTCACCGATATTCCTGTACGCGTCGCGGACAACGCGCTAAACTGCGTTGCGGTGGGAACGGGCAGGGCTCTGGAAGAGCTCCAAGCCATCCGCCAGAGTGGAGCAGTAAGCACAATATGAGCCTCATTCTCTGTTTCGCATTCGCGCTCGCCGGACAGGCGCCGGCGCCTCCCCACAAGCTGAAGCCGCCGCCCCACCTTCCGTCTTCGGGGGATAGCCGTCCGGTGACGTGCGCCGAGGCGGCCCAGGTCTTCAAAGAGGCTCGGCGCATCATGTCCAAGGGCCTCGAGGTTTCCTTGGCCGTGAAGCCCAGGGTGAACGCTTCCGGAAAGGCGGTCTCTCGTGAGCAGGTTGTCGCAGAGTTCAACGCGGTATTTCTTGCGATCCAGCCGGACTTCAAGTTCAAGCCCCGATTGGTGGCGTTCAATCCCGGCGTGCTGAAGATTTCGCGGGCCGAAAGGGCTCCGTTGGCTCGGTTGATCGAGTACGGATGCGTGGGCAAGGTCTCGCCGCTGGCGACGGGGCCGACGGATAGCCTGACACCCGCCGAGTTAGGCGACGCGTTGGGGCTCTTCACCTCCAGAATCGCCGAGCTCAGCCACATGCCCAGCGCCAAATGGACGCCGATCCTCATGGATCAGAACTAGGCCCCTCGAGACGGTCTGGGCCGACTGGCCGTATCTACCATAATAGAGATGGAGCGGCGGCGATGAACCTATTTCGAAGATCTCAACCTAGCGAGGCGGAGATGGGGCCCTTGTACCCACAGGTTCGTTCCGCGATGGCCGACGTCCAAGCGTACGCGCGCTCCCATGGGGGCCGCATCGATCTGGTCTCCGTATCTGAAGACGGGGACGTGACGATCCGCCTGAACGGCTCGTGCAGCGGCTGCCCTATGTCCGATCTCACCCTCAAACACGGCATCGAAGAGCAGCTTCGAGTGGTCGTGCCTGGGATACGCAACGTGGTCCAAGTGAAGTAACAAGTCTGCAAGTTTTCAAGGCTATCCCTTGACAACTTGCAGACCTCAACTTAGTACCGGACCCACACCGCCATCGCAGACGCGCCCCGGTTCGCCCATGCGTAATAGGGAATGAACTTCGCCTGGACCTCTTGCATTTCGGCTGTCCCAAACGGCACATAGAGAGGTTCGTCCGGTTGCTCGATCTCTTTCACTCCGGAAACGGTTACCGAGATCATGCCTTCCAGATCCGGTTCCCACTGTTCGGTCACGTCTGCATTGGGATCGGCGACGAACAGCTGGGGATCAAAGGCTGCGTCAACGCTCTCCGCGCAGTAGACGAGCGGCCCGCGAGTGAGGGCTATCCGCCCCAAGTCGTCGCGAACGGCCACATTGCTCTCGATCCACCGCGGCTCGATGCCCAGATCGATCACGAGCGTGTCGCCGGGCTTCCAGACGCGGTCAAAAACCGCGTACCCTGAGTCGTACTCGGCCTCCTCCTCCGCGCCGGGAACCTCAGCCGAGATGTCCTCCGACCAGTCCGGCAGTCGAAACCGCAGCGCAAACTGAACCGGCCGCTCCGGTTCGATGGAGAGCCGATAGGTCCCGTTCCAAGGAAACTGCGACTCCGCTCGAATCGTGACCGGGACGCCGTTCAGAGTCGTCTGCGCCTCGAAGCCGGAATATTGATGGATGTAGAAATCCGCGTCAGCTTCGGAAGCGACAAAGCTTGCGAGATTCCCAATGAGCCGGGCGATGTTCGGGGGGCAGCACGCGCAGTGGAACCACGGAACCCGGGCGTGCGTGCCTCGGCTTTCCAGAGGATTGTCATAGAAGTACCTCGTGCCGTCCAGGGATATACCGCTGATTGCGCCGTTGTACAGCGCTCTCTCGAGGACGTCCCCGTACTCGCCGTTGCCGGTCATCTCCAACATCTTCTGACCCCAAAAGATCAGTCCGCAAGCGGCGCATGTCTCGGCGTAGGCCGTCAAGTTCGGTAGATCGTAGTCGGCCGTGAACCCCTCGTTGCTGGCGCTTGGGCCAATGCCGCCCGTGATGTACATTCGGCGTTGGGTCAGGTTCTCCCACATGCGTTCGAGGGCCGTCTCCATGTCCACGTCGCCTTTGCCATCGATCAGGTCGGCAACGGCCGTGTAGAGATACATTCCCCGAACGGCATGTCCCACCACCTGCGTGTGTTCCCGGACCGGAGCGTGATCTTGGCAGTACTCGCCCGAATATTCGCCGTGCTTGGTCATCATGTTTTTCGACCAGGGCGAAAGCGACAGCGCCACGGGATCGTCCAGCTCCTGTTCAAAGACGGTGGGCCGCTTGCCGCGCTCCTCCACCATGAACCGCGCCAGCTCCCTATACCTCTCTTGGCCGGTTGTATTCGCCAGCTTCACCAGTGCCAGCTCAATCTCTTCATGCCCGCAATATCCCCGGCGTTTTCCTTCTCCGAAGATCGAAAGGAGATGGTCGGCGACCCGGATGGACGCGTCCAGCATGCGCCGGTCGCCCAGGCACTCGAACAGCGCGACGCCCGCCTCGATCATGTGCCCCATGCAATACATCTCATGCATCGCGACGAGGTTCTTGAACTTGAGATCAGGATGTTTGATCTGGAAGAAGGTGTCCAGGTACCCCGAAGGCTCCTGCGCGGCGATCACCGTCTCGATCACCGTATCCACCTGCGACTTTAGCTTCTCATTCGAATGGACTGCCAATCCGTACGCGCACGCCTCTAGCCACTTGTACACGTCCGAGTCGTTGAAGTAGATCCCGACGTGCTCTCCCTGCTCCTTGCCCGAGGCGATTCGAAAGTTCGCCAATCGTCGAGTGGACTCGAGCTGTTCGAGCTGTGCCGGGAGGGAGCTCTCAACCACGATCCGCTGCCAGCGGCTCCAAAAGGTATCGGTAATCCGGATTCGACTAAGGGGAAGGGGACGCATTCGGCGTTCAAAGGCCATGCCAGGAATGTACCGCCCCGAGGCTCCAGGAGGCAGTTCGGTTAAGGACCTGCTAAGAGGTTTCAGAAGGGTCTATGATGTTGCCCAATGCTCCTGATAGCCGCCGCATTTTTACTTGGACAGCCCGCTCAAAGCCACCATCCCTATTTGCACATGCCGTCGGTCGACAGCTATGCGAAGCACGACCCTTACGGAACGACTATCCTTCCCGAAGGCCGGCTCCTGAGACCCGTCGGAGCGGTGGCGCCGGTTTCACGTTGGCCCCACGGCCTTGCTCTCGATCCAGCAGGCAACCTGGCGTTCGTCGCAAGCGAGAACTCGGGGCAGTGGATCACCAATTGGATCGGCGGCAAACCCACCATTTCCAAGTTCGCCGCGCCAGAGGAGGAAAGGCGTTCGAATTCCGGGGCCTGCGTCTTTTCCCCGGACGGAGCCAAGCTTTTCTGGGGGAGTGGCGAGACCGGGAAGGTCTACGTTTACGACACCGTTGCCCGCAAGCTCGTTGCCACCGTGAGCCTGAACGTGCCGGTCGGCGAAACGAAGTTTGAGGACAGCTTCGTGAGCGATCTTGGCGTCAGCTCTGACGGAAGATACGTCTACTGCGTCGACGAAACGAACTTCAGGCTTGCCGTCCTCGACGTCGCAGCTTCCAAGATCGTCGGGTCCATTCCAGTCGGCCGGTATCCGGTCGCTTTGGCCGTTCACGGCAATCTCGTCTATGTCGCGAATATCGGCCAGTTCCAATACTCGGCCGTCCCCAATGGCGATGGAACCGAGCCGGACAAGCGCGGCCTTACCTTTCCCCCCTTCGGCTATCCGAGCAAGGAGGCTGAAAACGGTGTAAAGGTCGAGGGCCGCCAGATTCCCGGGCTTGGTTCGCCGTTCGCCGAGGAAGCCTTCTCGGTTTATGCGATCGACGTTCAAGACCCTGATAATCCCAAAGTTCGATTCAGAGCAAAATCTGGCGACCGGATTGGCTCCCGCAAGCCGTGGGGCGCCGCCGTCGGCGGCAGCGCGCCAAGCTTTTTGGTAGCTGACAAGGACCGCTTGTACGTATCGAACGACAACGACGATACAGTTCAGGCGCTGGATGCCAAGACCGGCAAAGTGCTTGCCAATCTTTCGCTGGAACCCTCGCCGCTCCTGCATGGGATCCGTGGCGTCGGGCCGACCGGCATGGTGATCTCGCCCGACAGCTCGCGCCTCTACGTTGCGGAGTCCGGCCTGAACTCGGTTGCGGTCATCGACACGGCCTCGATGAAAGTCGTTGGGCTTATTCCAACTGCCTGGTACCCCTATCGCGTCCGCATCTCACCGGATGGCAAGAACCTGTGCTGCATCTGTTTCAAGGGATTCGGCAACGGGCCGAAAGGGATCGCCAACGGTCCGAAGGACCCCTATGTCCATATGGGAGGCAGCTTCCACATGATCCCGGTGCCGCCCGATTCCGCGCTGCCGGCCATGACTCAGACGGTTTTGGAGAACAACGGGGTCGTCGATAACTCGGCCGATCGAGCCAAGATGGCTTCGCCCGTCTGGTCTTCGATCCCAGGCAAGATGTCCGACAAGATCAAGTATGTGGTTTTCATCGACAAGGAGAACCACACGTACGACACGATCTTCGATCACATTCCCGGAGCGAACGACGATCCCAAGCTGCTCCGGTGGGGATACAACCAGACGATCGAGGCGCCCGGCCAGCCGACGCTGCAGCATGTGGCCGTGATGAAGAACCACAACAAGCTCGCGCGCCAGTTCACCGTTTCGGACAACTTCTATGTCGAGCCCGAGGCATCCGGCGTCGGTCACCGCTGGCTTGTCGGCGTCCAACCGAACAACTGGTGCCAAATGGTCTATACGCTGGGGTGGGACTTCAAGCTCCCGACGACCGCCCCGGGCCGGCTCGCGTCGTTTGGCAGCAACGCCTCCATGGCCCCCGAGGATTATCCGGAGGAAGGCGCCATGTGGCACCACTTGGCTCGGCATGGAATCACCTTTCGCAGCTACGGTGAAGGCTTTGAGTTCGCCGGTGTGCTCGAGGACGACAAGGAAGACAATACGGGCGCGAGGGAGGTCGTGAACATCCCCATGCCAAAGGTGCTCTTCGATAACACCTGCCGAGAATTCCCGAACTTCAACATGAACATCCCGGACGTCTATCGTGCCGAGCTGTTTCGGGACGAGGTCGAGAAGAAGTATTTGAGCGGCAAGGAGCCGTTCCCGCAGTTCATCGACATCGCGCTGTCCAACGACCACGGCGCGAGTCCAGAGCCCAAAAAGGGCTACCCCTATCGAGCCTCATGGATGGCCGACGACGATCTGGGCTTCGGTCGCATCGTCGAGTTTCTTTCGCACACGCCCTACTGGAAGAACATGGCCATCTTCGTAACCGAAGACGACGCGGGAGGCGAAGACGATCACGTCGATGCTCAGAGGTCGGTGATGCTGATCATCAGCCCCTATGCCAAGCACGGCTACGTCTCTCACCGGCATACGACCATCACCAGCATGCATCGCACGCTTTACGAGATCATGGGCCTGCCACCGCTGAACATGTTCGACGCGATCTCGAACGACTTTGGCGACTGCTTTACAGACAAGCCTGACTTCACGCCTTACAAAGCCGAAATGGTCGACCGCCGCCTTTACGACTGGCCAAAGTCGCGAGACAAGAAGGACTGGAACTACGCCAAGGCGCGCCTGATGCCTACCGTTCCCATGGACGACTGGGACAAGAATGACAAGGACTAGAGGATCTGCCGTTCGCTGGGGCCGCAGCTCATCAATCCTGGCCCTCTTGCGACGCCGTCAGAACGCCTGGTACTCGCCGTAAAGACCATGGCCTTCGAACGGCGCCCGGGCAGCCGAAAAGATGCGCCATCGGGCGTGCCCGTCCGAGTAGATCCCATTGGTGCCGCCCGAATGCCGAAGCGCAGCGATCGCGATAGGATTCTCCTTGTCGTTCGGGCCCGTGGGCAGCTCCACCTCGTTGAGCCAGGGATGGAAGTGGACGTCGCAGAAGCTGTCGTTGCGCTCGGCCACATAGATCGACCTGGAAGGCTCCGTGATTTGAGTCTCGGAAGCGCCAAATAGGTAGTAGGCGTTTAGCATGAAGCTGGTCAAAGGACCCGGCGGCGGCGCCAAGGGGCTCGAACCGATGCAGTTGCCGGCGGCATCCAGCAGATGCAGCCCGTGCGGGTCGGAGTCGCTGGGGCAAAGGAAAAGCTGTGTTTTGGCTGTCTCTTTGCTCGCCACGTAGGGAAGGATTTTGTCGAACGGTGATCCGTAGTCGATTTCCTCGAGCTGTCCCTCCGCATCGTCGACCACTGGGTTGCCCGTGCTGGGATGCTCTTGAGGATAGACGCTGTCGTAATCGTTGAGATACATCATCAGTCCCAAGCCGACTTGCCTGCCGTTCGAAAGGCAGGTCACCTTTTTGGCGGCCTCTTTAGCCTGCGCGAAGACGGGAAACAGGATAGCGGCAAGAATCGCGCTGATGGCGATGACGACGAGAAGTTCGATAAGAGTAAAGGCGCGACGCATGGAAACCTCCTGAATTGGCTCTGAATGGGCGAAAGCATCAGGCACGACTGGGCCCGACGGAGTGCCTAAGCCAAAGGAGGAAGCGTTGCGGGCACGGGTATCCGTGAGTGAAAGGCTACAAGGAGGGTGTAGAGATCGGCGCCTCTACGCGGGGATGCCGGCCGCACCTCGATTGTTCGCTCCAAGGCAAAGACAACCTTGCCCGAAAGGGTCGCACCCGTCTTAGCCTTCTTCTTTTCCGCGCAAGTGCATTGGACGAATCCCGCGTCGCCTTTCTGTGTTTTTCGCACGGAGACGGTTGGACAGCCGCAACGCGTGTGCCCAACCACTGCGACCCACTGGATGGGAGCCGTAGGGCACTGGACCCCCTCCGGTGTGAGCGGGTATCCGAGAGCGCAGCAATAGAATCCGACGATCAGCCCCAGCACAATGGCCAGCCCCCGTCGAACTCTCGCGCGCATTTCGGAAGTATACGTCGTATGCGTAGCCTCCGAAGTTGGGCTACTGCCCGACTCCGGACGAGCCTGCCGCTATGATCACCGGTCTTTCGGGCTGGTGGAACGTGTCCACGAGTTTTCGATGCGCGCGGAGGGCGGCGGTTGAGCCGGGTACTTGATGCGGCGCTACCATCGGTTTGCTGAAGACTTTCGCGAAAACCGGCCAAAGCGTGTCCGTGTCGTGCGACAGGTCGAAAACCATCACGCCCTGCGTACTTGCGCAGGCGGCCTGAAGCGCATCGCAGAGTCCTTGAGGATCCTTGGCGAATGGACCGCAGTCGATCCCCGCATAGCTCCACGTTTCATCGCGAACCAGCCGGTTGCACAGGGAACCGGCCGCCTCGACCGTTGAACCGATACCCACACCCTTTCGCATCGCATCGTAAACGGTTGCGGTCGAGTAGTAGCAGCCTGCGATGAGGAAATCCACGAGCCCTGCGGTGCCGGCTGCCTTGTAACCTGGATCGTCGAACCAGAATCCGGCTCTGGAGTCCGGCGAAGCGTAGTTGTGGCCGAGGGCTGGATAGTCGCCATACCAAGAGCCAACGTACACTCCGAGAAGCGCGGAGGGCCGGGCGGACGTGACGGTTTGCCGGACCCTCAGCACGTAGTCCTGAATCTGCTTGGCGCGCCAGCTCATCCACTGGTCGTAATAAGGTCCTGGGAGGATTCCTCGCGAGAGGTTCGAGTTGAGCGTGAATTTGAAGACGTCGTCGGGCCAGTCGAGCTTCTTGCCGACGGCTGCCTCAAACTTCTGGCGCGTCAGCTCGGAGAAGTCGCCGTCGATTCCGGCGTACCGAAGGCGGTCGTCGTAGACCACCCCATCGAGGTCGTATTTCGAGACGACCTCCCTGATCATGGCAAGCGCATGGTCCTGAACCGTCGGATCGTTCGGATTCATCATGAGCGGGATCTGACCATTCGGAAGGTCCCCAATATGCACATATCGAGGTTCGGTGTCATAGCTCACCTGCGTTCCCACCGCGAGGTTCTGCTTCATGAAATCCACGGCGTCGCCAACGCCGAACAGGATCGTTCCTTTCAGGTCGGCCGGCGCAGCCACGGGATAGCCGCTGAACGTCACCCTCAAGTCGGGCCCCAGGACAGTCAGATAGCCGGACCTTTGCTGCCGCCTGGGCAGGCTCGCGATCGAGGGAGCGATCGAGAGGCCGCCGGGAGGGGACCCGAGAGTCAGCGACAGGGGGTAGCTGGCGCGCGCAGTCTTCAGCACGGGCTGGGCTTGATAGAGAACGGTCTGATGCTCCGGCTCGCTGTATCCCGGACCCACTTTGAACATCCGGTGACCTTCGCTAAAGGCGTTCATGCTGGCGAAAATGCTCAGTCCCTTCGCGTGGCACTCGCGCGTCATGAGCGGAACCGGGTCGAAGTCCGCCGGCAGTTTCTGACCTCTCCACTCGGTCAGCTTGGGCGCGAGCGAGGAGGGGTACACCGTTTGGCCAGAGATCGGCTTGATGTCAAAGACGATCGTGTTGAACCCCGAATCCTTGATTCTTTGGACCAGCGCCACGATCTTCGCTTCCGTGTTGTAGCGGTCGATGTTGGCGGTCGCGTCGATCCACATGATTCGCGCCTGATAGTTCTTGTTCTTCGCCGTTTCGCTGGCCAAACCGACCCCGGTTCCGTAGGTGTCGATCATGATGGCAGGCGCCGTCGGACAAGG
>DASZPA010000186.1:0-13069 GCA_035550555.1 Fimbriimonas sp.
TGATCGCACCAATCGACGGCGGCGGGATGACTCTCTCTCTCTATCCCGTCGAGCTTCAGCCGGGCAAGAAGTGCCGCCTTTCCGTTTGGGCCAAGGCGGCGCCAGGAACCAATCCGCAACTCACCTTTGACATGGACCCGACCGATCCGCAAAGCACTCCAAGCGTGGCAGTAACGCTCGATGGCGAATGGCGCCGGTATGAAGCAGTATTTCAGTTGCCAGCCGGTAAAGACAAGCTTCGGTGTATGGGAGGGATCACGTTGGCAACGAAGGGCATCGCATGGATCGACGATATCGCTCTCACCGAGGGCCCTTAGAGCAGCGAGGCCACCATGTCGACGCGGCCAGGTGGCAGCTCGATCGTTTCTCCATCCAGGTCAATATGACTCCATTCGGTCTCGTTGACAATGGCAGCCTTGATCTGCCTTCCGAGGGGCAGACGAAGCCGGAGAACAGTGCGTGCCCCACGGGGAACCTCCGCGATCACAGTAACTTGGGCAACTGTCGACCGAATCCGAAACGACACGTTGCCCCAACGCGTCGATGCGTCGGTGACGCTAATTTCCTTGCCATCTTGCAGCCACTCGCGCGGTGTGGCTTTGCAAAGCCAGAGAGTCTCCGCGAAGGGCTCCTCGAACACGAGCATCCATCGGAGCAGCAACGGGACGGCAAGTTGGGCTGGAACGCAGTAAGGGGCTGCGCTTCTCTCCGAATCGATCAGCCGTGTCTCGGGCGCGGTCCAGCAGCCTCTTGAGTACTGGTGGGCCGAGAGGCTGTAGAGCAGGAGTAGGAACTCGCGGATCAGATCGTGCTGGAGGAGCCCGTAAGCGTGACCGTAGCTGAGGAATCCGCCTAACTCATTGCTTTTGAATCCGTAGACACAGGGTATGCCCAGACGAATGTCTCCATGTGCTTCTCGGTATCGAACGATCGTTTCCACCTGCGCCAAAGTAAGGCAGCCGGAGTGGAGCATCTCTGAGTAGGCGCGGTAAGCCCGGAACTGAGGGTCCAAGCTGTCTTCTCTAGAAGCAACGTCGAAGGGAACGTCTGCTCCCGCAATTGCGGGAATGCAAGCCGGATCACAATCGGTCAGGGTTGACCGCGCGATGGACGTTTCGAGATCGGATCTCATGCTTTCGATCTCCGAGCAGAGTTCCCCAAAGCCGGCTTGCCTCCAAACTGCTGACAAGTCCGTGAGTCCTCGAATTGCCTCGGTTGTGTTGGAGTAGTAGGGCCGCAAATAGCGGCTGGGATCTGGCTCCAGGCAGGAATCCGCCTCGCACCATCCGTGGATCATGCCGCGAGCGGGGTCGTCTTCGGGGATTTCCTTAGCCTGGTGTCTCAGGGACAAGAGGAGCGCAGCGATTTTCTCGATCTTGCCCTTGTGAGCGGCAAGCAGGGCCGAGTCGCGAGTGTAGTTCCAATAGAGCGCCAGGGTGGCGAGCATCCGGCCGTATTGGCCGACCTGGGGACCCCGATAAAGAATGGAGCCGTCCTCGCGGACAAAGTGGGCGAAGTAGTTCTCGATAATGTCGCGAGCAGTGTGAAACAGTCTCCACTGCAGCATCGCCGTCGCTTCGGTGTTGAAGGTGTCTTGAAACCCGTCGTGCTCCGATCCCCCATAGTTTCGATCTAGGACTCCGTACTTGGGAAAGCCATCGATCCGGGTGATTGCCGCTCGAACCAGCGAATGCCGCGCTTGGTTAGCGAGGCGTTGATCCGAAATGTCGACCCGGGTTGACGTCCCAATCGCTTCCTCCCAACGATCGCGGAGTACGATGAGGTCTCGATAGAAATCGGCAGCGTCCTCAGTCGAGGTTCGCGGCGGGAAAGGCACGTACGAGTCGAAGTATTTCGCCCACCGGAGTTCGCCAGCTTCGATCCTGCAAACGCGATACCAGACGGGTTGAACCTTGGTGTTCTGGCAGTCAACGCGCTCCGGACCGAAGAGGATCATCTCCGTCCAATCGCCGTCGGACTCCGGATAGACGAATCGCAGGGCTGGCAGCCAATCGCCTAGCAGCCCATGCAAAACACCGCCCTGCTCGCGGATCTCTTTGACGCTGGGGACCAAGATCGCTGGGTCGAAGTTGGCGGTTCGCCCGCCGTAGCTCACACCGACCTTGTCGGAGTTGCCAGCGGCGCCCACAAACGAGAACGTCTCCATCCTCCGGATCCGTGGAAGGCAGGCGGCAACCTGGCCGTAATCTGGATCGCCGGGACTGGCGAGAATCTCCGATCCGAGAAGGTCGTGGTGAGCCTCTAGGACCTCTTCCAAGGTGTGGCCGAGGTACAGATCGTTCGTGTCGGGCCATGTAGGTTCTGCCGACTTGCGAAGCTCCTGAGGGCCTGCCTTGTCCGAAAGAACAAGTAGGGATCCGTCGATCCGAGTGAAATCCTCGAGGAGGGCAAAGCCATCGACGACGGCCATTAGAGTCCAATCGCCAATTCGCCGCGATGGCTCCAAGCGCAGTCCGTCGGTTGTCTCAATCCAACCGTCGCCGATCGAGGCAATCTCTGGCTCTCGATCGGCGTCCGGCATTCGCTGGTATTTACTGCCCAGCGGGCGCTTCGACCTTCTTGAACTCGAACTTCGCGCCCTTCATGTCTTCGAACTTCTTCTTCTGATCGTCGGTGAGGACGTTCGCCAGAGCCGTCTTGAGATCCTCCTGAAGCTTCGCGAGAGCCGTACGGTTGTCCTCGGGGCTACCGCCACCCTGGAACACCTCTGCCGTCTTCTTGAAGTTGTCTTCTTGAACGGTCTTGATCTTGGCCTTCTGGTCGTCGGTGATTCCGAGGTCCTTCGAGATCAATGGATTGGTGATGGCGTTGGCGCCGTTGTACTGGATGAAGAGCTGCTTGAGCCGCGAGACCTGATCCGATGTGAGAAGCTTGACGACCTCGTCGTCGTATTGCGCGTTCAGCTTCTCGATCTGCGGCCGGATTGCCGTGAAATCGCCGCCCGAGTTCTGAACGACGTCCTGGACTTCCGACGAGTACTTCTCGAGAAGTGCGTCGGACTTGCCGTTGAAGTCTGCGGGCGTCTTCAGCTCGGTTCGAACCTCGTCGAAGAGCGAGAGGGTAAGCATGGTGCGCCCCGCGAGAAAGCCTGGACGGTGGAATAGGTCCGGCTGCGCCGTCGCCAACGCAGCAACAAGGGTCAGCAAGAGAACGCAAAGGATTCGTTTGATCACAAGAACCTCCGGAGCGCTTTCGCCGCGCTCGTATGGGCCAGATTCTACCAATCGAAAGATACTAACGGGTGCTCTCGAAAGGACACAAAAGGCCGAATGGATCAGTCAAAGGAGGCATGATCCGAAAACTCAAATCCGGCGAGTATCGAATCTACTCGCGAAAGAAAGACGAGCACGGCAAGCGAAAGAACCTTGGGACGTTCTCCAGCAAAGAGGACGCCAAGAAGCACGAGAAAGAGATCCAATACTTCAAGCACCATTGACCCTTTTGGAGCCGGTACCCTTTTCGGGTGGCAAGGCGTTTGGGGTTTGTTGGATTGGGCGTGATGGGCGAGGCGATGGCGGGACATCTGTTGAAAGCGGGCGCCGAGCTGACCGTCTACAACCGCACCCGTTTTAAGGCGGAGGCGCTGGAGAAGGCCGGCGCCGCCTATGCCGAGATGGCCGATCTGGCTGAAGCGTGTGACGCGATCCTCCTCTGCGTGAGTCGCTCAGAAGACGTCGCACAGTGCATCGAGGCGATGGGGGCTGCGAAGGCAGGAACCCTGTTTATCGACCACTCGACCATCGAACCTGCCGTCGCCGAGAAGATCCACGGCGACTTGGCCAAACAAGGGAAGCGGTTCGTGGACGCCCCCGTGACAGGCGGGAGCATGGGGGCTCAAAAGGGACAGCTCACGATCTTCATGGGAGGCGAAGAGAACGACTTCGCCGAAGCCAGGGAGATAATCGCGCCTTATACGAAGCGGGCCGAAAGAGTGGGTGGACCTGGCGCGGGCCAGAAGGCGAAGCTCGTGAACCAGATTGCCGGGGCAGGGGCCTTGCTCGCTCTTTGCGAATCCCTCTCCTTTGCCAAAAAGGCCGGGCTCGATCTGCCTCAAATCATCAGCCTCGTGGGAAGCGGAGCGGCGGGGAGTTGGGCTTTCGACAACTACGGAGGCAAAATCCTCGCCCGCGACTGGTCGCCGGGCTTCACCGTGGAGAATCAGCGCAAGGATCTGGGCTACTGCGAAGCCACCGCGGCCGAACTTGGCGCCGCGGTTCCTGGGACCAAGCTGGTGAACTCGCTTCTTGCCCTGCTCGAGGCAAAGGGGCATGGAGATTGGACGACTGCCGCACTCTATGAAGCCATGTTAGAGTTAGGAGCGTGAGCTTTGCGGTTCGGCTGACGGGAATCTCCAAGGCCTTTGGAGCAGTGCAGGCGTTGCAGGACGTAACGCTGGAAGTTGCGCCGCATACGATCCACGCGCTCGTTGGAGAGAACGGCGCGGGCAAGACCACGCTCATGCGAATCCTGTATGGCGTCCTTCAGCAGGATGCGGGCGCTATCGAAGTCGGCGGAAAGTTGCTGCGCCTGCGGTCTTCCGCGGAAGCGAACGCCGCCGGTGTGGGAATGGTCAGCCAGCACTACGGCATCATCTCCGAACTGACTTGTCTCGAGAATCTGATCCTGGGCGCAGAAGATAGGGCCTTCTTGAAAAGGGAGGCGCTTATGAAGCGGGCTCAAGAGCTGGCGTCAAAAATGAATTTCCGGTTCGAGTGGGACGCGCCTGCTTCAACGCTCAGTCCGGCAGCAACTCAGAAACTGGAGATCCTCAAGCTGCTTTGGCGCAGGTCCCGAATCATGATTCTGGATGAGCCGACTGCCATGCTGGGCCCTGCCGACGCGGATGCGCTTTTCGTCAGCCTCGGTGCATTGGTCCAAGAGGGGGCGACGGTGGTCCTGGTAACCCACCGGCTTCCGGAAGTGATGAGCTACTGCTCCAGGGTTACCGTTTTGAGAGGCGGCAGGCGAATCGGCGACATGGCCGTGTCAGACACGAGCCCGGCCGAGTTGGCAAAGCTGATCGTCGGCGAGAACGCCGATGCCCTTGGCGAAGAGCTGGGCCATCCGGCTAAACCGGCGCGCGCCGTTGGAGAACCCGTTCTCCAGGTGCGTAACCTCACGGTTCGGGACCAGCTTGGACACGCCTCGCTGGACTCGGTTTCGCTCGAGGTTCGGGCAGGCGAGATCGTGGGAGTCGCCGGCGTGGATGGGAACGGCCAGCGCGAGCTGCTGCAAGCGATTCTCGGAACGTCACCGGCCGCGACCGGCGAGATCCGGCTGAACGGAGAGGAGGTTTCTTCACTGGCGGTCCGAGAGCGAATTCAAAAGGGATTGCGGGTGATCCCCGAGGACCGTCATGCGGAAGGCGCGATCGAAAGCTGGTCTCTGGAAGAGAACGCCGCTCTGGGCCTTCATCCGCTCGCTCCCCTGGCAAAAGGAGGATTGATCGACCGGAACGAACGGCAGAAGCTTTCGCAACGAGTCGTGGACCGGTTCGGAACGAAGCATGGGGGTCTCTCTCTTTCTCTGGCCTCCCTATCTGGGGGCAATCAGCAGCGGCTGGTGGCTGGGAGAGCCTTTGAGCTCTCGCCGAAGCTCCTGGTGGCGTTCCAGCCGGCTCGTGGACTCGATCTTGGCGGAACAGCCTCGGTGTATCAGGTCATGCGCCAGTACTGCGACGAAGGGATGGGAGCGCTGGTCATCAGCTTCGATCTCGACGAGATCCTGCTGCATTGCGACCGCGTGGTTGTACTAAACGGGGGCCACCTGGACGAGCCGTCTCGCGAAGAGTCCAAGAGCCGGGACGCAATTGGTCGGCTCATGGTCGGAGTCGGGTGAGACTGAGGCTCGCCGCGCTTGTATTGGGGGCAGCGCTTCTCCTGCTTGGCGCTTTCTTTTCGGCTCACGTCAGTCCGATCGAAGCAGTCACAACTCTCATGAGGGGAAGTCTCGGAACTCCATCCGCCATAGGAGGAACCCTTCGCGAAACGACTCCTTTGTTGATAGCCGGGCTCGCCGTCTACTTGGCCCTTCGCGCCGGCCTGTTTAACATCGGAGTGGAGGGTCAGCTCCTTGTCGGCGCGCTCGCGAGCTCGTTGGTGGCGCTGAAGATTCACGGGATTGCCGGCGTGCTGATCGGAATCGTTGCGGCGATGCTGGCAGGCGCATTATGGTCTTGGCCCGCCGGTCTTATACGGGCCTACCGTAACGGCCACGAAGTGATCACGACCATCATGCTCAACAACGTGGCCCTGCTCATGACCACCTATCTGGTGGCTGGGCCATTCAAAGCGCCGGGCACCGAGGAGCCGTCGACTGCTTTGCTCGGACCGGGCGACTCTTTGGGAGCGATCTGGTCCAGCGGCAACCTCCAAGTCAACGTCGGGCTGGCGCTTGCGGTATTTGTGGCGGCGGCCGTCGCGTTCTGGTTGAAAAGGACCGTTCCCGGATACGAGCTTCAAGCTGTCGGAGCAGGCCCGGGAGCGGCTCGGTTCGCCGGGATCGATCCCAAGCGGACGATCGTCCGGGCCATGCTCGCATCCGGCGCGATCGCCGGATTCGCGGGCGCCGTGCAAGTCTTCGCCTACGAGCACCGGTTCTACGAGGGATTTTCACCGGGGTATGGGTTCGACGCTCTGGGCGTGGCCCTCCTCGCGGGAAACAATCCCTTGGGAATCGTTCCGGCGGCGCTTCTATTCGGGATCCTCGCCAAGGGCGGTACCGCCCTTCAGATCGATGGCGTGCCAAAGGGCATCACGACCGTCGTGCTGGGGCTGCTGATCTTGGTCGCGGCCGGGATTCGGTTTCGAGAGGTGAGAGCGGTTGCTTAACGTCCTTTTCGTCACGATCGCCGCGGCCACTCCTCTGCTGCTGGCCTCCATGGGCGGTTTCCTTAGCGAGCGGGGAGGCGTGATCAACATCGGCCTCGAGGGTCTGATGCTTGTTTCTGCATGCGTCACGGCCCTGGTTTCGGTGCATTGGGGCCCGTATGGCGGACTGACGGCGGGATTGGTCTCGGCCGTTCTGTTGAGCCTCATCCACTGGTTAATGACTCAGGTCTATCGGATCGACCATGTGATTTCAGGAATGGCGATTAACGCCCTGGCGGCGGGCGGAACGAACTTCATGTTGGGGGAGTTCAGCGACCCGAGCCGGGCCGGCTCCTTTCCGCATTTGCCGGTCTCATGGTTCAAGGTCGCCGCCTTCGGTGTGCCTGCCGTTCTTTGGCTCTTCGTCCACTACACGCGCGCCGGCCTGAGACTGGTCGCTACCGGAAGCGATCCTGACAAAGCCCGGCTCGCCGGTCTGTCTCCCGTGCGGATCCGATTGATGGCCCTGATTGGAACGGGAGTCCTCGCCGGCCTTGCGGGGTCGATGCTGTCCAGCGACACCGGGGGCTTCACCGACAACATGACCGCAGGCCGCGGCTACATCGCGTTGGCCGCCCTGATCCTTGGGGGCTGGAGACCTCTCCCGACTCTTGGCGCCTGCCTAGCATTCGGGTTCTTCTCGGCTCTGTGGGTGCAGTTCCAAGGGCAGGTGGTATTCGGGGTTCAGCCGCCTTCACAGCTTTGGGCGTCGCTTCCTTACCTGGCGACTGTGGTCGCTCTGGCCGGATTCCTTGGGCGGAACCGAACTCCCGCCGGACTTGGAAAGCACTAAAACGATTGCCCGGTTTCGCCCCGTCAAGAAAGGTGCGAAGGCCGGCCTTCGCGCCACAATCAGGCTCATGTTCCTCACCGCCCCAACCGTGAACGCTGTTTTCCATGGAGCCATCCAAGCCCAAGCGGCGCTTCGTCGAGGTTCGATGCAGATCCACTTGGACACTGTCATCCCGACAGGCAAGACAGAAAGTGACTACGCTGTGGACTACCTGCGGGGCGAGACGCTGACGGTCAGCGTGAGAAACGAGACCGTCTATCCGGCCCCAACGGCTCTACGAAGATTTGGAGGCAGCTCCAAGGTGCAGCGGCTCGAGCCGCGAATCTACTTCACCCGAGGCAGCCGCGTCATCACCTACTCTCCGGCATCGGGCGAGGCCACGATGACCGCAGTCGCGAACGAGGGCGCCCTGGATGCGAGGCTAAGATCCGCCTTGTCGCCTGTCCCGGACCCCATCAAGGTCATTGTCGACGCGTCCTTCCTCCAGGCGCTGCTGAAGGACGTGTCGCACCTGGGAGGGATGAGAGTGAGGCGCGACTCCCAGGGAACGATCATCGAGCGCACGGGCAGGACAAAGACGAAGACGGCCATGCGGATTCGATTCAACTCGCACGGCCTCATTACGGCGTTCTACAACGTGGTCGGAAAGAATCATTACCACTGGACCATCGCCTACTCGCCTGCCTACCACGAGTTCCACTTGCCGTCCGACGTGCTCATGGTCAAAGAGCTTGGCCGATTGCCCAGGTTCGGCGAACCGTCGGCGAAGAGCGCCGTTCGCAGCATGCTCAAAGCAGAGCGGTCTCTTGGCTCCAAAAAGATCCATGTGGAAGGAGACGGCAGGCGCTGCGATCTCTATGTGTCTCAAGGAATGGTGCGGCAAGATTCGCCGGGCTATCGGTGGGCGTATGACGGCCGCTTCCTGACGCTTTCGGCCGGCAAGTCTTTCTACAGAGGCCGGGCCAGCAGGGCCGACATTCTCGACTATCTCGCCTATCTCGTGAAAGGTCCCGACCCGCTGGCCCGTACCCTCCTGTTGCGGGAGACGCCGTTTGAAGACTATTTCTCTGCCCAATACTCGGTGCGGCTTGCAGGCAGCATGAACATCCAAGGTTCCGACGTGAACATCCTCCAGATCGCCGGAAAGGGCACCCATGCGTCGCTGTTCATTCGAGAGAAGGATCGTCTGGTGGCTGGCGTGGAATCGGACGCTCTCGATGCAGGCGGGCATGCGGCGGAACACGAACACTGCCGGTTCTACTACAAGAATGCCTCTTTCCCCGCCTCCTTCTTCCGAATACCTCAGGCTCCTGGTTCCAGACTACGACCCCTGCCGGTAGACAAGCTGGGACCCGGCTCTTCTCATTACAAGGCGAAGCGTCACCGGTAAGCTTTGATCGCCGTGTAGGTGCGCCGGCCCTCGACGTTGTCGCTGCGGAAGAGGACCATCTCGTTGGGAGTCCACTCGCCGAAGGGGAACTCTCGCCATCGGGACAGGACCTTGGAGATCATCGCCTCATCCGATCTGGAGGAGACCCGATTGCGTGCGAGCGTGATGTGCGGCCGAAACTTACTCGTTTCCTGTTTCTCGAAGTAGTGCCTGCATGCGTAGGCAAGGTTGTCCTGGAGCTCCGCGAGATCGCCCTCCCGATCTTTCACCTTGGCATAGATAACTCGTGTCCCGTGCATCGATTTGAACCGGCTTAATCCTCGCACCTGGAGGCGGAGAGGAAAGGCGTGCGTCACAGGCTTTCGGACCACCAAATCGAGAGACTGCAGCCGGTCCTCCTCCACGTCTCCCAAAAACGAGAGCGTCAGGTGGATCTGGTCCCGGCGGGCAAGCCGAAGCCCCGTGGGCCGCAGATCGCTCTGCACGGCCTCTAGGTCTTCCAGGATCTCCTCGTTGAGCTGAAGGGCGAAGAACAAGCGGATATGGGGCACGTATTCGTATCAGCTTAAATTCGACTCCAAATATTACAGGTAATTGAGATCTTAAAGAAGCCTCACGTTCCATGGCGGCACGTTGCCGCGATCAGTATTTCAAAATATCAAACGATCGCACCTCCAGAACGGCCGCTGGCCTAACGCTGATAGGAAGCCGTCATCGGAGCCACCTGGCGATGGCCGAGTCGAACATGGCCTCGGTCAGCTTCCCGGTAAAGGTGTTCTGCTGGCTGGGATGATAGGAGCCTACGATTTCCAGGTCGCCCGCGCAGCTGACCACGCCGTGGCCGAAACGCGGCGGCCGGACCTGCAGGAGCCTGTGGACGTGGTTCCACGCGATGGAGCCCAGACACAGGACCGACTTCCATTGAGGCATGCGTAAGACCTCGGCGAGATATCTGGAGCAGTTGGCGATCTCCTGCGGCAAGGGCTTGTTGGCTGGCGGGGCGCAGTGGCATGTTGCGGCTATCAGAGCTCCCTTCAGCTCAAGGCCGTCGCCCACTCGAATGCTGCTGGGCTGCGTGGCGACGCCGAACCGGTGAAGCGCGGCGAAGAGGAAATCGCCGCTTCGGTCGCCGGTGAACATGCGCCCCGTGCGGTTCGCGCCATGAGCGGCTGGGGCGAGTCCGACGATCAAGTGGGTTGCCTCAGGGTCACCCATGTAGGGGACAGGTTTGCCCCAGTACTCCTCATCAGCAAACGATTTTCGACGAACGGCCGCGACCTCTTCACGCCAGGCGACGAGCCGGGGACAAAGCCTACAGGCGATGATCTGTTCGTTCAGCTCGTCGATCTTGGACACGATCTCGATTTTGAAGGGTCGGCGTAGAATGCGGTGTGCCGATCTATGAGTACGAGCCCGACGATCGCGAGTGTCTGATGTGCGAGGGCAAGGTCACGGTCATCCAGGGCGCGAACGACGCGCCGCTGAAGTACTGTCCGGATTGCGGCTTGGAAGTCCGCAAGATCGTCAGCCGGGCTTCATTTCAAATCGGGTTGTCGACGTCGCCGGATCGGGCGGCGCAAAAGGGGTTCACCACCTGGAAGAAGTCCGAGTCCGGCGTCTGGGAAAAGCTGGCCGGCCAAGGCGCGGACGTTTTGGTCGGCGACCCGCGCGACGTGCAGGCGATCAAGCAAGAGCAGAAGCCCAAGAAAGTCCTGGATTTGGATCAAGGGGAGTAGACTCGCCTTCATCCTATGCTTGCTATTGTTGCGTGCCTCACCATCGCCCAAGGCCGGACTGCCAAGACGCTAACGCCCGAATCTCTTCGTGCGACCGTCGAGAAGCTCGCCTCCTGGCGTACCCGCAACACCAGCTCGTCGGAGCTCAACGAAGTCGCCGATTGGCTGGCCGGCGAGTACCGAAAGATTCCCGGCATGCAGGTAGAGATCATGCGCTACCAGATCCGCAAAGGCCCCAGGATCCCGGCGGACAAGGACGTCGTGGAGGTCGTTGCGACCCTGCCTCCGAACAAGCCGGAGCAACCTGGCATCGTGTTGATGGGCGGTCACATCGACACGATCAACATGGGGCGCGGCGAAGATCCGATGACTGCTCGGGCGCCGGGCGCCAACGACGATGGAAGCGGCTCGGCGGCAACGCTGGACGTCGCACGCTTTCTTGCCGACAAACCGCGCAGCCATACCCTCGTCTTTGCTGGTTTCTCGGGCGAGGAGCAGGGCTTGCTGGGATCCGAAGCGCTTGCGGCGAGAGCTGAAAGGGAGGGCTGGCGCGTCGACGCCGTTCTCAGCAACGACATGATCGGCAACAGCCACAACCTGGCCGGCCAAGTCGACGACCGCCATGTGAGGCTCTTCAGCGAGGAAAGCCCGAAGCACAACAGCCGTGAGCTGGGTCGCTGGATCGAGTGGCTGAACCGCACCAAAGGAGATCGGCGCTTTGGCGTGAAGCTGGTGTTTCGCCCGGACCGGTTCGGCCGCGGGGGAGACCACACCCCGTTCAACCGCCACGGGTTCAATGCCATACGGTTGGTCGAGATGCACGAGGAGTACTCCCGGCAGCACACGCCGAACGACCTTCCCGACGCGATGGATTTTGACTATCTGGCCAGGAACGCGAAGCTGAACGCGCTTGCTGTTGAAACGCTCGCCAACGCCGGCCTCGCCCCGAGCGGGGTCCGGGTGGACCGCCGCCAGAACCACGACACGATGCTGACTTGGCGCACGACTCCGGGTACGCGCTACATGGTCTATTGGCGCGACACGACTGAGCCCACTTGGACGCACTGGAAGGAGGTCGGGGACGTTGGTCAGATCGAGTTTAAGATGTTGAGCAAGGACGAAAACGTGTTCGCGGTTGGAGCGGTCGGCGGCGTGCCAATCGAAGCAAAGTAGCGGCTTCCTTCCACATTTCTGCGCGTAGGTACACTCGTCGCATGGTCTGGCGAGGCTTGATCCACTGCTATGGCGATCGCCTCGCGATCAGCAGGTCGGCCCGACCAGTGACCTTGATGGAGGGGAATACCCCGCTCATTCGAGCTCCTCGCCTCGCCGAAGTCATTGCGCCGGGCTGCGACCTGTACCTGAAGTACGAAGGGATGAATCCCACCGGTTCGTTCAAGGACCGCGGCATGACCGGGGCGATCACGCAGGCTGTCGCCGACGGCTCCCAGGCCGTGATCTGTGCCTCCACAGGCAACACCGCTGCGAGCGCCGCCGCCTATTCCGCGCGGGCAGGTCTACGGTGCATCGTGTTGATTCCGGATGGGAAGATCGCGATGGGAAAGCTGGCCGCTGCGATCGCCTACGGCGCAGAGATCGTCCGGATCGAAGGCTCTTTCGACGACGCTCTGGATATGGTCCGCGAGATCGTCGAGGCGGCGCCATTGACGCTCGTAAACAGCGTCAATCCGGTTCGCTTGGAGGGACAGAAGACGGCCGCGTGGGAGATGTCGGCCGCTCTCGACTCCCCTCCCGATTGGCTCTGCCTGCCGGTCGGCAATGCCGGCAACATCACGGCCTACTGGCAAGGCTTCAAAGACGAGGACGAAAGGTGGGGCAAGCTGCCGCGGATCCTCGGCGCGCAAGCCGAGGGATCGGCGCCGATCGTGTTCGGAAAGCGGGTGGAGAAGCCGGAGACGATCGCCACAGCGATTCGAGTCGGAAACCCGGCGCGTTGGCAGCAGGCGCTCAACGCCTTGAAGGAATCGTCGGGACACATTCTGGCGGTCAGCGACGCTGAGATCCTCGACGCGTACCGTTTGGTATCTCGCTTGGAGGGAGTGTTCTGCGAACCAAGCTCCGCGGCGGGGCTGGCGGGGCTTCGAAGGCAGGTCCTGGCCGGCAACATCGATGTGAAAGGCAAAACCGTTGCGGCTGTTCTTACCGGTCACGGGCTGAAGGATCCCGATTCGGCTATCCGCGACGCCCATCTTCCCGATGCGATTCCCGCGGATCTCGACCACCTTCGGCAGGTCCTCCA
>DASZPA010000187.1:0-2742 GCA_035550555.1 Fimbriimonas sp.
CGGCAAGGAAACCGTTGACACTGAAGCCGAGGTCCCACTTCCCTTTTGTGGGACCGAACAGATAGGCGCAGAACATCGCGCCCAGGCAGCCCGTACAGGCCGCGAGGGTCGTGTTCGCCGCAACCCGGCCGATGCCGTCGGCATCCATCGCCGAGAGCGTGCTCCCCGGGTTGAAGCCGTACCATCCGAACCACAGAATGAATCCGCCGACGGTCGCCAGCGGTAGGTTGTGGGGGGGCGGCATTCCGCCCCTTTGCTTGTCGTCTCGAGCAAACAAGCGTCCCAAGCGGGGTCCAAGCACCATAGCGCCCGCAAGAGAGATCACGCCGCCGATCGTATGAACTACCGTCGAGCCGGCGAAGTCTCGAAAGCCCTGTCCAAGTCCCGGCAGGAAGTGATCCTTGGAGCCCATAAGAGCCAAGAACCCGTCCGGCCCCCAAGCCCAGTGGCCGATGATCGGGTAGATAAACCCGGTCACGCCCATGCTGTACAAGATGTCGCCCTTGAAGCTCGTGCGGCCGATCATCGCGCCCGACGTGATCGTCGAGCATGTGTCCGCAAAGGCGAACTGGAAGATCCAGTGGGCCAGCAAGGCGATTCCCGTCGACTCGTAAGTGGCCGGGGCGCCCTGCAAGAGGAACCAGTTCGTACCGATGAACCCGTTCCCGTGGCTAAACATGAATGCGTAGCCGATGGCCCAGAACAGAACGCCGCAAAGCGCGGTGTCCAGGATGCACTCCATGAGAACGTTGACCGTCTCTTTGTTGCGCGCAAAGCCGGCTTCCAGCATCACGAAGCCGGCTTGCATACCAAACACGAGGAACGCTGCGACCAGCGTCCAGGCCGTATTGATGGAGTTCATCATGGCCGTCTCGTGAGCCGTATAGGTCTCGGCGGCCTGAGCCGGAGTCGTCATCCCTCGGAAAAACTGAATCGCGCCGAGAATGAGCGCGAGACCGATCATCTTTCCGAAGAAAACCGTGAGTCCGAACTTCCAGTCGAGCTTGCGCCTTGGCAGAGGAGTCTCCGCCAGACGCATGATCGTCCTGACCTTCGTTAACATGAACAGCCTCCGCACAGATGGGTCGGAAGCGTGGCGCCCAAGCCGCTCGATCTCCACGAGCAGGCGGGCATGGACAAAATGTGAAGCGGGCTCACCGCAGTGGCAAGCCGCGTCAGCGACGCAAACTTTGTAAGGCGTTTGCCTTGCATTTTCCCCTCCCGGATGAAATGTTTGGCCACCGCGCCCTTGCGGGGATGCGGCATTGTACGAGAGGTCCCCGCGAATGCCAACGGGTTCGTTAAAAAAAGATCAAGACATCACATAAATTGCGGAAAGTTGTCGCAAAACAGACACATTTGCCTGTTTTTCGGCGTATGCGCCAAGCATTTCTGCCAGCAACGCAATCAGGTCCAAGCAGCTAGACGCCCTTCTTGCGAATGCGGTTCTCGGCCTTTCTGGGCTCTAGCTTCGGCGCGTTCTGACCTTTGGAATCGGAGCCGGTCCCAGAGTTCTGAGGGTTCTTCAGCTTCTCGAGCGCTGCTTTGATATCCTTTTTCGACGGACGATCCATGCTCTCAAGCTACTCACTCGGGGCTCGAAAATGCTCGAGAAGGCACCTCGCGAATCCGAAATCGGCCTTAGGCCCTGCCGGCGACGGCTGCTCGAAACAGGCGCGCCACATACTGGAAAGCTGTCGTATTGTGCTTGCAGTTGTACCGAAAGAGCAGGTAGCGGTCCGTCTTGTCCGTGTTGACGCCCTGGACGGTGGTGCACGCCGTCGTGAAGCCCGCCTTCTCGACCAAGTCACGCACCTCTTCATTGCAGGACCCGTAGGGGTAACAGAAGCTCGTGATCGATTCGCCCAGAACCTCCTCGATGACCTCTTTCGAATCGGCGATCTGCTTCCATGCCACGGCAGGCTCCCGTCGCGCGAGTTTCACATGGTCCATGGTGTGGGCGCCAATCTCCATCCCATCCGCTCGGGACATCCGAATCTGGTCGGCCGTCATCAGAGGGTGAGCCACGTCGCCTAAAGCCACGTCCCACGCGTTCGTCCCGCCGATCTGGTTTCCCACTACAAACGTGGTCCCCTTGAATCCGTACTTCTTCATGATCGGCACGGCTGCCGTGTAGAAGTTCGCGTAGGCGTCGTCATAGGTCAAAACAACGCTCTTCGCCGGCAAGCTGCCGCTGCCCAGCTCGCCCATCAGAACCGTGTTGAGCCGCAACGCCTTGAGCGCCTTCATCTGCCGCTCTAAATGGCCAGGGTCCGTGTATTGAAGCGGCACCAGGCTCCGCTTGTCGACGGGCGCGATGATGTGATACATCAGGACAGGGACAACTTGGCTCATCCGTTCCTCATTTAAGTCGGTTGAATTGTGCAAGACCGTTAGTGCAACATGCACCATCTCGGCTGCCTTCCAGGTTCAAATTGCGGTCGAAAAGCTCGTTCCGAGCCACACGGGATGACCAACCTCCGAAGGCCGATGCGCGAAGCGCGAGGAGAAAGAAACGACTGCCCGTACTCCTCCGAAGCACCTAGCTCGCGCCGCCCAAGCGGTTGAGCGCGAGCTTGAAGCGAAGTGAGGAGTACCCCCAGCGGAGCGGAAAAAAGGCGCCAGCCAAACCTCCGAAGGCCGATGCGCGAAGCGCGAGGAGAAACAACAACCCAGTACTCCTCCGAAGCGGCTAGCTCGCGCCGCCCAAGCGAGACGTCGCTCATAGGGACGCCTTGTTTG
>DASZPA010000188.1:0-14330 GCA_035550555.1 Fimbriimonas sp.
AGCAAGACGGCTGGGTGCAGTTGATCCCTTGGTCTGGAAACTGCGTCGCTGCGCCGCCTCCTGACGGTACCGAGTAAAGAAGCCGCCGTGTCGAGACGCTGTCGTAGTTTGAAAATAGGATCTGTGTCCCGTCAGCCGTCCAGGTGGGATAGGGGGACTTCCCTGCACTGGCGCCGGTAATCGTCAACTTCTGCTCATTCGAACCGTCCGAATTCAGGACGTAAAGCGAGTCACCCCCATTGGAGCAGACGATCTTGGCGCCGCTCGGTGAAAACGCCGGCGAACTGTGGCTGATAGCCGACGAAGTGATGCGGTGCAGATTTGAGCCGTCCAAGTTGCAGGTGTACAGCTGCCAGTTAAGAGAGGCAAAGTCGATCCCACTGAATACGACCAGCCCATTTTTCGAGACCGCCGGTGTGTTGAAGTTTTGGTTCGTATTTGTAATCTGCTTTTGGATGCCGTTCTGAAGCGTCCAAATCTGCCCGTTCATTGAAAATACAATTGCCGAGTTCTCGGGTTTCTGTGCGGGGTTGAGGGTCACTTTCGAAAACAAGGCCCCTGCCATCGAAGTTGCCGTAACTCCCGATTGGGAAAAGCTTGCGGCCGGCACGATCTTGCCGCCGTAACTGATTGTCGCAATTCCCACTGCGGACGTGTGCTCGCCGCCACCAGTGCCCTCCGGTGAACCTGTCTGGCCACCGCACCCGGCAATGATAAGGCAAGGCAAAACAGCGAGACGAACTCTCCAACGCATGGCTGTATTCTAGGTGAGAAACTCCGCGACGCAACTACCTTTTCAAGCTGTAATTGCTAGGAAATAGCCGGAGCCATTCTGATCGACAGGAACATTACCGCCACTGCTTCACACCGCCGCTGACCGAATCAAGTTCGATGTGCTTCGCTCCGAGGGGTGCCAGGTTATTCCCGTGGGAGTCGTAGATGGCCGCGAAGCGGCCGTCGTATGCGAGGCCTCCGCGGGTCGACGATGTAAGTCCGGGTTGGGCGAGTGGTGCGACCGTGTCGATTTGCCCGGTCAAAGTGCTTACGGAGATAAGGACCTGCTTGCTGTTCGATGGCGTGACCGCGGTGTAGGCGCCGAAGTAGGAGTTGGAATAGACGATTTTTGTGATCTTGTCGGCCTTTGCAAGATAGGTAACCGGGCCGCCCGCTGTCCCCGCCGTTTGCTGGGTGATCGTCATCGTCGTCGGCGTCGTCGCGGAGAGGGATGCGAACCCGCCGAATCCGTCTCCCGCCTGGCCCCAAATAAAACCCCCGGCGGTGCTCATTTGGCCTCCGGGTCCCACGAAAGTTTTCGGTCCGAAGAACGGAGACCACCGTGGCATGAGAGGAACTGAGCCTGTAACTGGGTCAGAAACAATCGACGTGAGGGAGCTGGTGGACCCGAGAAGCTGGGTGTCGATCCCATATGTCGAACTGGAAGTAGATGCGAACACGATCGAGTTTCCATCCGGCGAGCAGCTCACGTGACCGAGATCGGTCCCGCTGGGGCCACTTGCCACGGTTGTGAATGCATTCGGATTGGTTGCATCGAAAGCCGCAATGATGTCATTCGATTCGCCTAACTGCACAAGGATCGAATTTCCATTCGGAGTCCAACAGGGAAACGAATGGTCCTCAGAAAAGTTGCTCAATTTTGTAACCGGCCCTCCTGTCGAGGGCATCGAAAACATCGAAATCGTTGAATCTGTAGCGTCTTTTGCGTCGAAGATGATCTTTGTTCCATCGGGCGACCAGTTCGGATACCTCGATGTCCCGACGGCGAAGCCAGATCCTGTGGGAACGACCTCGGCTTCGCCGGTTCCATCTGTGTTGACGGTGAAGATCTTGCCCGACCCGTAAAACGCGATTTTGGTTCCGCTAGGCGAAAAGGTCGGAACTCCGTGCGAAACGCTCGTGTTGGTGATCTGCTTTAGGTTGGATCCGTCCGCGTTGCAGGTGTACAGTTCGACATTCGGCATTCCAACTTCGTAGCCTGAAAACACGATGAGGCCATTTTTGGACATCGCCGGATCCGAGTAGCCGCGGAAGTCTCGTGTGATCTGATTGAGCGTTCCGTTTTGCCAAGTCCAGATTTGCCACCCGCGTACGAACACGATCATCGAGTTCTCTTTTTTCGGCGCGGGATTGAGCTGAACGTTCGTGAACGAGGCGCCTGCCATCGAAGTCACCGTCACTCCCGAATTAGAAAAGACGGCCGCCGGCACGAAGTCGCCACGATACGAGATCGATGCGATTCCGACTGACTGGCTGTGATCGCCGCCTTGTTGGCCACCACCTAAGTTCGAAGATTGACCGCCGCCACAACCGGCGACCACCAAGGTCGAAGCAAGAATAAGTGATACGGGCTTTCTCATCTCTCTCCTCTTAACTGATTTTAAAAAACATGCTAGTGCCACGAACTGACCGCCCCGGTCTTCGGCGCGATTTCTATGTGGCTTGCTCCGGATGGCGCCAGGTTCTTTCCGTGAGAGTCGTAAATGGCAGCGAACCTGCCATCGTAGGCAAGACCTCCACGGTTGGACGGGGTAAGTCCAGGCTCTGCAAGCGGAGCTACCGTGTCGATCTGCCCGGTGACTGAACTTACCGAAATAAGCGCCTGCTTGCTGTTTGCCGGAGTAATTGCGTTGTTGGCGGCGAAGTAGGAGTTGGAATAGACGATCTTTGTGATCTTGTCAGCCTTCGCCAGATACACCACGGGTCCGCCGCTGGTTCCTTCCGGCTGACGTTCCAAGCTGAACGAGGCGGGCGTTGCGGCGGAGATCGAGGCGAAGCCTCCGAAACCGTCACCAACCTGGGCCCATATAAAGCCTGCCGCCGCGCTCATCTGGCCCCCCGATCCGATAAAGCTCTTCGCTCCGAAATAGGGTGACCAGCTGGGAGTATAGGGAAGTTGCGGGCTTGAGTACGCGACGATAGGGGCCAACGACGCGGGCGAGCCAAGAAGCTGGGTATCGATCGACCCTGTCGAGCTGTTGTAAGCCTGGAAGACGATTGAGTTTCCGTCTGGAGTGAACGATGGATCGGCAAACACCGTACCGGAGGGTGCGGTCGCGAGCGCAAAACCGTTATTTGGATGATCGACCCCAAATATCCAAATAGTGCTGGTTGCTTGAGCCATCAAGACGACGTTTCTTCCATCTGGGGACCAGTGAGGAAATCCGATGTCCTTCCACCCAGTTTCAGTTGCAGCGCCTCCCCCGCTTGGCACCATAAACAATGTTGCCTCACCTAGGTCGGAGCTGGTTCCTGTGAAGAGAATCGTCGCCCCATCCGGCGACCAGGCTGGAGAATAGGCTGTTCCATTCGTATAGTTGGGATTCGAGATAGACAGCGGGACCTCGCCCGTGCCGTCGGAATTCACCGTGTACAGCTGCATGCCATCGCTATAGACGATCTTCGAACCACTGGGGGAAAAGGACGGAACCAGGTGGTCATGCGGCGCAGAAGTGATTTGCCGAAAGTTCGAACCATCGAGCAAGCAAGTAAAGAGTTGATTGATGCCTGTTCCTTCGTCTGGGCCTATGCATACTACTAATCCATTTTTCGAGAGCTGCGGGTGATCGAACACAGGGAGGGCGTGGGTGACTTGCGTTTGGATACCGTTCTTGTATGTCCAGATCTCCCCGCCCATGGCGAAGACCAAGGCGGAATTCTCAATCTTTGGCGCGGGATTGAGCTGCACGTTCGTAAAGTTGGCTCCCGCCATCGACGTCACGGTGACACCGTCCAAAGAAAAGACCGCAGCAGGAACAAACCTTCCCTTGTAAGAGATTGATGCGATACCGACTGAAGCGGAGTGATTCGCGCCGCTGTCGCTCGAGGAGCGTCCGCCGCCTCCCCCGCATCCGGCGAGAACCGTACCGATGGCGATGGCGAGAAGTGGAGTTCGTTTCATGATGCTTCTTATTGCCAGAACTTGACCCCTCCCGATTTGGGATCGAGCTCAATATGGCTCGCGCCAGAAGGCGCCAGGTTCTTTCCATGTCCGTCATAGATCGCAGTGAACTTGCCGTCGTACGCCAGACCCCCTCGCGACGAGCGTCGCAGGCCGGGTTCGGCAAGAGGTGCGACCGTATAGATCAGTCCTGTGCTGCTGCTCACCGAGATGAGCGCCTGCTTGCTGTTGGCTGGTGTAATGGCGTTGTACGCGCCAAAGTAGGAGTTCGCATACACGATCTTAGTAAGCTTGTCGGCCTTTGCCAGAAATACGAATGGGCCGTTCGAGGTCGCCGGATTCTGCTGGGTGATGGTCATCAGGGCCGGCGTTGTGGCTGAGATCGACGCGAAGCTGCCGAAGCCGTCACCCAACTGCCCCCAGATGAACCCGGCCGCCGCACTCATCTCTCCACCGGGTCCCACAAAGCTCTTCGGCCCAAAAAAGGGCGACCAGCTCGGTGTGATCGGGATTTCGTTGCTTGGGTAGGACACGAGCGGCGTCACCGAGGAAGGCGCACCAATCAACTGTGTGTCGATGGAGGAGGCCGAGCTGTTGCTTTCGACGAAGACGACCGAGCCGCCATCAGGTGTGAACGAGGGAAACGTGTAGGTGGATCCGGATGGCGGACTGAACCCCAGAAAGCCAGTCGAGTCGTCGATATTCATGAAGTCGAGATCAGCTTCCGACTGAACTTGGAACGTAACCGTGTGGCCGTCAGGCGACCAATGGGGAGAAAGGAAGTCGTCCAAGAAGTTCAACAACCTCGTTGCGGCGCCTCCCCCGCTGGGCAACACGTACATCGTTCTGTGGTTTAGGCCGTTGTCGACCCCTGTAAAGAGAATCCTCGAACCGTCAGGCGACCAGGCCGGCTCTCGCGCCGTACCCTGAGTGTATGTGGGATTGGTGATGACCAGTTCGGATTCGCCGGATCC
The DNA here is from genome assembly GCA_035550555.1 of Fimbriimonas sp. Taxonomy (GTDB): domain Bacteria; phylum Armatimonadota; class Fimbriimonadia; order Fimbriimonadales; family Fimbriimonadaceae; genus Fimbriimonas. The sequence goes on from DASZPA010000188.1 coordinate 4,891, forward strand.
GTCCGAATTCAGGCAATAGAGATTCGACCCGTCGGTACAAACGATCTTTGAGCCGCTGGGCGAGAAAGAAGGATTGGTGTGATTGTGCGCTGCCGACGAGGTTAGCTGCCGGAGGTTGGAGCCATCGAGGTTGCACGAGAAGAGCTGGAAGTTATGAAGAATGGAATCGTATCCATCGAAGACCACCAGACCATTCTTCGAAGCGACCGGATCGCCATAGCTCTTGAATTCATGCGTGATCTGGCTTTGGACCCCGTTGCGGTAAGTCCAGATCTGACTGCCCATCGAATAGACCATCACAGAGTTCTCTTTCGTTGGTGTTGGGTTGAGCTGAACGTTCGAAAAGGTGGCGCCGGCCATCGTGGTAACAGTGACTCCCGATTGAGAGAACACGGCGGAGGGAACGATGTCCCCGTGGTAGGAGATCGAAGCGATGCCAACCTGCGTCGTGTGATCTGCTCCTGGTTCGCCGTTCGAACCGGCTCCGCCTCCCCCTCCACAACCGGCGACGAAGCCGCCGAGAACTAGAGTCGGAAAGAGGTTTCGCGCAACAAAGGAAGCTCTCCAATACATAGATCTATTTTAGGATTCCTTACCTTGTCAGTAGCCGCTCTTCCAACGCCTCATTACCTGGAAGGACCTTTCACACCGTTCCTGGATGGAGCTTTCTTGAATTTCGCAGTCCCATCTACTGCCAGTTGATAACGGATCCGGTCTTAGAGTCAAGTTGAATGTGACGGGCGCCCGAGGCCGCCAAGTTCCGTCCGTGCGAGTCGTAGATCGCCGCGAATTTCCCGTCGTAAGCCAGTTCGCCCCGTGTCGAGCGCGTAAGCCCCGGTTGAGCAAGGGGTGCGATGGTGTCGATCTGGCCCGTAGTCGAGCTCACGGAAATCAGAGCCTGCGTGCTGTTGCTGGGAGTGACCGAGTTGTATGCGCCGAAGTAGGAGTTGGAGTAGACGATCTTACTAATCCTGTCGGCCTTGGCCAAGTAAACCACCGGGCCGTCTGAAGCGCCCGACGGTTGCTGGGTCAATGTGAGGCTGGCAGGCGTGGTCGCGGAGACCGATGCGAACCCTCCGAATCCGTCTCCCAGTTGCGCCCAGATGAACCCCGAGGCCGTGCTCATTTCACCGCCCGTGCCAATGAAGGTTTTGGGGGCGAAATATGGCGACCAGCATAGAGAGCTTGCAGACGTGGATTCGGAGTAAGCCTTGACCGTCGAATAGAGGGTGCCGGGGTCAGAGGTTAGTTGAGTTCTCACCGCGGATTGTGTTGAACTAATTGCCTGATAGGTGACCGAATTGCCATCCGGAGTGAACGCGGGTTGATGATAGGTGGAATCGCTCGGGGCCGAATTGATCGCTACGGCGCTGCTTGCGGCTCGAATATCGCTGATAAACACTTTGTTGCCCGTTGCCACGCTTGAGACGAAGGTGATCGCGGTGCCGTTTGGAGACCAGTGAGGATCGACGCAACCGTAAGCATCGAAGTTGGTAACTTCGGTGGCCGTTCCACCGGTAGTCGGCGCCGTATAGATTTCATCTTGCTCGGTGACTTGGTCGAGTCCCTGAAAAGCGAGCTTCGTTCCATCCGGAGACCACACGGGTTCCCGCAGGGTGCCGGCGGCTAGGTTCGGCTCCGTGATGCTGAGCTTGGTTTCGGCGGTGCCGTCGGAGTTCACCGTGTAGAGGTTGCCGCCGTTGTCGAATACCAGCTTGGTCCCGCTCGGCGATGCAGAGACGGACTCGTGGTTGAGTGCCGACTTCGTGATCTGGTGGAGATTCGACCCATCAAGATTGCATCCGTAAATCTGTTCGCCTCCGTTGGGCCAACTAGAACCGACGAAAAACACTTGGCCGCTCTTTGTGACCCACGGGTCGAAGAAGGCTTGGACTCCGTTGGTGATTTGAGTTGGCGTTCCCCCGGTTTGATAGGCGAGAATCTGTCCGTTATTGGCATACACTAGCACCGCATTCTCTTTCTTCGGGGCTGGTGTGAGCGAGACGTTGGAGAAGTTGGCTCCTGCCATCGAAGTAATGGTCACGCCGGAGGTTGAGAAGCTCGCTGCCGGCACAACCGCGCCGAAATAGGAAATCGTCGCGATTCCAACGGCACTCGAATGGACTTCGCCGACGCTGCCACCTGGAGATGAAGCCGAACCCCCGCCGCACCCGGCAATCACCAGGCAAAATGTTACGACCGCGAACCCTCCCCACTTCATGCCTCCATTTTAAGGGATCGGCTGCAAGACTCGGATAGGAATCTTCCAGTTACTATTGCCAGGAAGTAACTCCGCCTGTCTTGCCGTCAAGCTCGATGTGGGTGGCGCCTGCCGGCGCCAGGTTCTTTCCGAGCGAATCGTAGATGCCCACGAAATGGCCGTCGTACACCAAGCCTCCGCGCGTAGAAGGCCGAAGCCCTGGCTCGGCGAGTGGTGCGATCGTGTCGATCTGACCGGTCGTCGAACTCACGGAAATGAGCGCCTGGGTGCTGTTGGCGGGTGTGACCGAACTGTAGACGCCGAAGTAGGCGTTCGAGTAGACGATCTTCGTGATCTTGTCGGCTTTGGCGAGATACACGACCGGTCCGCCGGTAGTATCTGAAGCCTGCCTTGTGAGAGTCAACGATGTGGGGGTGGTTGCCGACACGGAAGCGAAGCCGCCGAATCCATCGCCGCGCTGACCCCATATGAACCCGGCTGCCGAACTCATCTCGCCCCCTGTGCCGATGAAGGCCTTCGGTGCGAAGTAGGGAGACCAAGCCATTTCGCCGATCTGGTCGACCTTCGGATAGCTGACGAGAGTCGTGAAAACGCCGTCGGGATCGGACAGCTGTTGCGTTCTAATCGTTTTTTGAGTCGCGCTGACGGCGTACTCTTCATACGAGATTGCAAGACCATCCGGCGTGAAGCAGGGGCCGAGGTAACCAATTCCGGACGGAGCAGTGGCAAGGGTCACCTCGGACACCACGTTGCGAACGTCTACGGCCGCAACCTGATTTGCGCTTCCATCCCCCTCGATGAAGGTGATGAGGTTGCCATTCGGCGACCAGTGTGGCATAGAACAGTCGGAGGTCTCCGCGGTGACCTCCGTGGCAGATCCACCCGTGTTGGGCACCGTATAGATTTCGAAAGCGCCATTGATAACATCGAACCCTTGAAAGGCGATCTTGCTGCCATCGGGGGACCAAGAGGGATCGTCGCACTCGTCTACTTCCAGGTGGGGGCCGGAAATGGTCAGTTGCGTTTCTCCCGTGCCGTCGGAGTTGGCGACAAAGATGTGCCCGCCATTTTCGAAGGCGATTTTCGATCCGCTTGGAGAAACGGTCACGAAACTGTGCGTCAAAGCGGACGTCGTGACTTGATGCAAGTTGGAGCCGTCAAGGTTGCAGCTATAAACCTGCGAGCGTTGCTGCACCGGCTCCGTCCCGCAGAAGAAGACTTGCCCGTTCTTGGTGACTGTTGGCGAACTAAAGCTTTGAAGTTGGCCGGTGATCTGCGTGACTGTGCCGCCGCTCGGTTGGTAAGTCAAGATTTGGCCGTCGTTGGCAAAGACAAGGACGGAGTTTTCCTTCTTCGGAGCGGGAGTCAGCGTAACGTTGGAGAAATTGGCTCCCGCCATCGACGTCACAGTCACCCCAGATAGCGAGAAGCTTGCCGAAGGGACTATCGCGCCCTGGTATGAGACCGAAGCGATGCCCACAGCGCTCGTGTGATTCTCACCGAGACCGCTGGGCGACGATGCTCCTCCTCCGCCACATCCGGCAATCAAGAGGCAAGACGCGACGGCAACGAAGGCTCCCCATTTCATGACTCTATTCTAGAGTTTCGCCACGAGCGTATCAACCCTTCTATTGCCAGTTAATGACCATTCCAGTCTTTGGATCGAGTTGAACGTGACTGGCGCCGACAGGCGCCAGGTTCCTTCCGTGCGAGTCGTAGATCGCAGCGAAGTTGCCGTCGTATCCAAATCCGCCTCGCGTCGAAGGAGTTAGTCCCGGTGCTGCAAGGAGAGCGATCGTGTTGACTTGCCCCGTCTCCGAGCTCACCGAAATCAAGGCTTGCGTGCTGTTCGCCGGCGTCACGGCATTGTAGGCGCCGAAATAGACGTTTGAGTAGACGATTTTCGTGATCTTGTCGGCCCTTGCCAAATAGACCACTGGGCCGCTGACGGCCCCGGCTGGTTGCTGTGTGATGGTCAGCGAAGCGGGAGTCGTTGCGGAGATCGCGGCAAAGCCACCGAATCCGTCTCCCTTTTGACCCCAGATGAAGCCCGCAGCCGAGGTCATGAGTCCCCCAGTCCCAACGAACGCCTTGGGAGCGAAGTAGGGTGACCAGCACATGGGCATTGGTGAACTCGACGATGGATATGAGTTGATGACCGAGAAGATGCTCGAAGGATCCGAAAGCAGTTGTGTTCGGATCGTCCGTTCTGACGCGCTGTTCACTACATATGCAACCGAGTTTCCGTCGGGCGTAAAGCACGGCTGCTGATAGTCCGTTCCGGAAGGCGCATTTGCGATGCTGTAAACGCTGTTCCGATTTCGGATGTCCATCACAGACACCTCAGTGGTGCTGCCCGTATCCACAACGAACGCGATCACGCTTCCGTTGGGAGACCAATGCGGCTGCATACAGACGCTGCTCAAATTCGTTATCTCTGTCGCTACTCCGCCAGTGGGTGCCACGGAGTAGATTTCCGTGCGGTTGAGGACCGTATCAGCGCCTTCGAACGCCAGCTTCGTTCCGTCCGGCGACCAGGCTGGGTCCGACAATGCGTTTGGGTTGAGGTTCGGACCCGTAATCGAGAGTTGGGTCTCCGCTGTCCCATCGGCGTTGACCGTGTAAATTCGTCCAGACCCAGTTGAGAAGGCAAGCTTTGTTCCGCTCGGCGAAACCGAGACCGTATCGTGATTAACGGCCGTCGACGTCACTTGATGGAGATTGGATCCATCCAAATTGCAGCCAAATATCTGCTCCGTTCCGCTCAACGCGCTCTCCCCGATAAAGAAGACTTGCCCGTTTTTCGAAACCGTGGGTACGGCAAAGAACTCAGCCTGATTGGTGATCTGGCTTATCGTGCGGCCGGGTTGATACGTGAGCACTTGGCCAAGATTGGCAAAGACCAGTGTCGAGTTTTCCAGCTTGGGAGCAGGTGTGAGAGTCACGTTGGAGAAGGTTGCTCCGGCCATCGTCGTGATCGTGACGCCTTCGAATACCGCAGACCCGGCAGGAACGAACTTGCCTTGGTAAGAGATCGAAGCGATCCCGACCAAGGTCGAATGGTCCTCTCCAAGACCGCCACCTGGAGAAGAAGGTGATCCTCCTCCACATCCCGCAATAACGATACAGGCCGCAACCGCAGCCAAGGCTCTCCACATCACGAATCTATTTTAGGGCAGTTTGTGAGTTTGCAAGTTTGTATGTTCTTAAGGCGGAGCGGCTTCCAGAAGCGGCCGTTACACCCGACTGGGAGAAGGTTGCGGCAGGCACAACGTTGCCCCTGTACTGGATCGCGGCGATTCCGACGGCCGCCGTATGTTCAGACCCGTCGATCGGACCGGAGTTTGAACCTTGTCCACCGCCACAGCCGGCAATGAGCAAGCATGATGCAATGACAACTAGAGCTCTCCTTCTCATGCACCCATTCTATGCCGGGTTGAGGAGAATTGAAAGCCGGTCGCCTTGTCAGCTTGCGGGCACTAGAGAGGTCGGACTCTTGGATCCCCCTAATGCCACGACGCCACTGCGCCGCTCTTCGAATCCAGCTCGATGTGACTCGCGCCCGAGGATGCAAGATTCTTTCCCTTCGAATCGTAGATTGCGGCGAACTTGCCGTCGTAGGCCAAGCCTCCTCGTGTCGAAGATGTCAGCCCCGGTTCCGCAAGGGGCGCGACCGTGTCGACCTGGCCGGTGACCGTGCTCACGGAGATCAGCGCTTGCTTGCTGTTCGTCGGCGTGACCGCGTTGTAGGCGCCGAAGTAGGAGTTCGAGTAGACGATCTTCGTGATCTTGTCCGCCTTCGCAAGATACACGAGCGGACCACCCGAGCCGCCCGCAGGCTGCTGGGTGATGGTCATACTTGTAGCGGTGGTTGCCGCGAGAGCCGCGAAGCCGCCGAACCCGTCGCCGAGTTGTCCCCAGATAAAGCCTGAAGCGGAGCTCATCAGACCTCCGGTTCCGACGAAAGCTTTCGGGCCAAAGAACGGTGACCAGAAGGGCGCTTCGGGCAGGGAACCAGATGTTGGGTGCGACACCAGGGACGTCAGGCTCGTCGTGTCACCCGTCAACTGAGTTACGATCGAGTTGACAGATTGGCTGCCCGATTGAAACGTGATCGATGCGCCATCAGGGTTGAAGCATGGATTCTCATAGTTCAGACCGGACGGCGCTGTAGCGCGTGAAAAGTAGCTGCCGTCAGTCGCGCGAACATCGGTTGTATCGATGTTGTTGCCGGACCCGCCGCCCCCTGTAAAGACGAGCAAGTGTCCGTCGGGCGACCACTTTGGAGAGAAGTGGGGCTCGTCCGCCAGCGCAAGCTCCGTCGCAGTGCCTCCATCGGCAGGAACAACGAAGATGGTGACCCGATTAAACGTCTTGTCCAGTCCATCAAAAGCGATGCGTGACCCGTCGGGAGACCACGAAGCATCACTGAGAGTATCTGGAATCAGATTCTGATTCGTGGCAGCAAAGGGCGCCTCCTCGGTACCGCTCGCACTAACCGTGTAGAGGTCGTGGCTATCGGACTGAAAGACGATCTTGGTTCCCGAAGGCGAAACCGAAGGCGCAAGATGGTTCATTGGAGAAGAGGTGATTCGATGAAAGTTGGAGCCGTCAAGGTTGCAAGCGAAAATCTGCGTGAACGGACTTTCGTAGTCGCGACCGTAAAACACGACCAGGCCGGTTTTTGAAATCGTGGGACTTTCAAAAAACCCCTGTCCCGTCGTGATCTGCCTCTGGCCGTTTCGGTCCAAGACAAAGATTTCATCTCCCATTTCGAAAAGCAGGACTGCGTTTTCAGGCTTTGGCGCCGGATTGAGAGTCACATTCGAGAGACTGACGCCTGCTATGGAAGTCGCTGTGACCCCGCCTTGCGAGAATGCCGATGCTGGAACGAACCGGCCATGGTAGGTCAATGTCGCTATGCCGACCGATGCCGTGTGAACAGACCCCTGGCCGGCGCCCACGCCGGACACTTGCCCTCCGCCACACCCGGCCAAACCCAAGCATGCCCCCAAGACGATCCATGCTTCCCATCTCATAGGTCTATTGTATTGCAGCAGGCCAGATCGAACCTTGCCACCTTCGTGATTTTGCAGGCTGAACCGGGATATACGGCAGGAGTAAGCCACTCTATTGGTCAGACTATGCGAGACGCATTAACGCCAAGATTCGAGTGCGCCTGACTTAGTATCGAGCTCGATATGCGTGGCTCCTTCGGGAGCCACGTTCTTTCCGTGAGCGTCGTAGATCGCGACAAACTTACCGTCGTACGCGAGACCGCCGCGAGTGGAACGGGTCGAGCCAGGTTCCGCAAGAGGCGCGACCGTGTCGATCTGTCCAGTGACGGTGCTCACGGAGATCAGCGCCTGCTTGCTGTTCGTCGGCGTGACCGCGTTGTAGGCGCCGAAGTAGGAGTTCGAGTAGACGATCTTCGTGATCTTGTCCGCCTTCGCCAGATACACGAGCGGGCCTCCGGCGGTGCCGGCCGGCTGCAGGGCCACGGTGAGGGTGGTTGGAGTCGTCGCAGCGATGGTTGCGAACCCGCCGAAGCCGTCGCCGAGTTGACCCCAGATGAAGCCGGCGGCGGTCGTCATTTCGCCTCCCGAGCCGATGAAGGTTTTTGGGCCAAAGTAGGGGGACCAGAATGGAGCCAGCAGCGTTTCTCCGTTCGGAATTGAGTAAAGCTGCTTAACATCCAATGACGAGCTCACTGGACTTTCCAGAATCTTGTCGTTCGCCGAATCGTCCGCAAGATAAAGAACTGAGTTGCCATCCGGGGAGAAGGAGCCATAGTAGAAATTTGTGTTGCTGCCGGAGGCTGGGACAGCAAGTCCATCGAAAGTAAATGGTCTCCTTATATCCACGGCAACTATATCCGAGAGTGCCGTCCCTAAGGTGAAAGCAATGAGGAACTGGTTCGGAGACCAGCGCGGGTTCGAGCAATTAAGAGATGTATTCGTCATCTCTGTCGCGGTACCACCGGCAATCGGCACCGTGTAAATCTCTTCCTTACCCAACGAACTATCTATTCCAACGAATGCAAACTTCGAACCATCCGGTGACCAAGACGGAGTGACGAGCGTATTGGCCGTCAAGTTGGCTGCCGTGACCGGCACCTTGGTTTCACTCGAACCATCGATGTTAACAGTGTACAGGTTCGAGGTGCCATCACTGAAGACGATGCGGGTTCCGCTCGGCGAGAGAGACGGGCTGTTGTGAAAGAGGCCTGACGAAGTAATTCTGTGCAGATTCGAGCCGTCGAGATTGCAGCCGAACAGCTGCGTCTGGCTGGTCCCGTAGTCGAAGCCCGAAAAAACCACGAGTCCGTTCTTCGAGACATTCGGAGTCTGGAAGTTTTGCAGATTGTGCGTGATTTGCGTCGGGACTCCATTTTGCTCCGTCCATATCTCGCCATCCAACGCGAAGACGATGACCGAGTTTTCATTTTTCGGCGCAGGTGTGAGGACCGCGTTCGTAAAGGCCGCGCCGGCCATGGAGGTCACCGTGACCCCAGCCTGTGAGAAGACCGCAGCCGGTACGAACGCACCCTTGTAAGCGATGCTGGCAATGCCGACCGTCGAAGTGTGATCGCCTCCATCCCCGATCGGCCCTTGCGACGAATCCTGTCCTCCCCCGCACCCTGCCAGAACGAGACACGACCATACCAACAAGAAAGCTCCCCATTTCATAGCTTTATTGTAGGAGCGTTTGGTCCAACTTGGTAAGTGCAACCTGACGGACTAGCGGCAAGACGAAACGGTTCCCGTCTTCGCGTCTAGTTCGATGTGGGAAGCGCCCGACGGGGCGAAGATCTTACCATGGGCATCGTAAATCGCAACGAACTTGCCATCGTTCGACGGCCAGCCTCGATTCAAAGCTTTGACGCCGTATTCGGAGAAGGGGGCGACGACGTTGATACGGCCGTTTGAGCCACCGATGGAAACAAGCACCTGGGCTGACGAACCGGACGTTACCGAGGTGAATGCGGCGCATAGGCGTTAATGTAGACGATCGTGCCTGTGGGACTTGGGCCGGTTATGCCCCAACAGAAACCGTGTGAACCTGATCGCTACCGGAGCGAGCCCTGGAGCCACCGCCGCAGCGCAACGATCCGCCTTCGCATCCCCCTATCGAAGACCATCCGAGACTTCTCAACGCCAAGATTTGAGCCCACCTGACTTCGGATCGAGCTCAAGGTGCGTCGCGCCGGAAGGCGCCA
>DASZPA010000189.1:0-1553 GCA_035550555.1 Fimbriimonas sp.
TTCCGCCAGAGTCCGGATCAGGCTCTGCTGAAGGGCTTCCCGAAAAGGGTCTGCGGCGATCGCCTTCCGAAGCAAACCGACTCGATCCTTCGGCGTCGCCGAGACCGCGAGAGACGCTAACGCTTCGACATAGAGGCCCTCGATCTCCGCACGTTCTAGCCGGAGCCATTCGGCGTCCATCTCTTCCAGGAAGGGACCTCCGTAAATGGCGACGGCCCGCTCAGGCGAGTTCGGTGTGAGCCGTCTGAACTCGTTGGCGTCGATCCAGCATCCTTCGTCGGCAAAGTACAGGCTCTCCCCATCCGGGCTCGAGAGGTGCGTCGCCAGTTCGCCGGCCTCCCTTCGAAGCCGTGTGAGCATCTGCCTCAGGTTGAACCTCGCGGTCGAAGACTCCGAATCGGGCCAAAGCAGGGCCGCAAGATGACTCCGGGACACTGGCAGGTTTGGTCGAATCGCCAGGTACGCGATCAGCTCCCGAGCCTTCTTCGCCTTCGGAAGCGCCATGGAACGCCCATCGACGGAAAAGCGAAATCGGCCCAGTAACCGCAGCTCGTGCATATTCTCTACTCGCGAATTTTGATGCCCATTTATACACGGGTGCATATACGGCCGAAATTTAGAGTTGGATCGAAATGCACCAGGTCCCCTGTTTGATCGCTTCGCCTCCTGCCCTAGATCGTCCTCGAGTAACCCGGGCTGTCCAACTCTCCGCTGCCGTTCTCCTCGGCTTGATCGTCGGGTCGTGGCTCTCGGGTCCGGCCGCTGTATCACGCTCGAAAGCCGATGACGACAATCTTCCTGCCGACGCCTATACGGCGAGTGTTGCCCGGCTGAAGCAGGCAAACATCGACCTGAGGAGAGAGTTGGATCACTTGTCCCACCTTCTCCACAAGCCTATCGGGTCCCGCTAGTTCCAGCCTTTCAACTTTCGGAAGCAATCTTCAAGGAGAGCTAGAATGCCAGGATGGGAAACGCGCTGCTTTGGCTGGCTGCATATGTAATCGGATCTCTCCCATCCCAAGGCCTTGGCACGGCTTTCCCTAAGCTTGACCCATCACCTACGCCCGGCCATCCCAAGCTCCTCCCAACCGAGTTCTACGAGAACCGCTTCATCGTCACTCCGGTGACTACCCGGGGACGAAAACTGAGGCTATTTACGGACTCGGCGGGAGCGCTGCTGTTGGTAAGCGAGGTCGCCACGGAGCTGAACTTGCCGATTACGGCAGGAAAGCCGCCAACGGCTCCTTGGCCGGCGTTTCGGCCCAACGCCTTCGTTCCGGCGGCCGCTTCCGGATTCCGGCTGATGTCGCGTAAAGAAACCGACGATGTCTTCACTCCCGAGAAAGGGATCGACGGCATGCTCGGTCAGCAGTGGTTCGGCGGGAGAGTTTGGACGTTCGACTACCGTCGAAAGAAACTCTATTGGCGCGCTCCCGGCGACCTACCCAAGCACCCGGTCGAGCACGAGGTCAAGTTAGGATTCAGAAAGGACTCGAAAGGTGCGCGAGAGAACAACTTCGCCACCATCTTCATCACGGTCGATGGCGAGGGCC
>DASZPA010000190.1:0-17517 GCA_035550555.1 Fimbriimonas sp.
ATTGCGGTCGATCGATAGGATACACATCGGCCCTTGGATGCTCCCAATTTAGCAGTCCGTCGGCCTTCAAACGGGCGACCCCATCATATGCCCAATGATTCGCAGGGACATCTGGAAAGTGGTCCTGAACAACGGCCGAACCAAAAACGGCGAACGCAGCTAGACCGATAGCGAACATGGCACGATGTTACACCCTGATCGTAGCCGTGACATGGTTCGTGGTCGCGCAACCTCCCGATGGGACCTTGGATTCAATCGCACGCATCGGGCCTGCGACCTTCTGCGCGACCAAAAGTCGTTGCGGCTACGGTCGATCTATCGAAATGGACCGTCTGGATAACCGTGAAGGATTCCTTCCGATCGAAGGGCTCGAACTGCCTTCGCCGCCCAATGGTTTGCCGGCACATCTGGGAATTGCTTGAAAGAAGCACCTGGCTCCGGAACCTGGGCGCTGCCGATAAAGGACCGAGCGCTTTGCTCATATAGCTTCATGCTCTCCACATCCACACCCAAGGAGCGCAATTCGCGGTCGAACTCCTTGGTAGCTCTTTCAATCGAACCGACGGCCTTTCGAAAAGCTGGATCCTTCATTTTCCGAAGTTCCTCCTTCGCTTCCTTCAAGTCGAGATCGGCTTGTTGGCTGCCCGGTTCTGCTCGCGAAATCCGGTCGAATTCCTTGCGCAGCTCATCTTCCATGGTCAGTAAGTTTGAGTACGCAGCGTGGTATGCAACGGCAAATTCATATGGGCTCTGGATGTCTGGAGGAGGGTGTCGGAAGCCAGGGCTATCTGGATAGCCGACCAGAATCCCCTGGCTTTTCAGAAATGAAATCCCCTCATAGGCCCAGTGATTCTTTGCGTTATCCGGGAAGCTGCGCGGGTTTTGGCCGGTGACCACCACAACGAAAAGGCAAGCACAAGAGGCAAACATCTTAGCGCCAGCATACACCCCGCTACCCGCCAGCCGGAAATGTAACCACGACCTGGCTTTTGATTGTCCTTACCCACATTTCTGGTGGAATGTCCGAGCACCACGAAAAGCTTCTCTTAACCGCAACGCGGTTCCAGAACAAAGCCCAGGGGCGGCCGCTTGCGGTCAACCCTGGGATGAGCGTCGGTAAGGAATCAACTCCAAAGGAGTTGCAGAGAGCGCCGAAGATCCGAATCTCATAGTTGCTCGTGCCGACGTTGCAGGACCATCTGGGGATTTCCAACCGCCGACTCGCGAAACTCTCTGCAGCCCATGCAGGGCTGTTTCGAACTTGCGGTGCTTCCCAGGGAGGCCCTTCGGGCCGCCCTGGGCTTTGTTCTTGAACCGCGTTGCGGTTGGGGAAACCACGTTCGCCATACAATGCGCACACCCGAGAAAGATGTGTACAAGGACAAACTGGCTTTTAGTCGCGTTACCTCTCGATTCTTCCTCGGTCTCGATGTGACAGCGTCAGTCGTTATACGCTGGCGCGACCACGAGCCAAGTAGCGACTACATTGCGCAACTTCTCACCGAAACAGGTTGTCCGGATAGCCTTGAAGGATGCCTTCCGACCGAAGATCTCGTACGGCCTTAGCCGCCCAGTGGTTGGAGGGCACGTCCTGGAACTGCTTCAGGGCACTGCCAGGCTCGGGAATTTTGGTGTCGAGAAGACTCGGCCTGTACTGAGCGATAGCTAGATCAACGGTCGCAGTGGCCTTGAGAGTGTGAAGTTCGGGCAGAAGCTCTGCCGACGCCTTCTTCAGGACCATGTCGTCTCTTTGTCCTTTAAGAGCCAGCTGCAGATCGCACAGACGAGCGCGCTCTTCGTTTGCTTGCTTCGTACCACAAGCCACGATGGCCAAGTGGGCAGATCGCACCAGAAAGTCTTGTTCTATGCCTCTTAACCGTTTAGCGGCTGTCACAACTTGCCGAGCCATATCTAGCCTGCTGTCGGGCCATGGACCGATGATGAGGCGGTTATCCGGAGGTAGAAGCCCGACCATGCGCAATCGGTCGACGCCAACACGAGCCCAGTGATTCGACGGAACGTCAGGAAAGTTGTCCTGAAGAGCGGGCAAGCCAAGAACTGCAAAGGCAATCGGGCCGATCAAGAACATTGCTGAACCTTACACCGGCTACCCGCCGGTGGCGAAGCCGGGGTAGCAGGTCATGCCGCCGTCGACGAACAGCGTAATTCCATGAGCGTAGTCCGACTCGTCGGACGCCAGCCAGACGGCCGCGCGCGCGATGTCGGAGGTCACTCCGACCCGCTCGTAGGGGATCAGCGTGAGCAGCTTCTGCTCTGCCTCGGGAGTGTCCCAGGCGGACGTGTTGATCGGAGTCTTGATCGCGCCGGGACCGATGCTGTTGACTCGGATCTTTCGCCCGCCGTACTCCTGCGCCAGGCTCTTCATCATCATCAAGATTCCGCCCTTGCTGGCCGCGTAGTTGGCGTGACCGCCCCAGGGGATCACCTCGTGGACGCTGCTCATGCAGATGATCTTGCCGAGCGCCGACGAGACCTCCGGCCTCGGACCCCGCTTGAGAAACTCCCGGATCGCCTCGCGGGCGCATAGGAACTGGCCGGTCAGGTTCACGGAGAGCACAAAGTTCCACTGGTCGAGGGTCATCTCGTGGAATGCGGCGTCCTTTTGAAGTCCCGCGTTATTGACCAGGATGTCGATAGTCCCGAACTGGGAGATCATCTCCTTGAACATCGCCTGGACCTGGTCCTCTTTACTCACGTCGGCCGCCAAGGCGATGGCCTTTCCGCCATTCGTGTTGATATCGTCGACGATCGCCTGGGCCTGCTCGGGACGTGCGACGTAGTTCACGACCACCGACGCGCCTGCGGCGGCAAGATGCCGGACGACCCCTTCTCCGATGCCGCTGTTGGCACCGGTTACAAGGGCGCTTTGCCCTGCCAGCGGCTTGTGCGTGTACTGCTTTTCCAGGTCGGCTTGCGTGGGCGAGAGGTTCTCTTGGGCCATGGCGTTCTCCTATCCGGTAAGCGGCAGCGTCATCGTCGGCTCGGCCACATCATGGTCGGGCGAGGTCGGAGTGACGGCGGTTCCGACTGCGAAGTACTCGATCACATGGCTGTCCCAGCCGTGGTTGTTCTCTTTGACCTGCGCGCCAACGATGCCGACCGCCTGCTCCCGCTCGGCCTCGGCCTGCATTCGGGAGAGGGCCAACTCACGAGCATCGTAGAGTGCCTGCGTGTAGTTCGGCATCTCGACGTTTTTGCCGACCTGCTTGAGAGCCTGCATCACGCCCTGGTGCGCCACATGGTAAACGCAGGTGCCCATGACGAGAGAGAGCGGTCTGTAGCCTGCCTTGAGTAATGTCCAAAAATCCTGGCCAGACAGGTCGGAGGTGAACGGCTTATTGTCGACGGTTCTGTAGCTGCCTCCGGCCACGTGCTTGATCGCCGTCCCGATCGCCATGAACTCCGCCATGGAGGCGCCCCACGCGTATCGATTGACCTCTAGGCGAACGCCCACGATTCCATCGGCGCCGAGCAGGTCGGCCTCCTCTTCCATACGGGTCATCGCCAGTTCGCGAGCCTCATACATGGCTTGGGTGAGTACGTCCAACTCCTGGTTCTGATAGAAGCTGCGGAACTGAAATCCTATGTGATAGATCGAGCTTCCCATCACCAAGCCGAGGGGCGCGAAGCCGGCCTCGCGGACCAGCAGGAACTCGTTGACCGAGAGGTCGCTGGTGAACAGGTTGGGCGAGGCGCCCTCGCCACGCATCCTCTTGAGACGCTCGCGCGCGGCCTCCGGTAGCCCTTCCGACGATCCTGGAACGTATGCCATTTTGTTTCTCTTAGTCTCTCAGCGAAATAGTTTGGCCCACCACGAAGTCGGGTTTCCGGCCCGATTCCCAGTTGATGGCGGTGCCATAGGCGGTGAACTGAACGATCAGGTCGCGTCGGCGCTGGTTGTTCACGTCGACCTCATAGGTCTCGATCTGCGGATCGATGGTAACGCCAATCACTCCGTACGCGCCCATGCGCCGGGCTTCGTTTTCAAGCCGCTCCATGGCGATCTCCCGCGCGTTGTAGATTCCCTGCGTGAAGTCGGGATATTCGCCATTGCCCATCATCGAGTAGTCCAGGTTCTGGTTTCGCCAACCGGAGACCTGATACCAACTGCAATTACCGAACACGAACCCGATGGGTTTCAAACCGGCTTGACGAAGCGCCCAGTGGTCCTGCCCGTTCAGGTTCGAAAGGAACGGTTCGACGCTGTGATTGGGTGGCGCCCCTGTCTTTCGGACCGCGGTGCCCACGGCCTTGAACTCGAAGATGCCTTCCGGAAGGTTCTGACCGATCCGCTCGAACCGGACTCCTACTACACCGTCAGCTCCAAGCAGCTTCGCCTCTTGGAACAAGCGTCCAAAAGCGAGGGTACGCGCCTCGTAGTAAGCCTGGGTAAGAACCCCTAGCTCTTGCGAGCCCCACCCATAGAAATAGCTCGGCGTGAAGTAGGCCCAGCCCACGTGGTACACCGAGGTGCCCATGATCTGCCCAAGCGGCTCGTACCCGCAGTCATGAGTGAGCAGAAACTCGTTGACGCTCAGGTTCGAGGTGAAGAAATGGCGATCGGTCCCTTGCCGCGCCGCGTTTTCTTTGAGCCGAGCCGTCGCCGCAGGCGGCAACCCTCCCGCCTCGATGAGGCGTTGGCTCTCGGCGGCTTCCGGGTTTTGGTCGTTTCGAAACATCAGGGGAGGTTCAGCGTTTGAGCCAGGGCCGCTCGGGCCGATGCGTTGTTCTTGACGGCGTCTTCGATCGCCTCGGCGACCAGCACTAACCATTCTTGCACGGTAACGATCTCGGTCTTGAGCGCGATGCCGCGGACGACCCTTGTAAATGAAGCTTCCAGAGAGCCGCGCCCGGTGTCCTCTAACTTCAGCCGGTTTTCGCCGTGATTCACGCTCACACCGACCAGAGTCTTCTTGAAAAGTCCCTTTTCGACCAGCTCGACCTC
This sequence comes from Fimbriimonas sp., assembly GCA_035550555.1. Taxonomy (GTDB): domain Bacteria; phylum Armatimonadota; class Fimbriimonadia; order Fimbriimonadales; family Fimbriimonadaceae; genus Fimbriimonas. The sequence goes on from DASZPA010000190.1 coordinate 4,967, forward strand.
GTTGGGAAGAGATGACTTGAGCACGCCCGCGATGAGCGGCAGAAAGTCACGCTGTTCGTCGGAGTACTGCTTAGCCAGCGCTCCCGCCACCCCCATGCCGATCATGTCGGTCGTCTCGAATCCGTCGGGCACCTGAAGAGGATACATCGGGAGAAGTTTGCAAGTTGTCAAGTCGGCAAGTTGTTAAGCCGGAGGATGTGACCTGGCTTGTTGCCTTTCTTGCCAACTTGCAAACTTACAAACTTAAAACTCCGCGTCAGCGGGCGGTACCCTCTAACCGCATGTTCAAGAAGCTCATGGAGCGCGTCGATCGGATGCTCGGGCGCGGGGTCATCGACGACGACTTCTACGACGAGCTCGAAGAGGCGCTGCTTCAGGTCGATACCAATATCAACACGGCGACCGAGATCCTGGCTGAGCTTAAGAAGGCTGTTCGCGATGAGAAAGTGACCGAACCTGAGGCGATCAAGGATCGGCTGAAGAAATCCATCGTCGACCGGTTCGAGCAGAAGGGAGCGACGGGTCTCGACATCTCCGACGAGTCGCCGACTGTCTGGCTCTTCGTCGGCGTGAACGGAGCTGGCAAGACGACCACCATCGCCAAAGTGGCGCACTTGCTCCAAAAGCGAGGCTTTTCGGTGCTGATGGCCGCCGGCGATACGTTCCGCGCCGCGGCGATCGAACAGTTGGAGGTTTGGGCCAATCGGACTGGAAGCCAGATAGTCAAGAACCAGCCCGGCGGCGACTCCAGCGCCGTTATCTTCGATGCAATCCAAGCCGCCAAGTCGCGAGGGATCGACGTCGTGTTGGCCGACACGGCCGGCCGACAGCACAGCAAGAGCAACCTGATGGCGGAGCTTCAAAAGGTGTCCAAGGTTGCCGAGAAGTCGCTCGGACGCAAGCCGGACGAGATCCTGCTCGTACTCGATGCCAACACCGGCCAAAACGCCATCCGACAGGCCGAAGAGTTCACCAAAGCGGCCGGAGTGACTGGGCTCGTCATCACCAAACTCGACGGCACCGCCCGAGGCGGCGCACTCATCGGCGTCTACGACCGATTGAGAGTGCCGATCAAGCTGGTCGGAACCGGCGAAAAAGTCGAAAACCTCCTCGACTTCAAACCCGAACGCTTCGCGGGAAGTCTGTTTGATTGAGTTGGTAAGTTGTTAAGTTTGCAAGTTGGCAAGTTGGCAAGTTCCGGACAACGTGTCCTTATCTGACGCTTAGTCGCAAAATCCTTAACGCCTTGCCAACTTGAAAACTTGCCAACTCACAAACTCACAAACTCACAAACTTAACCACTTACTCCCCATGCCCTCCCGCTTCCAACCTCTCATGCGGTCGGTGTTCTTCTTTGACTCGACCCGGTGGTCGGCATGGACGGCGACGCGATGCTCGGCGGGTGTTGCACTTCCGGTCATCATTGCTACGGCGCTGGGGCGCCCATCTTTCGGCGTGCTCGCTGGATTGGGGGCACTGTATACGGGATTGGCCTCTTTCAACGGGGTTTACCGGTCGCGCATCCGTCAGGTGATCCTGACTGGACTGATCGTGAGCGTGGTCACAGCTCTGGGTTGCCTCATCGGCCTCTCGACCCCGCTTGTTCTCATCGTGGTGCCGCTGGCCGGGTTCATTGCGGCGCTTTTTGGCAGTTCGGGCCAAGGCGCGAACGCGCTTGCGACGATGGGAATGTGCACGTTCATCGTGCTTAGTGGACTCGGACTTCCTGCCTCCACCGCCTGGGCAAATGCCGGCCTCATCTTGGCCGGAGCCCTTGTCCAACTGGTCTTACTGACGGCCGTCTGGCCGGTCAACCCGCGTCTGCCCGAGCGTCAGACCGTGGCCGCCGCATTCAGAACGCTTTCTCGTTATGCGCACGAGGTTGGGACCCATACGGCGGAGCCCATTCCCGGGACGAGTGAAATCGAGAACGCCCGGGCGATCCTCAACGAGGCCCGCAACACGCGGTGGCGAGCGGAGCATGAGGTGCTGGTGACCGCGTTGCGAGCGGCGGAAGCCGTTCGAGCAACGTTGGTAGGGTTTGAGAAAGCGAGACAGGATCTGCAAGCAGGCGGGGAGGAGGCCGACAAGCTGGCCGAGGCGATCGGCGCCGGCCTCCAGAATGTCGCCGAAAGGATCGTGGCCGGGAAGATGAGCGAGCCGGCCAACGTTGAAGAAACGCTGCCCGATCCTCCAGGGTCGCTCAGCCAAGCCACGGACTATCTCCACTGGTACCGTTTGCTGCGACGGCTGCTGACCGAATTGGATCAGCCTTTTGTGCTGAACCCGCCGGTCGCGGCTCTAAAGGATGAACCACGGGCGACGGGTTGGCGGCGCGCCTTTTCCAAGCTGACCCGCCTGCCGAACGTACCAGTTTTCCAGGCTGTCGCAGTCCGGCATGCGGTCCGCTACGCCGTGACGATGGAAATCGCCGAGGCGATCTATCGGCTCGGACACCTGCCGCACGGGTATTGGCTCCCGCTGACCGTCACGATCGTCCTACGCTCGGATTATGCGAATACCGTTTCTCGTGGACTGTCAAGGTTGTCAGGCACCTTGGCAGGTGTGTTGGTTGCCGACCTCTTCGTCATGCTGGTCCATCCGAGCAACGCTCTGGACAGCATCCTTTCGGTCGCGGCGACATGGCTCGTCTATGCGTTTTTCCAACCAAACTACGCTTCTTACTCGATCGCGATAACGCTCTATGTCGTGTTCTCGGTCTCTGCCTCGGGGCTCGCGACGAACGAAGTGGGACTGGTGCGTTTGGGCGCCACTGTCTTCGGCACGATCCTATCTCTTCTCGCCTACGTGTTTTGGCCGGCGTTTCACGGCAAACAGATTCGTGAGGCGGTCGTGGAGGCCCTCAAGGCGCAGATCGAATTTGGAGAGCTGTTGGAGCGTGGCGTCGCTCCGCGAAGCGAAGAAGCGGAAGAGTGCCGCAACCATGCACGCTCGCTCCGGGTCCAGGCGGAAAACCTGTTCCAGTCAGCGAGTTTGGAGCCATGGGGGCTCAAAGACGAGGAGTTGGCTGCGATCGAGGACTCGATCCTCTGCCTCGACGAAAACGCCGCCGACCTACTGGCGCTCATGGCGCACGGCAATCCGGACCTGGTCGAGTTCGACCGGGTGCTCCAATCTTCCCGGGATCTCGCCGCGCAGCTTACGCCAGCTTGACGGGCTTGCCCGTTTTAGCCGACTCGTAGATCGCCTGGATGATGCGGATGTCCCTGAAACCTTCCTCGCCAGGAGTCCGAACCTTGCCGCCATGCCGAACGCAGTGCGAGAAGTGGTCGATCTGCGCCGCCCACTGGTTGTTGACCTTGACCGGAACTTCCACGCCGTCCATCGTAAGCCGGTCACCTTCGTACGCCGTCGCAGGCTCCGCACGAAGCGTCGCCTTGGAACCCTTCACCTCGTACTGGTTCTTGCCAGGCTGCCAAGAGTAGCCGCTCGTCCCATGCCCTACCAGACCGCTTGGGAAGTGGACCTTAAAGTCGACCGTGTCCTCGACATCGACGAAGCGAGGGTCGTTGGGCGGGTTCGTGATCGTCGCCGAGACCTCGACCGGCTCCTCGCCTGAGAGGTAGCGCAAGGCGTTGAGCGAGTAGATCCCGATGTCCATCATGGACCCGCCGCCTGCCAGGGCCCTCTGGGTGCGCCATTGTCCAGGGCCGATGTCGAATCCGTGGTCGGAGGTCAGGCTTTCGATCTTCCCTAACTCGCCCGACCGGCACGCCTCGATCGCGCGCAGGTTGTGCGCTTCGTAGTGGCACCGGTAGCCGATCTGGAGAAGCCGCTTGTTCTTGCGGCACGCCTCGATCATTCTCTGGCAATCGGCGACGGTCGGCGCCATCGGCTTTTCGCTGCAGACGTGCTTGCCGAGGTTCGCGGCTCGGATTGCGAAGTCGGGATGGGTCGCCGGAGGCGTTACGACATAGACGACCTCGATTTCCGGGTTGTCCTTGATCGCGTCCATCGTGTCGTAGGTGTACCGGTGGCTCTCGGGGACTCCATATTTCGTGCCCTGCCGAACGAGCTTCTCGGGATGCCCGCTGATCAGCGCGACGATCTTTGAGTTCTCGCAGTGAACGAAGTTCGGCATGATCTCATAGGTCGCGTACCCGCCCAATCCCAAGATTGCCCAGCCGACCGGCTTGTCCTGCCGTCGTCCTGTATGGGCCAAAGAAGAAGCCGCCAACCCCGCCATTCCCACCAAAGCCGTTCGCCGAGAGATCTCCGTAGCCATGCCGCCATTTTACGCGCAGGACTCCTCGTGACTGCCCTTGTTCAATGTCTCCACCGACAATGCGAGCACTGTGGCATGTTTGGGAGTCCGCGGACGTGTCCGCGTCTTGTTACCACGCGGAGCGAGGCCTTTTGATTGGGACTCGGTTGTGTGGAGGGTGTTCGCCTCCGGCGCGATTGAAGACGCGGACACGTCCGCGGACTCCCAAGGGCTAGCCCTTCACGGCACCCAGCGCGATGCCTCGTACCAGGTACTTCTGCCCGACCAGGAACAAGGCGATCGGCGGCAAAAGGCTCATCAAACTGGCCGCCATCAGGAGATTCGTCTGACGGTCGTAGGCGGTGTCGAAGTACATCATCCCGATTGGCAGTGTCCGCAGTTGTTCCGATTTCACCAGAACCAGCGGCCAATAGAACGAGCCGTAGGTGCCGAGGAATGTGAAGATTGCCAAGGCTATCAACCCGGGCCGGGCCAGTGGCAAGACCACGTCCAAAAACACGTTCAACGGGCCCGCACCATCGATCGTCGCCGCCTCGTCCAAGGCCGTCGGAATGGTCAGCATGAACTGGCGCAATAGAAATGTTCCAAAGGCTCCGAAAGCCGAAGGGACGATGAGGCCGGTGAACGAGTCCAGCAGGTGAAGACGCACCATGAGCGTGTAGTTCGGGATCATGGTGACCACTCCCGGGATCATCATGGTGGCCAGGTACATCTTGAAGACGGCGTCGCGGAATCTCCACTCCAGCCTCGCGAAGGCGTAGGCGCTCATGGCGCTGGTAAGACAGGTGAGAAATGTGACCCACGCCGCGATGAAGACACTGTTCATGTAGTACCGCGCGAACGGCACGCTGGTGAACACCTGGCTGTAGTTCTCCGGTTGCCAATGGGTGGGCAGCAGGTTTTGGCCTTCCACCTCTTGCAGCGGCTTGAAGCTGGTGAACACCATCCAGATCAGCGGCAGCACGGTAAACGCTGAAAACAGCAGGAGCAGAACCACCACCCCGGCGTTCGTCGCGCGATCAGACGTAGCTCGTGGCACGGTTGCCGAACCTCCAGTTGACCATGGTCGCCAGGAACACGAATCCGAACAGCACCCAGGAGACGGCCGACGCGTAGCCGATCCGGAACTGCTCGAAAGCGAGGCTGTAGATGTGATAGGCCAGCGACGTCGTCGTGTTCGAGGGGCCGCCGGTGGTCATCACGCGGGCCTGATCGAAGCCTCCCTGCAACCCGCCGATGATCGACATCACGAGGATAAAGAACGTGGTCGGCGCGAGCTGGGGCCAGGTGACGTCCTTGAAGCATCGCCACTTGCTAGCGCCATCGAGCTGCGCGGCCTCGATCAGCTCCTCCGGCACGTTGCTAAGAGCCGCCAGATAGAGCAGCATGTTGTTGCCGCCGATCGCCGTCCAAACACCCATGATGTTTAGCGCGTCCCGCGCGCCGAGTCCGAACTGGGAGCCCGTGATTCCCACCTTCTCGACGTCCAGCCCGGCGAGGTTCTTGGTGGAGAGCAGCCACTGCGGCACGTCGGCATGGATGTGAAAGAAGCCATAAAGCAGCCGAATCGATTGGTTGATCGGGCCATAGTCGGGGTTGTAGAGCGCCTTCCAGAGCAGCATGATCGCCACGCCGCTCGCAAAGCTGGGGATGTAGAGCAGCGTTCGAAACGCCGCGATACCGGGGAGCTTTCGATTGAGCAGCACCGCAAGCCAGAGCGAGCCGAACAACGCCACCGGCAGACCCAGCATCATGTAGACGGTGTTGCCCAGATAGAGCCAGAACTTCTGATCGCCGAGAAGCTCTTGATAGTTGCGGAGTCCGACATAGCTCGTCTGGGGCCGCTCAAGGCTCCAGTTGGTGAAGCTGGCGACGAGCGAGAAGGCCACCGGCCAGGCCGTGAAGACGGCAAAGCCGATCAAGTTGGGCGAAATGAAGAGCCATGCAGCCCAGGTCTGCTTCTTCAACGGCCCCCCGCCTGTTCGTAGCGCTTCTTCAGAGCGGGATCATCCCGGAGCGAGACTTTCATCGCCTCTTCGATGTTCTTCGACGCGTCCCGCATCGCCTGAGCCGCCGTCTTCTGATCGGCAAGCACCAGGTCGATCTGGTCTTGCACCAGCTTCGAAGCCGTATTCGCGTTCAAGTAGGGGCTCACCGACCAGCCGATTCCTCTCGCGGCGATGTCTCGCCAGACAACGTTGTCCTTCTCATCGGGATGGTCGGGATCGAACTCGAAGGACGGCAGATAGTTCGCCCTCTCGAATGCCGCAATCCCATCGGCCTGATGATTGATCAAGGCCAAATACTGCGGGTCCGCCATGAACTTCTGGAATTCCAGCGCTTCCCTCAGATGAGGGGAGGATGGATTTACAAGCACGGCCCTGCCGTACATGTGGTACTTGCGCTGGGTTCCGTAGGGCGACTCCAGCACGCCCATGTCGAGACCCTTATAGCTTCGAAGCGTCGAGAGCCACCACCGCCCACCGAGCGCCATGGCTCCGCGCTTGGCGCCGAAGAACGTGATCGTCCCGGAGCCGAACCCGCCCTGCGTCGCCATGGAGCTCTGCTCGACCGGTGAGGGCGACACATGATATTTGTAGACCAGGTCGTGCATCACCTGAACGGCATCGATCGCCGGCTTGCTGTCGAGCACGCAGCGGCTGCCGTCGGGTGAAAACACCAGTGCTCCAAAAGTGGCAAAGAAATCCGCCCAGTTCCAGTTGTCGTAAAGGAATCCGTACTGACGCACCGTGCCGTCCGGGTTCTTGAGCGTGAGCTTTTGCGCGATTGGGATGAGCTTGTCCCATGTCCACGGGGTCTTCGGCGGCTCCACGCCCGCTGCTTTCAAGAGATCCTTGTGGTACCAAACCCCGTCGACCGCCACGTTCGTCGGCACGCCATACGCCTTCCCCTCATAGAAACAGGTGTTGAACGTGCCGGGATAGACCTCTTTCTTTAGATCGATGCCTTCTTGGGGGAGCTTGGACGAAACGTCCAGCGCGACTCCCGATTGAACGTAGGCGACTGTTTGGAAGGTGTCGAAGGCGTCGTAGACGTCCGGGCCGACTCCCGCCAACGACTGCACAATGACCTTCTCAACGCCTCCGTTGTCGGGGTCGACATTCACGCGGACGTTCGGATGGAGCTTCTCGAACAGCTTTGCCTGCTCGGTTCGAAGGGGATTCAAGTCGCTGACCCAGGTGAGCACGAGGCGTCCTTGAGGGTCGGCCGGCGGCTGCAGCCGCCATACCGCGAGTGACGCCGCCACAAGCACGGCGAAGCAGATCAGAAGGAGCATCCGCACTGATGAACCGCTTTATCATACAGGGGAAATGGGTTGTTTGGGTTGGTGGGTTTTGAGGTTGACCGCGGATGCGTAGCGGGGGATGATCGGTGATCGTCCCTCCGGCAAGGCTCGAAATGCATCGGGCGGGGCCGACCGTTAAGTGGCCAAATTAGCTGGAACACTGAGCAGGCCAAAGCACCCACCCCTCCAGCGGGCTGGAAGTGGCGCTGCCCGGCATCGATTGCCACATTGTCGTGTCACTGCAGATGATGTAGCTCGACCCTTGCAGGAACCGGTAGCGAGTCCAACCGCATGCTACGAGATGTGGGCCAGACAAGACGATGGGTGCCCGCGCTGGAATACGGCAGGCAGACTCGTGGTCCTTTGCCGGATTCCTCGCTTAGCGATCTTACGATGGGCTCCGACTATCTTTGGGGGCTATTGAACGGACCTTTTCCTTTCGGGCGGTATGTATCGATGCGCACCCACACCTTTCGGTGTGGGCTGGTTTAGGTCGCGCCTTGGAACTGCAAGAAACGTGGGTCGGATGAGCCTGATTCAAAGCAAACCCTTTCCCGTCTACGGGTTAGGCGGCGTTTCCGGCCAATTCTTCTGGCAAGAGAGCCACCGGTTCCGGCGCTTTTGTCCGCTTGAGCTCGGCGCGACTGAGCATCGACACTCCGATCAGGATCATCGCCAGCGCACCGAACTGACGCCAGCCGATCGGCTCACCGAACGCGGCCCCCAACAGAACCGCGATCGCGGGGTTGACGTAGGAGCAGGCTCCGGCGGCGGTCGGCGAGACGTTGTGGATCAGCCAGCCGTAGGCGATGTAGGCGGAGATCGAGGCGACCAAGATGAGATAGCCGAGCGCCAAAATGGCCGGCAGCCCGACGTGACCCCAATGAGACGCGCCCGCCTCTCCCGTCGCCAGGCCCATAAGCCCGAGCACGAATGCGCCGGTGATCATCTGAGCCGAAACGGCTCTTAAGGGCGAAGCCGGCCGCTCGAATTTGAGCGACAGGTTGGAGCCGAGAGACCACGCGATGGTGCCGAGCACGAGCACCGCGATAGGCAACGGAGCCACCGTGCCCGCGCCGGTTCCGCCAACCAAGAGCGTGACACCCGAGGCGCCGAGCACCAGTCCGATCCAACTCGCCAAATTCGGCCGCCGCCGCATCCCCAGGGCCCACTCCAGTAGGATCGTCCAAAGCGGTCCGATCGCGACGATCAAAGCGGTGATGCCAGAGGGTACGGTCTGCTCGACCCAAAGCACGGTGCCATTGCCAAGCACCACAAAGAGCATCCCAAGAATCGCCTGGGAGATCCACTGGCGCACGGTCGGCCGCTCCAAGCCGCGCACCTCGCACCATGCCCAAAGAAAGGCTCCGGCCAAGCCGTATCGTAAGAAACCCATGAGAAACGGCGGCATGGATTTGAGCCCGATGCTGATCGCGAAGTACGAAGCCCCCCAGGCAAGACACACGGTCGTGAATGAGAGGATCAGCTTGCCGCGGTGGCTCATTTTCGGGCCTCCTTCTCGGGCAGCGGCAGTTTGGTGGTCTCTTTGAAAGTGCTGAGAACGATCGTCGTTCGGGTCGATGTCACGCCGGTGATCGAGCCGATTTGGTCACGAAGCAAACGAGCAAGCGCGTCGGTATCGCGGACGCGCAGCTTGACCAAGAAGCAGTCTTCGCCTGCAACCTCGTGAACCTCTTGGACTTCCGGAATGGCGGCAAGGTCATGGGCCTGTTGGCTGGAATCGAGCCAGTTGGCCCGCACCAACGTGAAAGCCGTAAGACCGAGCTCGATCTGCTTGGGGTCCAGCCGGGCCTCAAAGCTCTTGATGGCGCCGCGTTCTTCCAGCTTGCGGACTCGCTCCAGGACGGCGGAGGGCGCCATTCCAATGCGGCGAGCAAGCTCCGCGTTGGCAATCCGTCCGTCTTCTTGAAGAAGATCCATCAATTGGACATCATACGCATCAAAGCCGCTCATGCTGAATATTGTAGCCTATTCAAGCGACATATTCAGAATGAAATTCGCGATGAAGGCAGATCTGTCGAATATTCTAGCGAGCTAGGGAATCCTTGGAAAAGCGATACGAGCCGAGCAACGGGCCGATCTGGACTAGGGGACTCTCCAGAGCCTTTCCCTTCTCCGTGATGTCGAGCGTCATGGGAATCGCGAAGGCCGCCTGGAGGTCCGCGGGCGCAATGAACGCCTTGTTAGGATTCCGGCCCTCCGCGCCGCCTGCGTCGTCGATCTTCACGCTGTCGAATCGAACGACGATCTGCTTATGGTTCAAATGCCAATGTCCCTGAAGGTCGACGGCCTCCTGCTCTCCCTCCAGGTGCATGGAACAGCGGGTATCGGTCAGATAAAGCTGGATCGATCCTTGCCAGTCGTTCCTCTTGGGGTCCGAAGTTTGCAGCTTGCCGGTCACTTTCGAGACGTCGAATCCTCCGGTCCATCTCCCGGTCAAGGACGCGCGGGCCCGATCCGCACAGCCGGCAACAAGAAGCAGGGGCGCCAGAATGAGGAGCCTTTTCATGTGCCCCTCGTGTCGCCAAACAGGTCGATCTGCATTCGCGGCGCCAGCCTCCAACCCCGCTCGATGCAGACGTTCACCAGAAGCCTGCCCTTTCGCCAAAGGGCCTCGGCGTCCCGGCCTTCCGGCATGAGCAGGATGCGCTCGGGCGCAACGGGCGGAAGCTTCGATAAGAGGTCGTCGATCTCAGGCAGATCGTCTCCCCTCTCGGGGTCGACCACAAACTTGATCTGGTGCGGATACTGGGTGATCAGCCGTGACAGCGCGTCCAAGTTCACTCTGCGTTGCTCGTGCGTCATCTCCCACGGAGGGGTGTCCGGGGTCGAATTCGAGAGCTTGGGGCTGATGCTCATGAGGTCGCAAGGGATCTGCCGATACACGGTTCCGGCGGTCTCTACAGTTATTGTGAAGCCAATGGCTCTCAGCGATTGGGCCAAAGCGACGCTCTGCTCGAACAACATCGGCTCGCCGCCTGTAATCACGGCATGTCTGGGCCGTCTTTCAGCAACCTCACCCACGATCTCCTCGACCGTTCTGAGCGGGCCTTCCGGGCGCCAGCTAGCGTACGGCGTGTCGCACCAGCTGCACCGCAGGTTGCATCCGCTTATCCGAATGAAGGTCGAGGGCACGCCTGCCCAGATTCCTTCGCCTTGAAGGCTGGAAAACACCTCCGCAATCCGAAGCTTTCCGGCTTCACTGATCAACATGAGGATTGTATTCGAGTCCCGCGCGACAGCCGCCGCGCCATGAGGAGTGGCGGGCCGCAGGTTCTCGCAGGCGGCCGATCAAGTACATTTGGAAGACGCCGGACCCCCATGAGCCAAACCACGCCCCAGAACTTGATCGGGCATGTTCTATTTCTGGACATCGTCGCCTGGTCTCGGGAGTCGATCAATGCTCAGGCCCGGCTTCTGTCCGAGTTGACCGATCTGGTTCGTCAGTGCCCCACCTATCAGGCAGGGCAGGCTGCAGGTCAGCTTCATGCCTTCCCGACAGGCGACGGTATGTGCATCGTCTTCACGGGGGATCTGGTCCAGCCGGCAGCCTGCGCCGCCGAGCTTGCGCAGCTTCTGAAGGGCCGTTCCGGCCTCTCCGTGCGCATGGGCATCAATAGCGGGCCCGTGCGCTACCAGACCGACATCACCGGGACCGCCAACCTGATCGGCGATGGAATGAACTTGGCCAAGCGCGTGATGGACATGGGCGACGGGGGCCACATCCTGCTCTCATCTCAATACGCGTCGTGGCTGCAGCAGCTCGAGGAGTGGGCGCCCTACGTTCGGCAGGTGGGATATGGAGTCACCAAACACGATGAGCGGCTGAAGGTCTATTCCCTCGCCTCGAATCTGTTTGGGCGCACCGATACGCCGAGCCACGTCAGGGCCGCGTCAAAGTCGTTCTCGAGCACGGGACCCTTGCACCTCGTGATCGTCTACAAGCGCAACGCCCACCCCGACGATGAGATTCTGGAGGCCATCGAGGATGCTTTCACGGCCGACGGTCACGAGGTGTTCATCGACCGTCATCTCAAGATCGGCGTGGAATGGGCGAAGGCGATCGAAGAAAAGATCCGTGCGGCGGATGCCGTGGTGGCCATCCTTTCAGATTCCGCTCTGGGCAGCGAAATGCTCGAATACGAAGTCGAGACGGCATACGATGAGCGCAAGAACCGGGGAAAGCCGTATCTGCTGCCGGTCCGAGTCGGTTCCGATCGGATCGTGGATGGGCCACTGGGCGCGTACGTGAACGGCCTGAACTTCTCGTACTGGGAAGGCCCGAGAGATACGGAGAAAGTGATCGCGGAGCTCCGGTCGACGCTGCGGGAGGAGCCGAAGCCTGTGAAGGCCGAAATCGCGCTCGAGCCGGTGGGCGGCGCGGTTCCGCCGGATTCACCGTTCTATGTCGAGCGCGCCGCTGACACCGAGTTTGTCGCGGCGCTTCAAGGCAATGAGAGCATCCTGTTGGTGAAGGGGCCGCGGCAGATGGGAAAGACCTCCCTCATCGGTAGGGGAGCCAAGCTGGTGAGGGACCTTGGCTGGCAGCAGATCGCGACGGATTTCCAGAAGCTGAGCTCCGGCCAACTGGCCTCCGACGACGGCTTCTATCGGTTGCTTGCCGCGACACTCGCCCGCCAAGTCAAGTTCACCTACGACTTCTCCACCGAGTGGCTGGAGGTGTTCGGCGCGAACATGAACATGGACAACTTCGTGCGGGCGCTGCTTGAGCACGTCGGGGGGCCGCTTGTATGGTTCATGGATGAGGCCGACAGGCTGTTCGGTGCGCCATTCGCCAGCGACTTTTTCGGACTGGTTCGGTCTTGGCACAACTCTCGAGCCACCGAACCGAACGGCCCGTGGTCCGATTTCACGGTCGTGATCGCCTACGCCACCGAGGCGCACCTGTTCATCCGCGATCTCAACCAGTCGCCTTTCAACGTGGGGCGGCACCTGCTGCTTCAGCCTTTCAATCTA
>DASZPA010000191.1:0-20862 GCA_035550555.1 Fimbriimonas sp.
AACGAAGAGCAGAAGCGGCAGTACCTGCCGAAGCTGGCATCGGGAGAGTGGATCGGCGCCTACGCGCTGAGCGAGCCGAACAGCGGAAGCGACGCGCTTTCCGCGACCACCCGCGCCGATCTCAAGGGCGACCACTATATCTTGAACGGGACCAAGATGTGGATCTCGAACGCCAAGTGGGCCGACCTGTTCTTGGTGATGGCCAAGATCGACGGCGACAAGTTCAGCGCGTTCCTGGTCGAGCGAGACTTCCCTGGCATATCGGTATCCCGTGAGGAGCACAAGATGGGCCTCAAGGGCTCCTCCACTGCGCGCCTGGTTCTCGAGAGTGCCGAGGTGCCAAAGGAGAACCTGCTTCACGAGGTCGGCAAAGGGCACCAGGTTGCGTTCAACGCGCTCAATTTGGGCCGGTTCAAGCTGAGCTCGATGTCCATGGGGCCTGCCAGGGACGCGATCGGCCTCGCAGCCGCGTACGCCCGAGAGCGCAAACAGTTTGGCCAGCCTCTTGCCTCTTTCGAGCTGATTCAGAAGAAGTTGGCTATGTCGGCGGCCCTCTTCTACGTGGCTGAATCGATGACCTACCGCACCGGCGCCCTCATCGACGAGGCCTTCGAGGCCATGAACGGCGATGCCGCCGCTGCCGAGGAGTTCTCCATCGAATGCAGCGCCTGCAAGGTTTTCTCTACAGAAGCCGAGGCGTCAATCATCGACGAGTGCCTCCAAATCTACGGCGGATACGGATTCACCGAGGAGTTCCCTATCGCCCGGCACTACCGCGATGCCCGCGTCAGCCGGATCTACGAAGGCACCAACGAAATCAACCGCCTTTTCATGGCGCCGCGCCTGCTGCGCCGGGTCAAGGAGGGCCGTTCAAGCCTAGATGTCTCCGTCGATTCATTCCTTTCGGAGCTGGCAGCATCCGCCCTCAAGAAGTCGTTTGAAGGACAAATCGCAACGGCTGCGATATCGGACCTTCTGATGCTCACCTATGCCGAGCAGTCTGCGCGTCTTAGGTCACAGCAAGTCTCGGGACTTGCGCGAGAAGCCTATGCGTTAGCACTTCCCTATTTGAACATGAAAGGCGCCGAAGCCTTTCAGAATCTCACCGGAGAAACCGTCTCGCTTCCGGCGGCAGAAGAAGGATGCGTTGGATCTCTAGCCGCCGAGGTCCATCCACTCAAAGGCCCATTAACGTTCTCCTGACTACCGGGCTTCCCAACCGGAACTTTCCAAAATCAAACCAGCATGCTTCCCATAGCCGCTAACTAGGACCGAAGCATCCGGTAGCCGCGGGATGCGAGACTGTTGCATTTGAACGCACGCCGATAGGCGATGCTGGATTTGTGCAAGGGCAAGTTCGCGTCACCTTAGAAGTACACGAAGAACTATCCCTAAGGGATTCCATAGACCGGCCCAAGGCTGCGCTCCGGCGCTACCTTGGGGACCATGCACCGATCCAAAGGAGACTACGTCCTTCGCGGGCAACGTTCGTCCAACGATATTCTTAACAGCTGTTCAACGTATAGGTCACGTCTCCGACGTCGATCCCGAACGTTCCGGGCTCGTTCAGAATGACCTGATACGTTCCGGCGGGCGCGCCCGAAGGAAATCCGCAGTACACCTGCCCGTCGATAACGGTTGCCCCGCCATCGTAGGTCTGGCCCGTGTCCTTGTTCTTAAGCGTGACGGTCGAGTTTGCCGGCGGAGGCGAAACCTGGTCGGTAATGATAAGCGTGTCGGCTGGACAATTCATCGTGTGCTTGTTCAGCGTAAACGCGTCGTTTCCGCCCCCGTTGTCGCCGCCTCCACCACAGCCCACCACAATGCAAGTCAGCGCAACGATCAGAAGCAAGAAAGTAGCTTGAGTAACCCTAATCATAGGTAAAGACCTCAATCTCAGGTTATCACAGTCGAATCAAATAGGACTAATGCGGCCGATGGGTTGCATTCAAAGGACTACTTACTGCAAGTAAAATGCTTCTATTGCCGCTAATAGTCCAACCAATCATGTAGAGGGGGGCATGTGGAACGAGATGGGCTGGCAAAGAGCTGGACTTACGGGAGATTGGGTTCTGAAGCGGCAGCACGAAACCGAACCACTGCATTAAGAGCGGACTACTCGGGAAGCACTCGGATCGCCTTGGCTGTCTCGGAGTTCTGAATATCCCAGTTGTCGCAGTCGCCCCGTCGGCAATGGATCATTCGCTCGGTCGCGCCGGTGGAAGTGTCAACTTCGGCGACCTCGGCAAATCGGCAACGGAGGCAGAGCTCCGGCTCCAGCAGTTTGACGATTTTAAGCTCTTTACCCATAAGAAATCACAGACCGTCCGCCAGCGCCGACGCTCCTCGAGTGCATCCCTAACACTTACAAATGTCGGGTCGCCGCAAAGGGGCGGGACTTGTAAGGATTGCCGGGCTTGAACGTATCAGGCACGTTTGCCGGGGCTGCGGTGGGCAAGAGCTGCGTAGACCATGGGCCGTTAGTCGACGGCGCCCGGAACCAGGCCGCCGAGGTGCATTCCGAAATGGATCCATCCCTCGATAACGCCTTGCCTCGCCTCTTGATCCGCCTCGTTCGCCTGGAAGGGTCCGTGGAAGATTCCCAGCCGGCTGCCGGTGTCGTGCATTCGCAGAATCCAAAGATCGACGGTTTGGAGCCCATGATTGACGGGCTCGTGGTCCCAGTTCCAAGTGAATGATAGGCGTCTGCCAGGCTCGACGGCCAAGTACTGACCCCGAAGATGCCAATTCTGCTCAGGCCAGCTCATGGCAAAAGACCCGCCCACCCGAAGGTCGACCGTAGCTTCCTTCGGCCACCACTGAGTGAGAAGTTCCGGCCGTGTGAAGTAGTCGAAGAGCTGGTCCGGCGAAAACGCGTCGAAATCGCCGACGATGACGGCTTGAGTCGGATCGGAAGGTACTTGATGCATGGCTAACGCATATTACAGACGACGATAGGGCGGCATCGGTCCAGACATTTCCGTCGTCCTTAACTTGGTGCCAACGGACATTCGAGAAATGATCGAGACGCGAGAGTGCGAGACGCTCTCTCCGTTTGCCTGCAAAGCGGCCGATTCGGCGGGCCGGGCCGTCGCAGAACCTCCCGATCCCGTTCGAACGGCGTTTCAGAGGGACCGTGACCGAATCCTGCATTCAAAGTCGTTTCGCAGGCTCAAGCACAAGACGCAAGTCTTCATCGATCCTGAGGGAGACCACTATCGAACCCGTCTGACCCACACCCTCGAGGTCGCGCAGATCGCCCGGACCATCGGAAGAGCCCTCCGGTTGAACGAAGATCTCATCGAGGCGATCGGGCTTGGCCACGACGTCGGGCATACGCCGTTCGGGCATGCCGGTGAGAGCGCTCTCGATGCGGCGGTGAAAGAGTGCTGTCCAGATCGCGGCTTCAAACACCACGAGCAGTCGCTGCGAATCGTCGACGTGTTGGAGCGCCTCAACCTTTCGAAAGAAACTCGAGCCGGCATCGCGGGCCACAGCAAGGGCCAGAGCGATCTGACCGCGATGGACGGTCGGGCAAAGTCCACGCTGGAAGCGGCCGTCGTGCGAATCAGCGATCGCGTGGCCTACCTGAACCACGACCTGGACGATGCGCTCCGCAGCGGCATTGTCACAAAGGTGCCGGCCCGATTTGAAGAGTTCGGCCAGAGCCACGGCAAACGGATCGGCCAGATGGTGATCGATATCGTGGAGAACAGCCTCGATAAGCCCTCCATCTCCATGTCCACCAACTTGCTCACCTATATGAACGAGCTGAAAGACTGGCTGTTCGAGAATGTGTATTTGCGATATCCCGTCCTCTACCCGGACGTTCTCAAAGCCAAAGGTCTAATTCGAGACCTGTTCAATTACTATCTGGAGCCGGGCCGCTTGCCAGAGGGCTTTGAAGGAACGCAAGGCGCGATCGACTATGTAGCCGGCATGACGGACCGGTTTGCAACAGACCTGTACGCCCGCCTCAAGCTCCCATCCACCTGGAAAGGGCCCCGATAGACGTCCAGGAACAGATGGGGCTCGCATTTAGAGTTGTTTGCTGTCCGGCGGCTCCTGCTATTCCACGGCGCCGATACCAATGCTCCGAACTGAACGTGCCGGCACTCACGTCGGATCAAAGACTCGAAAAGCACCAAAGCGCTCAAAATCGGGCACGTTCGCCGTCGCGAAGTCCGTAACTCCCTCGGCCGCCAAAGAGTAGGCCAATTTCACGTCAAAGATTGCGCGGCGGGGAAAGTCCGCCAAAGCTGCAGCGGACCAAACGAAGTGTGAGACGTACACAGTTCCTCTTAAGATCGTCCAATAAGGATTGGACCTTAACTGACTTATGGTCGAGGCGGCTGTCTGCGCGGAGCAGGTTTGGGGAAGACCGCAGGGCTTCGGATAAGGACATAGAACTCCGCAAGCACGAGTTTCGATACTGCAAAGTTGCGATCTTCCAGATGCGATCGAAGGAAGCCAGGAGTTCTGCTGTGCTGTGTTGCTGAAGGGTTACAAGCGTAGGCGAGGAGGTTCGTGCCGCAGCTAATCATTGTGCAGTGCGGTCGTTCGCGATCTCGTGCCAATGTTCTTCACCAATCTTGGGCACCCCAAGGTCAATTGGAGTGATCGCGGGCTTACAAGAAAAGAGCCTCGCACCGAAGCCTCCAACTGCCGACCAATAACTCGCCGGACGACCTCGGCAACTTGTTAGCTGCCTGCCTTGAGCTTCTTCCTTCAGAGATACGTACACGTCATCGGGTAACAGGACCTGCAGCCGTTTCATGAGTGTATTTTGCTCATCTGCATCCAGCCGAAGATGCAATTTGGGGCCGACTGGTTGAGTCCTGAAGCACAAATACTTTCAACGGGTCTTCAACCTGCCGGGAATGCCAACCCGAACACGAACAAAATCACGAATAGCAAAATGGCGGAAACGCCACTGTTAAATCTGCGTAGAAGACAGTCGCGCGGACTTGACGAGGGTCCTCCCCGGCAGGTAAAGTCCTAGTTCCCCTAATGCGTCCGGAGGCTAGATGAGAATTATTCAGCCGACCTCCAAGCGAATCGGTCGATTCCTTGAGGTTCCGAATTTAATTGAACTGCAACTCAATTCCTACAAATGGTTCCTCGAAGAGGGTCTCCCAGAACTCTTCAAAACATTTTCCCCCATCTGGGATTTCACACAGACAAATTATATCGAACTCGTTTCATTTACCCTAGGCGAACCGAAATATTCGCTTCAGGAGTGCCGCGACCGTGACATGACGTTCGAGGCGCCGATCAAGGCGATCGTGCGTTTCGGGGGCCGTGACCGGGAAATGATCGAGTCCGAGGTCTACCTGGGCGACCTGCCCCTTATGACCAACAAAGGCACGTTCATTATCAATGGACGCGAGCGTGTCATCGTTAGCCAGCTCAGCCGGTCCCCCGGCCTCTACTTCGAAGAGGGCGTCGACAGCTCGATGCAAGTCATCGTCTCGGCCCGCGTGATCCCGAACGAAGGTCCGTGGCTGGAGGTCGAGTCGGACTCGAACCTCGTCGTTCGAACTCAGATCTCGCAGACCAAGAAGCTGCCTCTCACTCAGCTAATCAAAGCGCTCTACTACTTCGAAAAGGGCCGTGGACGACAGTTCATCGCGATTTCGAAGTCCGCTGGAAAGCGCGTCATCGACCCGGTGGCCGATCCTGCTACTGGCGAGGTGCTGATCGAGGCAGGACGCGTGCTCTCCGCAGAGGACATTGCGGGCTTTTCCGAGGCTGTCCAAGCAACAAAGACTCTGGTTGAAACCCCGCTGGGCACCAATGAAGAGATTCTTCGCGCTTTCAGCAAGGAAGTCACGCTGGAGAACCCCGACGCGGAGACGCTGACCGGCAAGCGCGTCCTCGACGATATCGTCGACGGCGAAGAGGTCATCATCCGCAAGGGCCAGAAGATCGAGCGCGAGACCGCAAAGCGGCTCGAGGCGATGAAGCTGGAGAAGGTGAACGTCATCGACGTCCTTTCTCTCGCTGAAGCCACCCTTGACGCTGACCCGACCACCAACTCCCGCGAGGCGCTGCTCGACATCTACAAGCGGCTTCGACCGGGTGAGGCGGCCAACGAAGAGGCGGCGCGGCAGCTCGTTTACGGTCTGTTCTTCGACATCAAGCGGTACGACCTGGGCAAGGTTGGACGCCGGTTCCTGAACCAGAAGCTGGGAATGGAGATCCCGCTGGATACGCGCAGCCTGACGGCCGCCGACCTGGCGATGATCATGGAGAAGATGCTTCCTTACGTGAACCGCGAAGCGGAGCGCGACGACATCGACGACCTGAAGAACAAGCGCGTCCGATCGGTCGGCGAACTTCTGCAGAGCCAGCTTCGACTCGGCTTCGTCCGAATGGAGAAGGTCGCCCGAGAGCGAATGACCTCCACGGACCAGGAGAACCTGCTTCCCGGCATCATCCTTTCGGTGAAGCCGGTCAGCGCCTCTATCAAGAGCTTCTTCAGCTCCAACCAGCTCTCCACCTTCATGGACCAGACGAACCCGCTTTCGGAAATCACCAACAAGCGGCGACTCTCGTCTCTTGGCCCGGGCGGTCTTCAGCGAACCAGCGCCAAGCTGGAAGTTCGCGACGTCCACCGTTCGCACTACGGACGCATCTGCCCCATCGAGACTCCTGAAGGTCCGAACATCGGTCTGATCTCGCAGCTCACGACTCACGCTCGTGTGGATGAGTTCGGGTTCATCATGACCCCGTATCGCAAGGTAAACACGGGAACGGTCACCGACGACATCATCTATATGACCGCGCAAGAGGAGACGGGGCAGCTCGTCGCTCCGGCCGACGTCGAGACCGACGAGAAGGGTTACATCGTTGCCGATCGCGTTCAGGTGCGTTGCGCCGGTGGAGACGTGGGCGGCGCCAGCTACCCGATCGTCGCCCGAGACCGTATCGACTTCATGGACGTTTCGCCTGTGCAGATCATCTCGGTCGCCACGGCGCTGATTCCGTTCCTGGAGAACGACGACGCGAACCGCGCTCTTATGGGCGCGAACATGCAGCGTCAGGCTGTTCCCTGCCTCCGGTCCCAACGACCGCTGGTCGGCACCGGCTATGAGCGCGTTGCAGCCGTCGACTCCGGCGCCGCGGTCATCGCGTTCCATCCAGGCACGGTCGAGTACGTCACCTCGCAGGAGATCCGAGTCCGAAGGGCAGATGGAACGCTCGACAAGTACGAGCTCATGCACCTGGTGCAGAGCAACAAGTCGACCTGTTTCACCCACCGTCCGGTGGTGAGCCTCGGTCAGCGAGTCCTCAAGGGAGACTCTCTCGCGGACGGCGCTTGCACCGACGGCTCCGAGCTTGCGCTCGGAAAGAACGTCCTTGTCGCGTTCATGCCGTGGAACGGTTACAACTATGAAGACGCGATCCTGATCTCCGAGCGGATGGTCAAGGACGACGTCTACACGTCGATCCACATCGAGCGGCATGAGACCGAAGCGGTCGATACCAAGCTCGGACCGGAAGAGATCACCCGCGACATCCCTAACGTCGGCGAAGAGGCCCTGAAGGACCTCGACGAGAACGGCATCATCCGCATCGGCGCTGAAGTCCGCCCGGAAGACATCCTGGTCGGAAAGGTCGCGCCGAAAGGTCAGGTTGAGATGACCGCCGAAGAGCGGCTCATCATCGCCATCTTCGGCAAGAAGGCCGAAGAGACCCGGGACGTTTCGCTCCGGCTGCCGCACGGTGAAAAGGGCACCATCGTTGACATCAAGGTGTTCAGCCGCTACAAGTATCTGAGCCCCTCGATCAACTACGTCTACAAGGAGTCCAAGAAGCGCGAGCGCCTCATCTGCGATCGCACCGAAGAGCCTCTGCTCCAGATTCCCGGAGACGAGCTGCCGGCCGGCACCAACATGACGGTCCAGGTCTACGTCGCTCAGAAGCGAAAGTTGATGGTCGGCGACAAGATGGCCGGACGCCACGGAAACAAGGGTGTTATCTCCAAGGTTCTGCCTGTTGAAGACATGCCGTTCCTGGCGGACGGAACTCCGGTCGACATCGTTCTGAACCCGCTCGGCGTTCCGAGCCGAATGAACATCGGCCAGATCTTGGAGACGCATCTCGGCTACGTCGGCAAGCACCTCGGCGTCGAGTACAAGTGCCCGGCGTTCGAAGGCGCGACCGAAGGCGAGGTCCTCACGGAGTTCGACCGGCTGGCCAACCACATGCGCGGTCAGTCGTTGACGGCCTACATGAACGCCGAGCTTCAGCTCGAGATATCGTTCGAGAAGGACGACAACTTCGACGTCATGATGAAGAAGGTCGACGAGCGGCTTCGCAAGCTGGGCACCAACGGCCTGGAGCGAGTCAGCCGAATCGTCGCCGCTGCCCCGGTCAAGACCCTTGCGGAGCTTGGCGAGGTGGATATCGAGACCTTCGAGGTTGAGATTCCGGAAGACGAGATCGACGAGGCGCCGATCAAGGCCGACGAGGCGATCTATGCGGAGATCCTGAAGAAGATCGAAGTCAACGTGTTCGATCGAGCCGGCATCGAGCCGCACTCGTGCAAATCGCAGATCCGAGACGGTCTGACGGGCGAGAAGGTCCCGAACCCGATCACGGTCGGCATGATCTACATGCTGAAGCTGGAGCACTTGGCGGACGAAAAGATCCACGCCCGCTCCATCGGCCCGTACTCGCTCGTCACTCAGCAGCCGTTGGGTGGTAAGGCCCAGTTCGGCGGTCAGCGGTTCGGAGAGATGGAAGTGTGGGCTCTGGAAGCTTACGGCGCCGCCTATACGCTTCAAGAACTGCTCACGATCAAGTCGGACGACGTTATGGGCCGCGTAAAGGCCTACGAAAGCATCGTCAAGGGCGAAACGCTCGCCGAGCCCGGCATTCCCGAATCCTTCAAGATTCTGGTCAACGAGCTCCGCTCACTCTGTCTGAAGGTCGCCGTCGAAGACGCCGGCAACAAGGAACTGCCACTCAAGGATCTGGACGAGCTCAGCGGAGGCGACGATATCCGCCTCGCCCGCTCGGTCGGATTCTTCAACTAGGGGTTACTCCTCGGCCAAGCAGCAAGCTTGGCCGGGGCAAGGCTCGAAAATCGTTTGCAACGGCGCCGGCTCCCTTGAGGGGCCATTAGGAGAAAGAAGAAACATCTATGCCAGACGTCAGCCTTTTCGACAAGATTAGAATCGGCATCGCGTCCAGTGAAGACATTCTAAGCTGGTCACACGGCGAGGTTAAGAAGCCCGAGACCATCAACTACCGTACGTTCAAGCCGGAGCGTGACGGTCTGTTTTGCGAGCGCATCTTCGGTCCGGTCAAGGACTGGGAGTGCGCTTGTGGTCGTTATAAGAAGATCAAGTACAAGGGCATCGTCTGCGAGCGGTGCGGCGTCGAGGTCACTCGGTCGAAGGTTCGACGCGAGCGAATGGGCCACGTCGAGCTCGCGGCGCCTGTCTGCCACATTTGGTATCTCAAGGGCGTCCCTTCCCCACTCTCGCTGATCCTCGATATCTCCCCGAGGCTGCTTGAGAAGGTCATCTACTTCGCCAGCTTCATCATCATCGACATCGACAGCGAGAAGATCGCGGAGCTGCTGCCGGAGATCCGGCTGGCCGTCGAGCTTGAGAAGGCCAACCTGCAAGGCCAAATGCGGGAGCTTGAAGAGGAATCGCTTGGCCGATTCGCCGCAGACCTCAACAGCAACCGCGAAGAGTACGACGAGATGTTCGCCCGCGAGCGAGCCAAGGCGGTCAACGACCGAATCAAGGCCGAGTATCGCGATGCGGACGATCGACTCAAGGATCTGGACTTGGCTGTTGAGATCCTCGGCAAGCTGGAGCGAAACCAGCTCATCGACGAGGACAAGTACCGGGCCGTTTCCAAGCTCCTCTACTCCGTCGGCGACCGGATGAAGACGGACCTGAGCAGCCTGCTTCGCGCGAATATCGGCGCGGACGCCATCAAGGAGCTGCTGATGCGGGTCGACCTGGAGCGCCTCGCCCGCGAGCTTCGGCAAGAGATCATCATGACTCAGAGCCAGCGGCGCGCTCGCGCTATCAAGCGGCTCGAGGTCGTGGAGGCTCTCGTCAACAGCCGATCGCGACCCGACTGGATGATCCTGGACGTCGTACCGGTCATCTCGCCCGAGCTTCGCCCGATGGTTCAGCTCGACGGCGGCCGCTTCGCGACCTCCGACCTGAACGACCTCTATCGGCGCATCATCAACCGCAACAACCGGTTGAAGAAGATCATCGAGATCCACGCTCCCGAGTCGATCATCAACCACGAGAAGCGGCTTCTTCAGGAGGCTGTGGATGCGTTGATCGACAACGGCCGCCGCGCTCGACCGGTCGTCGGCTCCAACAGCCGGCCGCTCAAGTCGCTCAGCGACATGCTCAAGGGTAAGGAAGGCCGCTTCCGAAAGAACCTTCTCGGTAAGCGCGTCGACTACTCCGGACGATCCGTAATCGTGGTCGGTCCGCACCTCAAGCTCCACCAGGCCGGTCTCCCCAAGGAGATGGCTCTGGAGCTGTTCAAGCCGTTCGTGATGAAGTCGCTGGTCGAGAAGAAGATCACGCAGAACATCAAGACGGCCAAGCGGATGATCGATAGGATGCACCCGGCGGTGTGGGACGGACTGGAAGAGGTGATCAAAGAGCACCCTATCCTTCTGAACCGCGCTCCTACGCTTCACCGACTCGGTATCCAAGCGTTCGAGCCGATCCTCGTCGACGGTAAGGCGATTCAGGTCCACCCTCTCGTTTGTCACGCCTATAACGCGGACTTCGACGGCGACCAGATGGCCGTTCACGTGCCGCTCAGCACGCAGGCTCAGGCTGAGGCCCGAGTGCTCATGCTGTCGACGCAGAATCTGTTCTCCCCGGCGGACGGACGACCGACCTGCGCCCCGGTGCAGGACATCATCCTCGGCAACTACGCTCTGACCTTCGTCTCTCAGGCGGGCCGCGCGAAGATGGAGGAGATGGAGCGTCTTCACAAGGAAGACCCGGAGAAGAATCCGGCGCCTCCGATCTACGGCAACCCCGAAGAGGTGATGTTCTATCTGGAAGCCCCGCTTCCGGAGAACCGGCTCCCGGTCAACGATCCGGTCAAGGTCCGTGTAACGCGAGTCAAGTACCGCCCCGACTCCGAGGTCGACTTCCGCGACCCGGTCTCGGGCATCGAGTACCACAAGGTCAAGGTCACGACGGAGGACGGCGACGAGATCGAAGAGCTTCAACCCTACGATCAGGAGTTCGAGACGGTTCTCGTGACCTGCACGCCGGGTCAGCTCGTGATGAACACGATCCTGCCCCACCCGCTCCGCTTCTCAGACGAGTGTCTGCATGTGGAGCTCGGCAAGAAGGCGCTGGCAGAGATGATTCTCACCTGCCATCGCCGAGCCGGCGTGGGCGCCACCATCAAGTTCCTCGACGACATGAAGGATCTCGGCTTCCGCTGGGCGACTCGCTATGGCCTGTCCGTCGCGATCACCGACATGGACCCGCCCGCGCGTCGTGAGGAGATGATCAAGGACGCCGACGACCGGTCGACCAAGATCACCAACCAGTTCCGCCGCGGAATGCTCACCTATAACGAGATGACGCAGAGCCTGGTCAAGCTGTGGACGGACACGTACGACGAGATCGGTAAAGCCATCGTCGCGGGTCTCACCCAGATGAACCCGCTCTCGATCGTTACGGTCTCCGGCGCTCGCGGTTCGGTCAAGCAGCTGGCGCAGCTCGCCGGCATGCGCGGCCTCATGTTCAACCAGTTCAACGAGGTTATCTACGAGCTTCCGGTTAAGAGCTCCTTCCACAAGGGTCTTAACATGCTCGAATACTTCGTGACGACCCACGGAGCCCGAAAGGGTCTCGCGGACACCGCTCTCCGAACGGCAGACGCGGGCTACCTGACGCGACGTCTTTGCGACGTGGCTCAGGACGTGATCGTCAAGGCGATCGACTGCGAGACGACGGACGGAATCCTCGCGCACCGCATCCTCGACCAGGGTGAGGCGATTGAGCAGATCCACGACCGCATTGTCGGCCGCGTGGCGCTCTCGGTCATCACCGACCCTGACACGGGCGAGGCGATCAGTGAGTTTCAGCAGCCGATCTCCCTCGACGCCGCGAAGCGGATTACCAAGATCGAGAACAAGTACGTCGCCGAATACGGCGCTGCGACGACCGACGAGGAGCGAGAAGAGATTTCGAATCGCTACCGGCAGTTCGGCTTCGAGGCGGACGAGCACGGCTACCTCAGCGTGATGATCCGCTCTCCGCTCACTTGTGAGCTGGAGCAGGGCATTTGCTCCAAGTGCTATGGAACGGACCTTTCGACCGGCAAGCTGGTCGAAGTCGGCGTCGCGGTCGGAATCATCGCCGCTCAGTCCATCGGAGAGCCGGGTACCCAGCTCACGATGAGAACGTTCCACACCGGAGGCGTCGCCGGATCGGCCACGATCGCCCGAACGAACCAGTACAAGACCGGTAAGTTCATCCGGCAGTTCATGGAGGACTTCGCGACCGCGACCGACACGGACATCAAGCAGTTTGACCCGACTAAGCTTCTGGAGACCCAGGAGACGATCGTCAAGTCGTTCTTCCAGAACAAGGACTCCGCCCCGCTCACGATCAACCACGAGCCCACGGCTGCCGAGCTGGCAGATCCGAAGGTTAAGCGGAAGACCGAGCGGCAGACCAAGGCTGCGCAGAAGCTGGCCGACAAGGCCGACAGCGACAGCCGCAAGCTGTGGGAGCGATCGAGAAAGACGTTCTTCTACTCCTGGACGGGCGAGTCCAGCGGTATCGTCCGCGTTGAAGAGGTCTTCGAAGCGCGACGTCAGCCGCGTGGTAAGGCGATCATCTGCCCGGTGACCGGTATCGTCCGCGACATCCGCGAGTCGAGCTTTGGCCGCTGGGTTATCGTGGAAGCCACGGTGCCGCTCACGGCGCCCATCAAGGACGCCTACATCGGAGACGTCCAGCAGTGGGGCACCAACGAGCACGGCGAGTACGAGAACGGCCTGCAGAAGGTCATCGGCCAGAAGCTGGTGACGGCGACCCTCGCCGCCCTCCGAAAGGCCGAGATCTCGAAGGTCAATATCTTCTATCCGATCCTCGTCCCACCGCTTGGAAAGCTGCCGATCTCTCGGGGAAGCAAGGTCATCAAGGGCGACCCGCTCACCGAAGGCCCGCGCGATCCGCACGAGGTGCTCGAACTCGCCGGCGCGAACGCGGTTTACGACTACTTCGTCGAGAACCTGCAGAGCGTTTATAAGAGCCAGGGCGTCGACATCAACGACAAGCACATCGAGGTCATCATCCGGCAGATGCTGCGCAAGCGGCAGGTGAAGGAGCCCGGCGACACGCCGTTCCTTCCAGGGCAGATCGTCGACCGGTTCACGTTCACGCGAGCCAACGACAACGTCAGCCAGCTCATCCAGTCCGGCAAGAAGATCAAGTACGTCGACCCGATCACCGGTGACAACGTCGAGCGCGATCCGAAGGAGGCGACAGCCACCTGGATCCTGCTGGGTATCACCGAGGCGTCCCTCGCCACCGACTCCTTCCTCTCGGCCGCATCGTTCCAAAAGACGACGCGCGTCCTTACGGAAGCCGCGGTCCGGGGCAAGAAGGACCACCTGGTGGGCCTCAAGGAGAACGTCATCATCGGCCGCCTCATCCCGTCCGGTACGGGTGTGAAGCGGTACCGAGACGTGGCCGTGGACGTCCAGCGCGGTCCGAGCTGGGCCGAACAGTCGCTAACGGCCCTCGTGGAAGCCGATGATCGAGACATCGACTCCCTCGGCAGCCTCAACTTCCCGTCCCTCGCTGACATGGCCGCGGACGAGATGGACTTCGACGAGGAATAATCGAAGTCAAAAGGGCCGGAGCGAAAGCTCCGGCCCTTTTTGTTTGGGAGTGGGGTGGCCTGACACTGCTTTAATCCCGCCGACGGCGGGGCGTCGCAACTAATGGGGACTCCTCGTAGCCGCGGGAAGATTCGTGCCCACTTCTCCGGAACGTAGCCGCGACCTGGGAGACTGTGGCATTGGATTTGGTACCGGTCAGTAATCTTCAAGCACCGCCAAGGCCCCGCCTCTCTCCGCCGCGAAAGAGGCCGGTGAGCTTGCGAACCGGGTGAGAGGGACTTCCGGTTTCTCAACGTCAAAGTCCTTCAAAATGACGCTCGTCAGAGATTCGAACGGCTCCTTCTTAGCAGACTTTTGCAGCTTCGTTCTTACCCTCGCCCCCGGTTCGCTGCGCTCGGCGATCCCTCCCGCGGCGGGAAGGAGTTTGGACTTGACGGTCGCCCAAGGTGTTCTGCAGGGCGCAGGAGGGCCAATGCAACAGTCTCCTGATTCGTGGTCGCGTAAGCCTTTCGATAACCTTCAGGTTTAAACGATCCGCGGCTAAGATGCCAGGGTCCAATCGACCAGTTTCAAATCTGGCAGCCTCGAGAACTCCCGGGTGTTCGACGTCACCAGAGTTGTGTCGCTCCTAATGGCCTGTGCAGCAATCAAGAGGTCATATGGACCGATGGGAGTACCATCTATTTTGAGGTTGGCGCGCAACTCACCTGCCAGCACGGCGTCTTCTTCTTGGACGTCCAGCACCTCGATTGGACCCGACCGAAAACTCCGAAGAAGATCTGAATTGGCCCTCACTTTGGCACTCTTGAACACGCCAAACCAAAGCTCATGCATCACGACTGACGACGTAAGGATTGAATCTCCCCCAGCGATGACCTTGGCAAACCGCTTGCGAAGAATCGGAGGACGCTCATTGAGGATTCCAATGATGACGTTTGCATCCAGCAGGTAGGTCATTCGAAATCAATGTCAGACTCTGGCATCTCAGGCTGCTCGCGGCCGTCCTCCATGAAGACGCCTTTACGGCATCTGTCCAACTCCTGAAACCAGCTCTCAACATCTGTTTGGATCGGTTCTAAGAGGACACCGCCATCGACTTTTCGAACTCGAACCCGATCACCGGGGAAACGAAACGCGAGCGGCAGCCGAACCGCTTGACTTCGACCATGCATGAAGAGCTTCGCAACTGACGGCTTTGACATCCCAACCAATAGTATATACCATTGGTAGCCATCAATGGTTCTGAAAGGGAGCTTACTGAACTCTATACGTCAAGTATCCCGACGTCTTCGGCTCCGTCTTCCCCTTAAGGAACCGACCCAGATCGTCGAAGATCGCCACGCAAGCTCGACCCGCATCCGGCCGAATACGAGTCTTCCCAAGGCCGATTCCAGAAAACTTGCCTCCACCAAGATCGACGACCGCCTCCGCTGCGCCGTGGTTGAGGTCGATGGTCACGCCCTCGTAAGTGAGCTTATCTCCCGACACCTTGAACCCAACCTTGTCGCAAATCGCCTTCATCGCCGGAGTCGTCTCCGGCGACCCGATCCAGAACGTTCCGCTATCACCGGCTCCCTCGCCCGAGAACGTTTTCTGCCAATCAGCATGGGCCGGATCGATCGAAATCCGAAGCAGTCCGACGTTCGAAGCAATCTCCAGAGGCGTCTCGTCGGGACGGTACTCGCGCAGCAGGCGACGATAAGGATCCAACGACACCAGCACAGGCTTGGATGGCGAAGGCACTCGCAGGCGTTGTGAGCCTCGAACGTCGAACGTCTTCAAGGTTCGCGTGCCGTTAGGATAAACCAGCATGACCTCCAAAGGAATCCGCTTCGGCACACTCTTG
Organism: Fimbriimonas sp.; assembly: GCA_035550555.1. Lineage (GTDB taxonomy): Bacteria > Armatimonadota > Fimbriimonadia > Fimbriimonadales > Fimbriimonadaceae > Fimbriimonas. Next base: position 15,723 of record DASZPA010000191.1, read on the forward strand.
AACCGAAGATCGATATCGGCGAAATCCTTCTCGTAACTCACCGAGGCATCCAAATCGACGTGACCAGGCGTGTCCAGCCAGTCGGTGAAGAAGTCCTGGAGCTTCAAATCCGGCCGCTCAGCCATTGCAACGCGCTCAAAATCCTCCCACTCGGCCGCCTTCCCCTTCGGCTGAGTCTCGGCCCACTTGTGCATTGCGGAGATCAACGACCCGGTGCCCATGATCTGCTCGAGCATCTGGAGCACCTTCGCGCCTTTGCCGTAACCAAGACTAGACGCAGCCGGTCCGGCATAGACCCCAGCCTTGGAACAGGCAAGCTGGTCATAGACAGGCTCGTTCGAACCGTCCTCGACGAACGCAGGCCGCTTCTCGTTCACATCGCCCACAGGACCTTCACGATGGTAAAGGCCGTCGCAGAAGTCGGCAAAGCTCTCGTTCCAGAACGAGTGAAGGTAGCTGTTCTCCACAATTCCGCCCCACCAGGTGTGTGAGGGCTCGTGTGCGTCCACGTAAGGGAATCCACCGCCATAGGTCGCGTAAGAGTAAGCCTCCATCGCCCCGCCGCCATAGTGGGGGCTATCGAGCGCGCCGTAGCCGGCAAACGGAAACTTGGCGAACCTCTCATAGAAGGAGATGATTGCCGGATAGGTCTCCGCCTGAGCCTTCATTCCGTCGGAGCTAACCCTCGGGCTCCAAACGGTGAAGGTGCGGCCGCCGGACGGGATCGCCACTGTCTTATACGGCCCTGACGACAAGCTGTAGTAAACACAAGGCAAGTCCATCCTGAACTGCGTAATCCGCTCTTTCTCGGTCACCGTGTCGCTAACGCGAGTACCCTGCCCCACGTTCACCCAATCCTTCGGCGAATGGATTGTGAGCTCGTACGGAACCGGTTTGCGGGCGATGAGGGGATACCAATAGTCGTTCGTCCAAGTGGCCTCATCCGGCGAGATGCTCGCCGAATAGTTCGGATGGTCCATGACGCCCTCGTAGCCCAGATTGAGCTTGCTCCGAGCTGAGTTTGGCTTTGCCAGAATGACCACGCCGCCGCCCTGGGCATAAGGTACCTTTTGACCTGATTCGTCGGTAATGGACGTGATCCGAAACTCGGGAGACATCCGAAAGACGAAGTCGCCGGAGCCGTGCGAGTCGAGGCTCACAGTGTCCTTAATGAACGTCTTCTTCGACCCCGTGTCAAAGGAGATGTCGAGCACGTTGTACGTCGGCTGGACGCCCAAGTCATTGTCTTCGGGAACCAGGCGAAGCCGATTTCCATCGCGCTTGAGCAGAAACTCGCCGATATCTTCGTTGGTCAGAAAGGTGCTCAGAACCACGTACTCGGCACCCGACGAAGGACTCTTCATACTCACCGCGTGCCACCCGTAACGGCCGCCCTCATAGGGTCCGTTCGTACGAAGGACTTCCAGCGGATTCGGCCGGTCGCTGGGAAGCCCGTCAACCAACCGCGTCAGCCCTTCGACGTCTCGCTTCTGCGCCATCCGGTCAAGGTCGGCAAGCGAAGGTGCCTGAAGGCTGACGGCTACAAGAGCGGCGAGAATCATGCTCGCAATACTAGCCGGAAAAGCCCAAAACCGTTTCCGCAATTTGAACCGCGTTAAGCGCAGCCCCCTTCAAAAGCTGGTCGCCCGACACGAAAAGGCAGATCGCATTGGGATTGCTCAGGTCCTTGCGGATACGGCCGACGAGAACATCGTCTTGGCCCCCCGCTTCCAAAGGCATAGGGAAATGATTGGCCTCCCGGTCGTCCACCACCCTCACCCCCGGCGAAGCGGCCAACACTTCCCTCACAGCCTGCTCCGAAGGCGCCGGACCCCCGAACTCAACCGTCACCGACTCCGAATGCGCCCGAAGGATCGGCACCCGAATGCAAGTCACGTTGACCCTCAGATCGGGCATTCCCAAAATCTTCCTGCTTTCGGCAATCACCTTCATCTCCTCCTCGTTGTAGCCCTCCTCTCCGATGGCCGTGTTGTGGCTGAAGAGGTTGAAGGCGTACGTGTGAGGGAGATTCTTCGGTGTCGCGGGCGAGCCCGCCAGAACCTCGCGAGTCTGTTCCTCCAGCTCCCGCATCACGGCTGCCCCGCCGCCGCTCGCGCTCTGATAGGTTGAGACGATCAGCCGCTCGATCTGTCCCAGCTTTCGGAGCGGGTGAACCGCCATCAGCAAGATGATCGCGGAGCAGTTTGGAACAGAAATAAGCCGATCGCCCTGTTTGATTGACGAGGCGTTGATCTCAGGAACAACCAGAGGCACGTCGGAGTCCATTCGGAATGCGCTTGAGTTATCCACGACAAGAGCGCCAGCTTTCACCGCCGAGGGGGCCAAAGCGCGGGATCGGGACGCGCCGGCACTGAAAAATGCGACGTCGATGCCTTCGAACGAATCTGGCCTTGCTTCCTCGATCGTGTACTCTCGGCCGCAAAAGGTCGCTTTTTTCCCTGCGGAGCGGACGCTCGCAAGCAGCTTCAACGACTTCACGGGAAAGCATCTACGCTCAAAAAGGCGGAGAAACTCGTTGCCAACTGCGCCAGTCGCACCGACAATTGCTACCGATACCGGCGTGTTCACATCTAAGTATGTACCCTGATTGCTGTCCGGGCAGCAAAAGGAGCGCCGTCTTGTTGTATATTCAACCCCGGAAACGGAGAGTCATTGAGCGTGCGGGCCGACGGAAACGAACCTCACATCGAAATAAACTTTGACTGCGGAGCCTCCCCCGCCGCGACCCGGCGTCCCGAGTCGGCGGGTATGAGCTACGTGCGTCTCGAGACGATTTCCGGCAATGTCTCTAAGACAGCCACCGGAGGCTGCATCGTTCCCAACGGCATGAACGCCCTGTGCCTCAACCTTAAGGGCACCCTGATCGCCCGCACAGGAGTCCAGGGCAAGCCTGTTCTGATCCCGCCTCGGAGTCTCACCTACGTCCGAAACACGCGCCTCATCGTCCAGTGCGCTCGCGGCGAGCACGAATCCAAGCTTCTCTCCTGGCCCACGGTCGTCACCAACCTCATGGAGAAGTGGATGCAGGATCGGCAGGCGTCGCGCACCGGCAACACGCCGGCCCGCGTCATCGCCTGCAAGCCGATCGACCCCCACTTCCGCGACGCTGTGGACCGTTTCCAAAAGGTGATGTCTACGCCGGGGGATGCGGTCGAGCCGTTGGTCGTGTCTTTCCTGTACGAGGCGTGCACGAAGCTCATGTCGGGCATGGACCAAGTGCAACTGGCAGCTACGCCGCTCGACCTTCTGGACACGATCAAGGACCTGATTGCCAAGGTCCGCCAAAACCCCGCACTTCCCTGGCCTCTCAAGGACGCCGCGGACATGGCCGGCTACTCGCCGTTCCACTTCAGCCGCGTATTCAAGAATCTCGTGGGCTATGGCTTCCACGAATACGTGGATCGATGCCGAACGGAGTGCGCCGTCGAGCTCCTCATCACCACCGACCTCCCCGTCGACCTGGTCGCCGGCCAATGCGGCTTCGGCACCACCCAGGGATTGAGGGAGTCGGTGAAGGAGTATCTGGGACTCGTCCCAAGTGAGCTCAGGACGATTCCCGACTCGCTGGATTTCGGAGACTGAAGAAGTTTCTAAGTTGTAAGGGAGATTCACTTCCCCCTCACAAACTCACAAACTCACAAACTCACAAACTTAACCGTTTAGCTCGCCTGCCTGATCTCGTCTTCCGTCATCAAGATCGGCGGCTCGTTGAGCTCGATCACGCCGTCGGGAAGCACCACTCGCTTGACTTCCGTCGTGCTTGGCACTTCGTACATCACGTCGAGCATCACCTGCTCGAGGATCGCTCGGAGGGCGCGGGCGCCGGTCTTGCGCTTGAGCGCTTCCCGGGCCATTTCGTGAAGGGCGCCGTCTTCCACCACCAGATCCACGCCGTCCAACTCGAAGAACCGGGCGTACTGCTTCAGGATCGCGTTGCGCGGCTCAACCAGGATTCGAACCAGCGTCTCCTCGTCCAGCGGCTCCAGCGTCGAGATAACGGGGAGCCTGCCAATAAATTCGGGGATGAGGCCAAACTTGAGTAGGTCCTCAGGGAGGATCTCTTTCAAAACGTTCCGCTTGCGGTCGGGGCCCGCGTCTGGATTGGCGCGGAAGCCCATAACGTTCTCTTTCATGCGGCGGCGGACCGTCTCCTCGATTCCCTCGAACGCTCCTCCACAGATGAAGAGGATGTTGCTCGTATCGATCTGGAGATACTCCTGCTGCGGATGCTTGCGCCCGCCCTGCGGCGGAACGTTGGCCAGTGTTCCCTCGAGGATCTTCAGTAGCGCCTGTTGGACGCCCTCCCCGCTCACATCACGGGTGATGGACGGGTTGTCGCTCTTTCGGGCGATTTTGTCGATCTCGTCCACATAGATGATCCCCCGCTCGCACAGGCTCTTCGCGTTGCGGGAGTCGAGGTTCTCGGCCGATTGATACAGCTTGAGAAGGATGTTCTCCACATCCTCTCCCACGTAGCCCGCCTCGGTCAGCGCCGTGGCGTCTGCGATCGCGAAGGGAACGTTCAGCATCCGGGCCAAGGTTTGCGCCAGGTATGTCTTGCCGGAGCCCGTGGGGCCGACCAACAGAATGTTGCTCTTCTGCAGCTCCACACCGTCCGAATCGGAGTCTCCGATCCGCTTGTAATGGTTGTACACGGCCACCGAGAGAGACCGCTTGGCCAAGTGCTGGCCGACCACGTACTGGTCCAGGAACTCCACGATTTCCTTCGGCTTGGGAACGCCGTTGTAGGCCGTGAACGTGGTCGCGGTGACCGCCGGCTTCACCACGGCAGGCGCCGGGGCGGCAGCCGGCGTGTTGACGCGTTCGGGCTCGTTGTGCAGAATGTCGTTGCACAGGTCGATGCAGTCTGAACAGACCGCGCCGTGCAGTCCGACGATTAACTTCTTAACTTGCTCCTTCGTCTTGCCGCACAGGCAACACTGGTCGCGTCTCTCTAATGTTTTAGCCATGGGGAATTAACGTTTCAGCGTTGGCCGCTTTCCAATACCTTGTCGACCAATCCATAATCCACGGATTCCTCCGCCGACATGTAGTAGTCGCGGTCGCAGTCCTTGCGGACCTTCTCGACATCCTTACCTGTATGACGTGCGAGAATCTC
>DASZPA010000192.1:0-14603 GCA_035550555.1 Fimbriimonas sp.
CACGAAGAGACGGAGAAGTTGCTCGGAGCGATTGGCCGTGAACTCCACGCCAAGCAGCTCAAGAACTGTTTGGAGGCCATCTCCGACCCTGAGAGCCGTCCCAGCCGCATCATGGTCTTCATCCAGTCGGAGGCACCGCCCCTCAAGATCGATTGGCTCAAGTGGATGGCGAGCCAGGGAAGCGAAGTGACAGTTGTAGCCCAACGTCACGCAACGGATGGACGCCTCTTTCGACAGACGGAGCCTTTGGAAGAGGCGCTCGGCGTCGAGAGCCAGGCGATCGGTGACGCAAACCGGTTGGTCAAGAACCTCTTTGCCTCTCAAGATTTTGGCGGGGCTGGCGGAAACGCCAAGATCGTCGCGACCGCCGACGCGCTCTCCGAGTGCGAGTGGGCGCTGCGCTCCTGCTTGGAAGAGCGGCACTCCACCGCAATTTATGTCCGCGACCTGGATGGGTACGCTCCCATGCTCGAGGCCGCCGGCAAGCGGTTAGGCGTGTCGCTCCAGATTCAGCGGCGTGTCAGTCTCTGCCAGAACGCGTTCGTCCGAATGACGCTCGGCGTTCTCAACGCCTGCGCCGGCAACGACGTCCGCAAATTTGAGCCTCTCTTCCGAAGCAGCTATCTAGGGCTCACCGCAACGGACCGTAACCGCATCGCCGGATACCTCTCGGAGGCCCGCCGTCAACGTGCGGGGCAGTGGGACGAGTTGGAAAGGCTAATGGCGCAAGACGGCGAAACCTCGCAATGGCTGGTCGACGTGCTCGCATGGCGTAAAGACGCGGTGGCGAGTCAAGCCGACCTGAGCGGATGGCTCCAGCGTTTGCGTGACCTCGTAGACAAGCTGCCGTGGCACCGCGCGATGGCGAAGCCAACCGCTTACGACTCGCAGCGAGATGTACGTGCTTTTTCAGTCATGCAGAGCAGACTGGTGACTGAAGCTCATCTCGATAGAGTTTCCGAGCCCCGGACGCTCGGCCTTTCGGGATTTGTTGCACGGTGCGAGGCGCTTTGGGAGGCCGCCGACGTCAGTATCCCGGCAGGAGAGGGAATCCCTGTGGTCCGAAGTGCCTCGGCCATCACTGGCGCTGACAGGGTCTTCGTGTTGGGAATGCTCGAAGGTGTCTTCCCTCGAAGAAGGAGCGAAGACCCTGTCTTGAACGACTCGGAGCGCGCCGCCCTCTCTCGCGCATTTCCGGACAGACAGCCGTTGCGCCTTTCGTTGGATCTGGCCGCTGAAGAGCGGGACGAGTTCTACCGGATCTGCGCCGCCGCCAAGGAGCTTGTCACCTTCAGCTACCCAGTGATTGGAGACGACCGCGACAACATTCCTGCCTTCTACTTGGAGCTCATCCGTCAAGCTCTCGGAGAGAAGGTGGTCAAAGAGCAAGACCTTTCCCAGGCGTCCCTTGCGCCTGCGGTCAGCGCATGCAGGAGTGAGGAGGACCGGTTGCTCAGTTGGGCTCTCGAGGCGCCCCGAGAAGACCCCGAGCGGCCGGAGATCGAATCTGAAGAGAATCGCGAGCTGCTAAAGCGTGACCGATCCGAACCGTTCAAGCCGCAGGAGCTGCGGGACGCCGTCGAATGCGCGTTCAAGTATCAGGCGCACCATCGCCTTGGAATTCGAGGGCACAAGCGCATTTCCAACTGGTCTCGTCTGAGGCGGCTGCCGCAGGATGCCATGCTCGCGTCTGCGCGAAGCCCGGAGGAGGCAAGGGACCGCCTGCGCCAAGCCCTTGACTCAACTCTCGATCGGCTTTTCGGAGAACTTTCGGAGTGGGAGCTTCGTGTGCTCCAACGTGGCGGCGAGAGGCTGATCGGAGAGTGGGTCGAGCGAGAGTTTGAAGCGAGAAAGATGTGGCCCAAGGAGGGCGACGAGCTTCAAAACGTCGCCTTCGGAACCGAAGGGCTCCGCGACATGATGCCGGGTCATGTACCGATTGAAGGTGCGGTTGCGGGGAAGAGCCGGCTCCAAGGCGGAGGAACCGTTCTGCGAATGTACGAGTCCCGGGTTCCTGAGGACGACGATATGACCGACGCCGAGAAGCTCTACTACGGCTTGCTGTTTCTGGCCGGACACCAGAGCGGAACCGAAACCGCGTTGGAATTGGAGGGCTTGAACGGCCGCCGCTCGATGCTCGTTCTCAACCGGATTGGGTTGCCCGAGCTGCCATCGAACCGGCACAAGAAGCTGCGTGTGGTCGACCTTTCCGGCTCCGACGATCCCGCGCGAAGCAAGGAAATCTTTTTCGAGACGACCAAAGCTCTGCTCAAGCTTGCGGTTTCGCGCGCCGAGAGCGGCGACATCGAGCCGATCCCCGGAGACTATTGCGACTGGTGCGACTACGGCGAGCTTTGCCGGAATTCGAAGAACTTCCCAGATGAGGACTCTCCCTTTGGAGAAGATATTTTGTGAGCACGGAGAAGATCCAGCTCACGCACGAACAGCGGATCGTCGTGGAGTCCGCCGATTCCCGAATCACAGTGGTGGCCTCGGCGGGCGCCGGCAAAACGCGCGTGCTCGTCGAGCGCTATTTGCGTCATGTGATCGTCGACGACATCCGGCCGTTTCGCATCCTGACGATTACGTTCACGCGAAAGGCGGCGGCGGAGATGAAGGGCCGCATCGTCCAAGGGCTTCGCGATGCGGGCCGACTCGAAGACGCGCAGATCGCCGAGACCGGTCCCATTCAGACAATCCACTCGTTCTGCGAGCGGCTGCTCCGGGAGAACTCGATCGAAGCCGGAGTCGATCCGGCGTTTGAAATTCTCGGGGAAGCTCAATCGTCGCGGTTCCAAACCGAGGCGATTGAGGCGGCGTTGGGGGCTCCGCCGACCGACCAGCCCGAGGCAGAGGCGCTCATAACGTCGCTCGCGGGCCGTCGCCGTTACGGCGCCTCTCGAACGGCACACGCGGTCCTCAGGATTGCTATCGAGGATGTGTTAAGCCAACTTCGTGGAGCAGGCACCTTGTTGAACGAGCTCGAGGAGACTCACATCTCGCCCTCACACCTCTCGGGCCATCGTAACACCGCCCTTCTTGATCAGCTTGACATCCGGGTGCGTGAGTTGATGGGCGACTCATGTGACGACCTGCAGCCGCGGCTTCAGGCCGCGTTCAAAGAGGCGATGAACAAGGTTCCGCCGTGGGCCAAGACCAAGGCTGGGCCAGAAAGCGAGGCGGAGGCACTGCGAAACGCTTGCGGCTTGGTGCAGCTTGCAGCGTACGCTTGGAAGCAGTTGGAGAACCGGATGGACCGGCTCCAGCGGTTCGACTTCACTTACCTGGAGTCGCGGGCGGTGACCCTGGTCGAGCGGAGCGAGCGCACGCGGTCTCGTCTGCGTGAGCAGTTCGATGTCGTAATGGTCGACGAGGCGCAGGATTTGAATCCCGTGCAGTACCGGTTGCTCGCCAACATCCGCACCAAATGCGAGTTGCTGGTAGGCGACGGACAGCAGTCGATCTATGGTTTTCGGCACGCGGACGTCTCACTGTTTCGCCAACACGAAAAGGCTCCCAAGCGGCTCAGCAAGAACTTTCGGTCGCAGGCAGGGATCCTCAGCTTCGTCGACTTCCTTTTCGAGAACGTGTGGGGCGATCAGTATGGCCGCATGACCGAACGGAAACTGTTCGAACTGGACCTCGTCGAGGAGCAAGATTTCACCGGTGTTGAGTTTTGGGAGTATCCGTCGAAAGACCTTGGGCCGACAGCCCACTACGTAAAGGAGCTGCTCGACGAAGGACTCGAGCCAAATCAGATTGCCGTTCTTACTCGGAACACGGCCTCGTGTGCTCTGATCCACGAGCAGCTTCAATTCATCGGTGTTCCTTCTCGCATCGTCGGCGGATCGGCTCGCTACTACACTCGGATGGAAGTGCGCGACATGGCCAACACTCTCCGCGCGCTTGCCGACCCGTACGACGACTTGGCACTGCTCGCATGCCTGCGAAGTCCCATGGCCGGACTCTCGATGGACGCCATCGTGCTGCTAGCCACCAACAAACCTGTGATCGACGCGTTCGAGACGGTGGAGCTTCCGGAAGAGGACGCCGAAAAGCTCCTTTTCTTCCGAAGCTGGTACGAGCCGTTGAGATCCTATGCCGATCGTCTCAGCGCTTGGGAGGCGATCAGCGAAGTTCTCGCGAAGTCTCCCTATATGATCAGCCTCGCCAAACGCCGCACCTTCGCGCAGCAGCTTCCCAACGTGCGCAAGCTCCTCGCGCTTGCCGCTCAAGAACCGGAGCTGGGGCCACTCGAATTCGCGGAAGAGATACGAGAGATTCAGGACTTGCGACACAAAGAAGGTGATGCGCCCATGCTGGGCGAAGCACAAAACGTTGTCACGATCATGACGATCCACAAGGCGAAGGGGCTCGAATTTGACGTGGTCGTGCTTCCGGAGACCAACCGAAAGTTCGTACCGCGGGCAAGGGAGGTCGTCAGCGACGCTCGCCTCGGCCTCGTCGCCACCAACTTCGCCGGCAACGACAGCCTTTTTTATCGCTTTCTCACCGATCGGGCCAAAGAGAAGAGCAGGGAAGAAGAGCTTCGGGTGCTATACGTCGCACTGACGAGAGCAAAACAGCGGCTCTGCATCGCTCTCTACAATCCGACTTCGGACGACAACGCCTCAAAGAGGATCCGGACGATTCTGGGCGAACCGTTTCCGCCTTCCATTCGGGTGAGGAGGAGGGAGTAATGTGGGAGTCCGCGGACGCGTCCGCGTCTTTCATTGCGCCGGAAGGCGCGCACTGCGATAGCCCCGCCGCCAGCGGAATTGATGAGCGAACACGTTCGCGGACTCCCAAGGGGTCGGTAAAATTGGCGGCATGAACGCCCTCCTCGAGCATTACCCGAATGCCGCTGGGGCGGACGAGGCGGGACGGGGGCCTCTTGCCGGACCTGTCGTCGCGGCGGCCGTGATCTTGCCCGACAGATTTGACCGGACCGGCATCGCCGACTCCAAAATCCTCACCGCGAAGGCCCGCGAAGAGCAGGAAGAGCGGATCAAAGCGGAAGCCATTTGGGCTGTCGAGGTCGCGTGGACGGACGAAGTCGATCGGCTGAACATCCTGCACGCCAGCTTGGAAGCGATGTCACGCGCGGCATTTCGGCTCTCGATGATGCCGTGCATCGTCCTAATTGACGGCAACAAGCTGCCCAAGAAGCTTCCATGCGAGGGAAAGGCCGTGATCGGCGGCGACGGGAAGTACGCCTGCATCGCGGCCGCGAGCATCCTTGCCAAGACTGAGCGGGACCGGATCATGACGCAATACGCTGTGGAGTTTCCGGACTACGGGTTCGATAAACACTTTGGATATGCCACCCCCGAGCACAGGAAGGCTCTGGCTGAGCATGGCCCCTGCGCAATCCACCGACGCACTTTCGCACCTGTTCAAGAGTTGCTTCAACCGAGCCTGCTCGATGTCTGACCGCAAGTTGATCGGACGCGCTGCCGAGGATCAAGCTGCAGATTTCCTACTATCTCTGGGCTACACCTTAGTCACCCGTCGATTCAAGGCACGTCATGGAGAGATCGACCTTATATGCCTAGACGGCGAAGAGCTGGTCTTTATAGAGGTCAAAGTCCGGCGGGCGCCCGGCTACGTGCCTGAAGAAGCCATCGGCGAAGCCAAGCTGCGGAGTCTGCAGCGCGCCGCCACCGAGTACGTCTCGGCCATGGATGAGAAGCGCGAGGTGCGATTCGATGTCGTAGCGATCGACCGAGAAGGGCTACGATACCATCGAGACGTGCTCGGGCACCGGCTTACCTAACGATCGAGCCTTCGGGCGCCTCTCGGTCGGGCTGCAGGAGGATCGCGTTTCCGTCATCGTCAACAGCCGCCAGCAGCATTCCCTGACTCTCGACGCCTCGCAGCTTGGCCGGCTTCAGGTTCGCCACCACGACCACCTGTCGTCCGATCAAGTCCTCCGGGCTGTAAGCCTTTCGAATGCCGGCCACGATCTGCCTCTGCTGTCCTGCGATCACCACTTGGAGCTTCAGGAGCTTGTCGGCGCCCTCCAGCGGTTCGGCTTCCAGCACGCGGCCCACACGGAGCTGAACTTTGGCGAACTCGGAGATATCGATCTCGGCGACGGGAGCGGGTGTTTCCATGGGTTTCGGTTGGGGTTTGGGATCTGGGGGAGGAGGCGCGGGCGCAACCTGCTTCTCCAAGCGCGGGAAAATCGGTTTCGGTTGGCTCAGGGCTGTCCCGTTCGGCAGTGATTCTGGCGATCCAATCAATGACCAGTCTGTGAGCGGCGGCAAACCAAGCTGCTCGGCAATGACGTCGGAGGCGGTAGGCATGATCGGCCGCACCAGGGCTTCCGCCGACCGGATGCACAACAGCATCGACTTCAAAACGGCAGGCAGTGACGGATCGCCTGCTTTGGCAAGCGCCCACGGGGCACGAGTGTCGATGTACTTGTTCAGGAATCGGACAAGGCCGAACGCTGACTCGCTCGCCCGCTCCATCCGGAATGCATCGACGGCGGCTTCGAACGAGTCCCTGGCTGCCGAGATCGCCTCTATGGCAGCGTCTTCGGCTTCGTCGGATGGAACTTGCCCACCTACGAACTTGTGAGCCATGGCCAAGGTCCGGTTCAGCGCGTTTCCAAGGTCGTTCGCAAGGTCGGCGTTGTACCGACGGTCGAACTCCTCGTAGGTGAAGTTCGAGTCGTTCTCATACGGCATGATCGCCGTCAAATAGTGCCGAACAGCATCGACCGCAACCTTATCGGCGCAACCGGAGCGCTTTGCCAAGTCTTCAGCCAAAACGAGAGGCTCGACCATGTTGCCCTTCGATTTCGAGAGCTTCTCACCTGAGCCGACTGTGATCCAGGCATGGACCGCAAGCACTTTAGGGAGTGGCAAACCAATCCCCATCAGCATCGCCGGCCAAAGAGTCGCGTGGAAGCGGGGAAGGATGTCTTTCCCAAGCCACTGGACGATCGGAGGCCACTTCTCCTCCCAGCCCGGATTCGGCCACCCCGCAGCCGCGATGTAGTTGATCAGAGCGTCGAACCAGACGTAGATCACCTGCCTGTCGTTGCCCGGCACCGGGATGCCCCAACCGGGGTTGCGGCGCGAGATCGCCATGTCTCGCAATCCCTCTTTGATGAAGCCGACGACCTCGTTGCGGCGGCTCTCCGGCACGATCCAGTGTGGGTTCGCCTCGATATGCTCCAGCAGGGGCTGCTCGAACGCCGAGAGCTTGAAGAAGTAGTTCTCCTCAGACACCCACCGGACCTCGTTACCGTCTGGGCTCTTTCCATCGATCAGGTCCGACTCTTTGAAGAAAGTCTCGGAGGAGACGTCGTACCAGCCCTCATAGGTGCCGGTGTAGACGTAGCACCGCTCCTGCAAAATCCGGAACAGCTCCTGCGATGCCTCCAGATGCCGCTTCTCGGTCGTGCGGATGAAGTCGTCGTACGAGATCTCCAAGCCGTCGAAGATCACTTTGAACCGGTTCGCGATATCGGCGACGAACTCGTGCGGATCTCGACCCAGCGCCTCGGCGGCCTCTTTGATCTTCAGTCCGTTTTCGTCGGTTCCGACCACGAACAGCACCTTCTCGCCCCGCATCCGATGGTAACGCGCGGTGATATCGCCCGCAATCTGATCCAGCACAGTCCCCAGATGGGGCGTGCTGTTCACATACGGGATCGCGGTTACGATCGTAGTCGTAGTCGGCATAGATTCGAATGAGTGTACCGAGAGGCCCGGTTACCGCCCTTTCCTCTTGCGTCGAAGGGCCGGTCGATTTGCGGCAAAGCAAAGGCCGAAGCGTCCCGTAGCCGTGGCACAAGTCATCCTGCCGAATTCGAACATGCTAGATTTCGGACGGGACGCAACTTGACTTGGAAGCCTCACTAGTAGAGGCCTTGAGATCGCCGGGGCAGAGGCACGGTTATGGGGGTCTCGAAATACATCTGGGATCATCACGAAGCTGACCTTCGGGTCAGCCGGCGATGTGTTCAACAAACAGCAGTACCGTCCGTTGGGCGGCAAACAATCTCAGAACACAGCGTGCGCTAAAGAAGTGACGCTGAATTTACCAAAGGACGTTTGGGAATTGCTTCCTGCCGCCGACTAGAAAGTGGTTGGCCCGAAGACGCGAGGCACTGATTCACGACGACCTCGAAGCGGAGTAAAACCTGCCAACGTCCGACTTCAACTGGGCCAACTCCTTCGCGTGCACGTACATCATGTGGCCGGACTCGTAGTAGCCGTTCTCCACGTTTCCGTGGAGCGACTGATCCAGCGACATGTGGTTGAGGGTGTATCGGGTTGCGTAGTAGGGGGTGGCTAGGTCGTAGTAGCCGTTGGCGATGAAGATTCTCATGAAGTTGTTTTTGCTGAGCGTCTTTCGGAGCGCTTCGCTTGTGTCAGGGTAGCCGGCGCCGGCGTCGCCCCAGGTCCAGTTTTGCCAGAGTCCGCCTGGGTTGGAGATGTAGTAGGGGAGGTCGGACTTGTAGCCGAGGACGCGCTGCACGTAGTCGTTGAGGCAGTGGGTGAAGGCGGGGCCGATCACGTTGGCTGGGTCGAACTCGGGGGTCTCGTTGACGCCGGTCGGGTCGATGCCTTTGTAGCGGGAGTCGAGCCGGCCGACGGTGCGGCCCTCCTTGCGCAGCAACTCCTTGCAGAACCGGTGGATCTGGATGCGCAGGTCGGTGAGGTCGACGTAGATAGGGTCGAGGCCCGTGTATTGGGCGAGCTTCTCAACCACGGCGGCGCGGGTCTCGGCGGGGAGCGACGTGCCTTGGTGGAGCGCCAGTAGGTACTCACCCTCGCAGAACGCCTCGACCTCTTTGAGGACCTCGCGGAGCGGCTTCGACTGGAGGTCGGCGGGGAGCTTGCCGTGGTAGTGGGCGGTGGCGGTGTAGGTGGGCAGGAAGAGCAGGTAGGGGAGGTCGTTTCCGCGCTGGAACCGGGCGGTTTGGAAGTTGAGGATGCTGCTGATAAGCACCAGACCCTTGAGACCGATGCCCCGGTCCATGAGGGCGTCGCTGAGGCCGGCGGCGCGGGTGGTTCCGTACGACTCGCCGGCGATGTAGAGCGGGCTCATCCAGCGCTCGAACCTGGTGAGGTAGTTGCGGATGAACTCGGCGATCGAGTCGACGTCGCCCTTGAGCCCCCAGAACGACTTCTCGTCTTCCTTCTTGACGGCTCGGCTGAAACCGGTGCCGACCGGGTCGATGAACACGAGGTCGGTGAAAGGCAGCCACGACTCGTGGTTGTCGATCAGCTCGTAGGGGGCGTCGACGGCCTGCCCTTCGTCGCCGAGCCGCACGCGCTTGGGTCCGAGCGCGCCGAGGTGCAGCCAGACCGAGCTGCTGCCGGGTCCGCCATTGAAGCTGAATGTGAGCGGCCGCGGCTTGTCGGATTCGACCGTGTAGGCCGTGAAGAAGACCCCCGCCTTTGTCTCGCCGAGCGCGTCTTTGATCGGCATCATGCCGACGGTCGCCTTGTATTTGAGCTTGCCGAGCGTGTGGTCGGTGACGACGGGTTCCGCGTCGGGATAGATGGAGTACGTCTCTTTCTTCTCTTCCGTCTTCTTCGTCGAATCGGTTTCGGGCTCGGCCATGTGGGGATTATGAATGCGGCTTAACTAAAATGCAGGACGGGGCCGATCGGGTGTGCCGGAATCGGGTGTGCCGGCCCTTCAGGCCTTCGGAGTTAATGGTTGGCGCCCCCTGGGGCTTTGCCTCAGGCTATCATGCTGGCCTTCGCCGCTCCTGGGAAGTACCTAGCTTTGAAAGCAATTCGCATCAAAACATCATTGATGCTAAAATGTATTTGATGCGCACCACGATCGATATTCCGGAGGATCTTCTTCGTCGCGCCAAATCGACGGCGGCTTTGCGTGGGATCAAGCTGAAAGACTTGGTGGCTAGCCTCTTGGAAGCTGGACTGCGTACCGAGCAAAGTCAACCGCAGGTCGTTCGCGAGACCGGACAAAAGCGAGCGATCCCGGTCTCTATTTCAAGCTGTGGGGAAGTACCGGCTTTATCCAATTTGGAACTGGCAGAGATCTTCCTCAAGGACGACCTGCAGAATCTAGCCCTTGGTTGATCTTCCGGACATCAATGTCTGGATCGCGTTGACGCTTCAAGGCCATCCGCACCATGAAAGCGCAAAGCGGTACTGGGCAGACGAGGCAAGCGCGAAGCTGGCCTTCAACAGCCACACCATGTTCGGGCTGGTCCGAATTCTTTCGAATGTTCGGCAGCTTGGGCCCAAGCCATTAAGTCCGGCGGAAGCGTGGGCGGTGTATCGCGATTGGCGCCGCGACGAGGCAGTCGCACTTGCCGCCGAACCCAAGCGTTGCCCCCTTGTGCTCGACGGGTTTGTCCAGGCGGGTCTTGTGCAGGCGAGAACTTGGTCGGATGCCTATCTAGCCGCCTTTGCCATCTCGGGCGGGTTTCGGTTGGTGTCGTGCGACGGCGATTTCAAACGATTCCCAAGTCTGAATTGGCTTTTTCTCGAGGGCTGAGTTATCGGACACACTCGCGCAGCTATGTGAGCCGCCGTGCGACTACTAACTTAGTTCTTCTTTGGAGGTGTCGAAGAAGATGAGGTGGTTGTCGGGGTCGCGGAGCTCGGCGGAGCCGGTGCCGTCGGGATTGGGTTTGGCGGATACGAAGTTTCGGCCTTTATCGGTCAGGTTTTGCACGATCTCGCCGATCTTGCCGCCTCGAAAGTTGAGACTGGGCTCGGTCTTCATGAACTGCTTTTCAAAGAGACCGAGGCGGGCTTCGCCGTTAGCCATGACCGCCCAACCCTGCGCGTCGTCGCCTTCGACTCGCTGGAAGCCGAGGTCTTCGTAGAAGGCACGCGAAGTCGCGACGTTCGAGACGCGGGGGCAGACATCGAGTCGACCGGGGTTCATGGAGTCAGTATAGGAGTGCTAAGAAGCCCGTTCTCACCACCAAGGCACAAAGGGCACTAAGTTTCACAAAGGGTGTGGTGAGGCTTCGTGCCCTTTGCGTCATGGTGGTGAGATTCCCAGGGCAAAGCGAACTTGAGCTACGCTGCAGCCACAATCGCGTCGGATTTGAACGATTGCAGCATGATCTCCGCATCCGCCCCTGAATCCAACGGGCAAGATGTTGCACGGAGTCAGACTTGTTCACCACATGGAATGTAGCCGCGACCTGGCTTGTGGTCGCGTGGCGTCTATCGGTTAGCCCTCAGATTCGGCGAAGGTACCGCGGGGGCGCCGCGCTCCTCGCAACCAACAACCAGGTCGCGGCTACATTGCCTCCAAAATGCCATCCCGGCAAGCATCTCGAAGCAACGCCCACAAGCGGTCAGTCTTTGCTCTTCAGCCGGTCAACCATGAACTCGCGCTCGGACGGGTAAGGATCGTTTTCGACCTTGCACTCCAGATCGACCAGCATCGTGGCTCTCGTTTTCGTGTCGTAGGCGGGCCAGTGGTAGACACCGGGAGCGTGCGGGTGGCCGGTTCTGGCGAAGCTGGTCCAGACTTCGCCGAAGTTTTTGGCGGCCTGGAAGCGATCGGGCTTGGTGCCCATGAGGCCGCCGAGGTCGGCGTTTTCGAACTTGGATTGAATCTCGGTGGCGTGGCCGGCGCGGAGGGTCCAGTCGGTGTTCTTGATCGGCCAATTCGACTCGTAGTCGTATCGATACATGTAGACCGGAGCCTTCTGTGTCGCCTTCGCCTCGGCGATCTCGATGCTTTCGCCCCACATCCCGGCTGTCTCGATGGCGATGTAGAGCTCGATCGGATTGGCATTCGGGCGCTCCTTCCGAAAGGCGACGAGCGCCTCCTCACCGTGCTTGCCGTACTGGCCCTTCACCCGCGCCTCCATGGCCGCCTGATCCATCTTGAACACGTCCGGCTGCTCCCAGAAGAAGAAGGTCGCTTCGTCGCGGTTGTTGCCGATGAGCAGCGGGATATCGGCGACGTAAGGCGCAGGCGCCGGGTCGAAGGGGTGCTGCGAGACGACTTTGCCGTCCAGGATCGGACCGAAGCCGCCGTGGAGATCGACCGGCTTGCCATCGGGTCCCTTGCCATCCTGAAGAGCCAGAAACTGATCGAGCGGCACATCGGCCAGCTTGAGAAGCTCGTCCGAGCGAATCCCCAAGGCGGCAATGACCGCCCTCGCAACCTCGGTGGCGTGCGACTTTTCGCCTGCCCGCAGCATGGGACCGCTCATGATTCCCGCCTTGTGGAAGAGCCCTTTTGCCGAGGGCATCGCCATGAGAGAGGCCGTCTTGGCGCCGCCGCCAGACTCACCGAAAATCGTCACATTGTGAGGGTCGCCACCAAACGCCTCGATGTTCTGGTGGACCCACTTCAAGGCGCCGACAATATCGCTCATCCCCGCATTGCCCGACCCTTCGAACGCCTCGCCACCAAGCTCCTCCAGGTTCAAATAGCCCATGATGCCGAGCCGGTGGTTACTCGCTACGACGACAACGTCGTGGTTGGCGGCAAGCTGACCGCCGTCCTGCGCAGTGCTTCCGGCTGAACCGGTTCGGAACCCTCCACCGTGGTTGTAGAACAACACCGGCCGCTTCTTGCCGTCGATCGCGGGAGTCCACACGTTGAGCACGAGGCACTCCTCGCCGGGATGCGGCTCGTTCTGGCCGTAGACTGTGTTGGGAGCTTGAGGGGCTGGTAGTCCGAGCGAGAGACAGTTTTTGACTCCCGTCCAGGATTGCAGTGGCGGCGCGGGTTTGAAGCGGTTGGCTCCGGAGACCGAACCTGCGTAGGGGATGCCCTTAAATGCAAGCGCTCCACGAGACTGTCCACCACGAATCTTCCCGTTCGCGGTCTCCACGGTTACGTAGGGCTCGACGATGAGAGTCGATTTGGTAAGGCCTGGGGTTTGCATTCGGAGAAGGGATGGTCCGGTTAGTAGCACAGCGGCGCCTGCTCCGATGAGCTCTCTTCGAGTTAAGGCGGGAATGACTTCGATGGGTCCGTGCATGGGTGTCTTATCTTCTCACATTGAGGAGAGACGTGGACTTTTACAGTTTCAGTTTCTTCCCTTACCCCCGGTTCGCTTCCTGCCTGTGCTAAGGCTTCGGCGGGTATGCGCTCAGCAACCCCTCCCGCAGGAAGAGGTTTGGCATTGTCGATCTTTCATGTTGCACAGCCACACGCTAGAAGGCCATTTCAGCAGTCTCCGTGGGGACTTCGTTGAGGCTTTGAACGTTTTGCTCTCGGGAAACACTAAATAGATGCAATGAAAAAGGTCTTGTCGTTTGTGGGCGCGGCCGCCGTCTGCCTTGCCGCGACGGCCGGCTTAGCGCAGGACCTTGCCGGCGTTTCAGTCAATGGACCCTCGCGGCCCGAGAAGCCCCTGATCGTTTCCGACAACAAATTCAAAGAAATCTTGTCCGGGCTGCTTGCAGCGTCTGCTCGCTATGAATCGAAGAGCGCCTCGAAGGATTACGACACTTGCGATACGCTTGGCCGACAACTCTATCTTGCCGCAACCTCAAGTCGTTCCAAGCTCTTGATCAAAGCCCTAATCCCGTTGAGCGAGAAGAGTATCGCCAAGGTTTACTTGCTCGGGGCCCTGGGCAAGGTCGGAGATCCGAAGGAGATCACGCCTTACTTCCTCAAAGAGATCGAAGGGGTGAAGGTGCCTTCCTACGAAGAGTATCTCTCCACCACATTTGTCGCTCGGGAATACCTGCTGCAGTGCATCGATCCTCGGGCCGTCGACTACTTTCTTTCTCAGCTCACCGATCCGAAGGCGGACCGGGTCATCCAGGAAGAGGCGTATCGTCATGTTGCGGGAACGGGAGGAGACAGGGGAGCTCAGGCCGTGTTGGCGCTCCGCCTTCATCGAACCCTTCTTCGCCCTGTTGAAGAGAGGGTGCTCAGCGGTTTCGTGAACGCAGGCGAGATGGGCGGCGCCACCGTCGTGTCCTCACAAAAGAAGGACCGGAATGGCCACACATGGGGACTCCTGATGAGCGCCGTGCTAGGGAACTTTCAGGACCTCTGGCTGACCGAGAACGTTAACGGCAAGTGGGTCCATCCGGTTTTTACCGGCGTCGCCGCGAGCAACCGGCGTTCCTCCGGACCAAAAGACAGTACCGAGACTTTAAAGTTCGAAGGTAAGACAGGGAGCCAGCTTCTTGCTACCGACTGGGTGAAGCTTCTGGTGGGAAACCCCAAGCTTGCGAGACGTTCCAATCCCACCGAACTTACCGACCTCGAAAGAACGCGGCTCGGGTTGACGGGCCGGACCGGCGATGCGGACGGCGATGGCGATCCCGACGCGGTCGATCCGTGGCCCAATGCACCGAACCGGACCCTTAGCGATGCCGAGCAGGTCTTGGCCGCCGCGTTCGAGGCCCGATTCCATTTCGACCACGGCGAGGGCCCTGCGGTTTTCGAGGCTCCTGCCGACATGAAGCCCTTCGAAATGGTCGGCCGGCGGGGTCCCACGCTCTGGGTGGCGGCTAAGAAAGGCGACGCTTTCGGTCAACTCCGATCGTGCTTTAACCACGGCACCGGATTCATCAGCTTTGCGGAGAATCCTAGGGACAAGGCTAAACCGTGGGAAGGGCGGCTCATCCGCTGGAGTAAAGATCGTTCATGTGCCGAGGTCGACA
>DASZPA010000193.1:0-33264 GCA_035550555.1 Fimbriimonas sp.
GTCAGTCGGCTTGTCGTCGACCGGCTTCAGCTGCGGCGCAGCCGCGAGCGGCGCCGGGGCATCCTTCTTCACGACAGGCTTGCCGGCAGCGTCCGGTTGATCTTCCGAGCCGTCGTCGCTTCGCAGAATGTTCGCATACCAAAGGTCCCCGCCATCCAAATTCAAAGGATGGCGCCGGTGATGACGAACCGCGGCCGTTCGAAACTCAGGTTCCGACTTCGCCTTCATGATTACCGGCCTTGCCTTGGAAGCCAAGGCATGGGTCCTTGAAGCGACCGCCATTGGCTTACTCAGCTCGGGGAAAGTGAACTTCGGCTGCCCCATCGCCAAGTCACGGCTGACCGCCGCGTCGTTGATCATGACCGCAGGGGCCGTTGTTCGACTCGAACGGAGAAATGTCAGAGTCGCCACAACGACGGCAGCGCTGCCGGCGCACATCCAAAGCCAGCTCCAGTCCGTCCTTGTCGCAGGGTGCGGCTTGAGCCCCTGGGCAAGCACAGCTTCGCGAAGCCTCTCGTTGGAAAGCTGATGGTCTGGAATGTCGGCAAGGCCCCGCAGGCCCTGCTTGATCGACCGGAAGTCTTTGAGCACCTTGGCCGCTTCCGGGTCATTTGCCACACGCGCTTCGAGGGCGGAGGACTCTTCGTTTTGAAGTTCCTCAAACGCCAGTCTCGCAAGCTGATCTTCAAATTTGCGGTTCATTTAAGCCTTGTCCTCGCCCAGAAGAGGGGCGATTCGATCTTTCAACGCACGGCGGGCCCGAAGCACTCTCAGCTTCGCACCGCCCACACTGCAACCAAGAAAAGACGCGATATCCGGATATTCCCGCTCTTCTACGTCGCGCAGCACGATCATTAACCTGTGATGCGTGGGAAGAGCGTTGAGTGCCCGCCGAAGCGCCTGCTTCCTTCGGGCCTCCTCCAGGTTCCCTACCGGATCTTCGGGGTTCCCAAGGGTCATCCAGTCCAATGCTCCGGCGGCTTCCTGTTGCTCCAGGGCGGTTCGCCTCTGGGTGGAGCGGGCGCGGTCGGTGCAGAGATTGGTCACGATGCGAAGAATCCAAGTGGTGAACTTCGCCTCGTCCCGGTAGCGGTTCAAGTTCTGATAGGCCCGAACGAACGCCTCTTGGACGACGTCCTCCGAATCGTCGCGGCTGGAAGTCATCTGGTATGCGAACCGGTAGACCAGGGTTCGATACCTCTCGAACAGAACTTCGAAGGCGTGATAATCGCCTTCTCTCGCCCGCCTGACTAGGACGGCATCCGAATCCAAATCTATCCGCCCCGATATGGACAGGTCAAGCCTCACCGTATTGCTTTCTACCACGTATCCATTCCCGCTGTGTAGGTATTCCGAATTATCGGACGGTTCAGGCTCGCAACCGTTTCAGCCCTACGGCCGTTCAGATTGCCGGGAATGCGAATGTCGCCGGAGCCTGGGCTTTGCAGAACCGGTGCGCTTGTACAATAGATGAAGGGTTTGCCCGACTTCTCTATGGCCGAACCGGCTCTGCTGACTCAAGACGATCCTCGCCTCGGGAAGGCGAGGGAGCTGGCCGAGTATCTGAAACAGAATCCGAAGGCCGCAAAGCGGGACCCGGAAGAGCTGGCGGGCCAGTTTGGCGTGTCTCCGAATCTGGTAAGACAGCTCACATCCAGCCGGTTCCTCAACGAGGAGCCGGAGCCAAGGCACCGAGAGCGAGTCTCCCTGCGCGAGAGACTCAAGAAGGTTGGAACCGCCGGTACCAGGCTCCTTGGAGCCCTTACGGCCAACGCTTATCTCTATCTGTTGGCGTGTGCCGGAGCCTTCTTAGTCGTCGACGTCGTTCCACACTCGAAGGTTGCGATCGAGCGCGCTGTGGTCGTATGGCTGGCTGCCCAGGCCCTTTGCCACTATATGCGGCCCCAGTACCGATACGTTGCCTTTGCTGCGGCGCTCAACGCGGTCGCCTTGGTGCGGTGGATCTTTGGAGAGGCGGTATCGACAGAGGCTCCCTTCAACACCCTAGCAGGCCGTGCATCGATCTCATTGTTCGCAGGAGTCGTGATCGCGATCTTCGGCTCTGCGGTCATGTCTATCTTCTTGGTTCTCGGCGGCGCTCACGTAGTCCGAGCCAATCGCAGACGTGAGGCGGCCAGATCGCGCCACGACCTGCTTGGCCGAATGTACGAATTGGAGGAACGGCTGAGGAACCTTCCGCCGCCAAAGCCGGTGAAAGCTCAACACGGTCTCTTGAGTTTCCTTAGAGCTCGGCTTTTTCTCTCGTCCCTGCTGCTTGCGCTAGTGCTTGGCGGGCTTCGGGCAATCAACCTTGCCATCGTCTCTCCCGATGCCATCGAAAGGGCGACGCGGCGCCAACCAGCAGACGGCCATGTGCATGTGACGGGTTTCGCCTCCGTTCCTCCGATCTATCTTCTCTTTTCCTTGCTGGCCTTCGTCTTGGGTTTCGGTGGACCGATTCTGCTTGGCATCCTCGCGAGCACGCCAAGAAAGACGGGCGTGATTCTGGCTGGGTTTGTCGTGGGAGAAGTCTTGTCTACGGCCGTTGCCTGGCCATTCGGCATGGCGAAGCTCCCTACACAATGGGTTTTATGGCAGGGAATCTCGGCAGTCGCCATTCGCATGGGTGTCGTTCTCGCTACGCGCTTCGGCCTTTACTTCCACCAATCGCTGACAAGTCTCTCCAGAGACGCGCAGGGCGATGAGTCGGCGATCGTTTCGGAGCTCCTCGAGATCCGTCATCGTCTGTCCGCCAACCCCGTGTCCGTGTTCGTGCTCGTGGTCGACGCGGCGGGCAGCACCAAGATGAAGGAAGGGGAGGATCCTTTGATGGTCGAGTACTCATTTCGGTCCTATCAAGCCTGGATCTCCGAAACGGTGGGGCGGCTTGGGGGAAAGGTGGATGCCATGACAGGCGACGGAGCGATATGCGCTTTCGGTACCGCCGAAGCGGCTCTCAAAGCAGCCAAAGAGCTCCATGCAACCACAGCCAAGATGAATGAACACGGAAACCGGCTTCGGATGCCGTTCCGGTTGAGAATCGCTCTTCACGGGGGACAGGTGGTTGCCGACTTGGACAAGGTGCAGTTCACCAACGTGATCGACGTGGCTGCGCATGTGGAAAAGTTCTCGCCCGTCGGAGGGATGGCCTTGACGGCCCCTTTCGCGCACTCTCTGGCGGGGCTTACGGGCCTGGAGAAGACCGCGACCGTGGATGGGATCGATGTCTATGCAATCGCAAACCGAAGCTAGGCCACCACTCTTCCGATTTGTGCGCTATCTCCTTCGGTCGACGGTCTACTTTTCGATCTACTTTGTCGTGTATGTGGCGGTGAACTTCGCGTTTGGAGCGCTGCATGAGGAGCACGTTTGGGGCAGGATGCTCTTCGTATCCGGGTTGTGGGGGGCGACCATGGGCCTCATGATCGTTCAAAGGACCGGCGCCAAGCTCGATGCTTTCCTCGAAAGGAAGCTCAAACAGATAAGGCAAAGGAGCTAGGCCGCGAAGCCATAAACTCGCTTCCGGTCCTCCTTGCCAAAATAGGGCGTGGACCTCTTTGCCCCCTCCTTCGACCTCACGCCTTACACGCGGCGCAACGAGCACTTGAGAGAGGTCGCATTCCCATTAGGCGGTATCGGAACGGGCTGCGTAAGCCTGGATGGAAGAGGCGGGCTTCGAGATTGGGAAATCTTTGGACGGCCGAACAAAGGGAGCTTTCTGGATTACACGTTCCCGGCCTTGTGGGTGAAGAGCGAGGGATCGGAACCGAAAACCTTCACCGTTCAAGGACCGCGCCTGCACAACTTTGTCGGAGATACTTATCGGGACTGGGATTACGGCCACGGCACGTTCTTCAAGCAGATGGATGGCCTGCCGGGCTTCTTATCGGTCGACTTCGCGGGCACGTTTCCCTTCGCGCGCCTTTCCTTTCACAAAGAGTCGTGCCCGTTGGCGGTTGATCTTGCGGCTTTCAACCCGTTCATTCCCCAGGACGTAAGGAGCTCCAGCTTTCCAGGGCTCGTTTTGGTGTATCGCCTCACGAACCGCAGCGACAAAGCCGTCGAGGCGACTTTGTCTTGGAGCCTCAAGAACCCCGTCGGCGAGTCAGACCCACAGAAGGACTCCGCGAAGGACCTCGCCAGGAACAAAGCGTTCCGATCCGGCAACGTGCAAGGCATCTCGTTTACCAACGAGCTGTACAAAGAGGGCGACGCACCCTTTGGAGAAGCTGCGCTCGCCACGGATTGGCCGGACACGATGATCTGCGAAAGGTGGTCGGTCGAGGGATGGTGGGACTCGCTCCGAGGCTTCTGGAACGAGTTTCATGCCTCCGGCGAGGTGAAGAACCTTGGCAAAGAAGACGACAATCAGCGAATCTCCGGAACGGTGGCGTGCCGCGTGCGGCTTGAGCCTGGCGAGGAAGCACTGATTCCCTTTGTGCTCACATGGAGATTTCCAAGCGGCGAGAAGTATTGGGGAGACAAGGACTCCAAGCGTCCTCCTCTGCCGGCGCACTACGGCGTCGTGTGGGCCTCGGCGCCGGCCGCGGCCAAAGAGCTCCTCGAGAGGCGCGCCGAGCTAACGGAGCGAACACTCCAGTTCGAAAACGCACTCTACAACAGCGATCTGCCGCAACCGGTACTGGAATCGGTCGGCAACACCATCTCGATCCTGCATTCGCCGACGCTCATTCGGCTTGAAAACGGCGAGTTTTGGGCTTGGGAAGGCTGTTCCTCTCAACAGGGGTGCTGCGAGGGAACCTGCTCGCATGTATGGAACTACGCGCTGGCACACGCCTACCTGTTTCCGGAGATCCAGCGCAGCTTCTTGAACACGGCCTTCGCGCACGGGTTCCGATGCGGACCGCAGGGCTCTGAGGGCGCCATGAATTTTCGCATCGCTCTGCCGCTGGGCCAGGAGAACCCTCTTTGGCACGCGGCCAGCGACGGCCAACTGGGACAAATCATCCAGATCTATCGAGACTGGCGGCTGACGGGCGACGACGCATGGGTGCGGTCCATCTATCCCTTGGCCAAGCGGGCCCTCTCGTTCGCCTTGGTGCAGTGGGACCGAGATCAAGATGGGTTTGTCGATGGCGACATGCACAACACCTACGACATCAACTTCTGCACGCCGAATCCGTTGACGCAATTCTTCTATCTCGGAGCGCTTCGATCGATGGAGCTGATTGCCGGCCATGTGGGAGACAGCGAATTTGGCGAGAAGTGCCGCTCCCTGCTTGCCTCGGGACGTGAAAAGACCGTTGCGGAGCTGTGGAATGGCGAGTTCTTCAAACAGCTTGGACAGTTCGTTGCAGCTTCCGACCCTCGCTACCAGCATGGCGCCGGATGTCTGTCGGACCAGCTCTTCGGTCAGCTTAGCGCCACCGTGGCGGGGCTGGGCGATCTGGTCGATTCCCAGAAGATACACGAAGCTTTGAACTCGATCTACCGCTACAACTTCCGCTCGCCCCTGGGAGACCACGAAAATCTGCAGCGGGTCTATGCGGTTGCGGACGAGGCCGGCCTCCTTCTCTGCTCTTGGCCTCGCGGCGAGACACCTTTCTATCCGTTCGTCTACTCCGACGAGGTGTGGACGGGAATCGAGTACCAGGTAGCCACTCACCTGGCGTTCGAAGGCGAGCGGCAAAAGGCGCTCGATATTGCCAAGGCAATTCGGCAAAGGCACGATGGGCGGCGGCGAAACCCGTGGAACGAATTCGAGTGTGGCTCCCACTATGCCCGAGCCCTCGCCTCTTATGGCCTTATGCTGGCTTGGACCGGTTGCCGCTACGATGCAGTCGACAGGACACTATCGTTCACGACAAAGCCTTTCAAGGGCCTGTGGTCTGTTCCCGGGGCTTGGGGAACGGCAGAGCGAAGGGCAGATGGAACGCTGGACATTCAGGTTCTGGAAGGCAAGCTCCCGGAGGGAACGAGAATCGCCTAGGAATTCGCGCAGGAGCCCCTGGCGGGAACGCTGAGCTACGCATTGCGTTCTCCGACTCCTACCCGGCGCCGGGAATTGGGACCACCTTGGGTAGCGGAGGAAAGCCGTCCGGAAGAACCAGCTTCGCGGCGCATTCTCCGGGCTCTTTGGTGAGATAGGTGATGCTGGTCGAGTCTTCCGCTCCGGAGACCGAGAACTTCGGCAGGTTCTTGAGAGGAGTGAGACGGCAGCCCGGGACGTTGAAAAAGGTCATCACCGAGACGGAGCTTCCCGGCGAAGGCCAAGAGACCATCAAATCCTTTCCCTGCGCCTGCAGGGTCAACGCCGGCCCCTCGCCCACCTTGAACGGGCTCTGAAGCAGCTTATAGAATTCGAGCTCGGGACCGGGCTTGCGCTTGAGCTCGAAGATTCCTTCCCGCAAGCCAAGGAGGGGCTCGGCCAAGGTCTTCCCCTGTTCCTCAGCGGTCTGGGCGTCCAAACCCGCTTCGAGCGTTGCCGCGTAAAGGCGTGCCGTGGGGGAATTGGACATTGCGCCTGCGACAGCCGCCAGCGCACATGCGCGCCTGCTTTCATCCAGGTCATTGGCACAGATCATCCACGTCCACCAATCTCTTCTCCACAGAAGAGAGTCGAAAAGGCCGTTTGTGTCGTTAGAGTCGACGACCAGTTGCGACGCCTGCGCCAAGAGAGCGTGGGCAGCGGCAATCTTGATGCCGTCGCCCGCGGCCGAAAACGGCAGCTGCTGGCCAGTGCAGGGTTCCACGGTGTAGGAAGCCCCGTTAATGTAAGCGGCGGACTCTTGGTCGCAGACCTTGGAGATGGCGGAGTCCTGGTTCGCGAGAAGCATCTCCAACGCCAGTCTCACTACTCCGTCCACGGCGTCCGGCTTCACATTCGAGAGCGAAGGTTGAGGCGGGGAACCGATTCCGAGCGCTCGACCGGGGCGGATCTTATGGACCGGGAAGTGGATGACGAGCTTGGAGCCGTCGGTTACTTGATACGGGCCGAGTTGGCCACCGCCCTGCAGCGAATGGTGAGGCGACGTGATGGAGAGGGAGCTTCCACCCAGCTCGGCCAAAGTAGCGGCAGGCGGGATGAAGACTCCGGAACCGTCGAAGCTCCATTCGGCATCTACCGCCGTATCCGACGCCACGATCTTGACGCGCGATTCCACCGGCGTCTTCGCGCTCCAGACTGCGGCGTCTTTTGCGACCTTAGCAGAGAGAGTTCCCAGGCCGGAAGCGTCCGTTGGGTACTCGGCGCGCGTTCCCAGAGGCAGCAGGACTCGCAACCAGCCTGAAAAGTTCGGGCATCCGAGAATCCATGCTCCGGCCTTACCCGTCACTTCGAAGCTGGCCTTCTTTCCCGAAAAGCCGAGCATGATCGGAGGCTGTGGGGTTTGGAAGGACAGCAGAGCCCATTCCAAATCCGGAGTCGGAACGTGCGGACCGACGGAACCCTCTTTCCAACTCAAGAACGGGGCCTGCTCGCATCTCAGGCGGAGGTATGCGCCCTTTTGGAAGAACAGGTCCAGACAGTTTCCGAGCAGGCTGGCTCGAGCCTGTGACGGAGCGCCCGCTCCTCCTGTCAGCTCCACCACCTGCGCCGTCGCATGCGTCGAGACGACCCGAAAGGATTTGGCGGGATTCAAGAACGCGATTTCGTCCGAGCCATCCGGTTTTGCCGAGAAGCCGGAGAGGCTCACCTTGAGGTCCGGCAGATTCAGAAAGGCATCGTATCCGTAGCGGCCAAAGCTATCGGCGGGCGCCTGTTTGGAAATGAAGCCGAGAAGGAGAAAGAGAACCGTGAAGAGGGTTGCTCCGCGGAGACGAGAACGGGTCAGAACTGGGCTCCAAGCAGCTCGATACCAAACCTCTTGGTGCTGTAAGACCAAGTAAGGCCAACCTCACGCCACCCGATGCGGTAACCGATGGCGAAGTTGTAATCAAGGAACTGCTCTCCCAGGTACTGATCCGAGGTGTAGGTGTAAGCCAGCCTCCACAGCTTGCTCAGGCTGTAGGACGCGTCGCCGTAAAGGTTAAGGCGATCGATGCCAAGGCTCTTGCTGGCAAGAAGACTTGCCGAGAAATTGCCCTGGTGGTAGTTGCCCTGCACGGTCACCATGTGGCGTCCGATTGCCGCCTCGTTGAAGCCGTCCTCAGTGAACGTGTAGCTTGTGAGGAGGTTGGCGTTGTTGCTGAGCCGGTGGCTGATATTGACCGAACCGACGACGCCCAGCACTTTGGCGACGTTCTCGCCATAGAGCTTGGAGAATTGCCAAGACGTGGTCAGGTTGGAAATCCTGTCGATGGGGATCGAGTCGCTTTGGAGGTTGAGGGTGAGACCCTCTCCATCTTGAGACCGGCGACCAAGGAGCTCGTCGTTGCTCACCGTCTCAGTAGCCGTCGTTCCGATCGTGTAACGGAAAGGCAGTCTTCCAACCCTGCGGGAGTCGGTCATCAGGCTCGCGCCGTAGCTCTGGCTGCTGGAAGTGAAGCCGGTGAACGTCTGGCTGTGGGCGGCATTCAAAGACATCGAATACCCGACGAACTGATGGTCGATCGAGCCAGACCCGTAAATGCCGTTGCCAGCGGGAAGCGAGAATTGGGCCGTGGTGGTGGTGCGGTCGCCCAGCTTCCAGAACTGGTGAGCATCCAGCTCCCAGTCGTTTCGGCCGATTCCTCCGAAGGTCAGACCGCCTTCCATGTCGTCGCCATGGTCCCAGTTGATCTCGTAGTCGAGGAACGCTCCCCGGTCGGAGCCCAAACCCCTCCCGTACCGGTCGCCCATGTGGAACCGCAGATCGCTGGTGAGGCCCGGCCTGAGGATCAGATACTGTGGGTAGTTCACTCCGATCTGATTGTCGTTGACGCTGACGATGTCGTCCGTGACAAGGGGGCTTCCCGTACTCGAATTGAAATTGACCACGAACAGTGGAAGCTTGATGAGCTTGGCGTTCGCCACGTAGAGCTCGGCGCTCTGAAACTGGATACCCTTCCTCGGGAAAACGACGGCCTTGCGAGCCGAGACCGTGCTTGGCGAAGTGCTGATGTCCGCAAGGTCGAAGTTCGCGGCCTGCCCTTGGCCGGTGAACGCCTTCATCCCGGTGCGATCGAACTCCACAAGTCCGTAGCGCTCCTCGGGCGGAGCGATGATCCACGTTTGGTCGTCCTTCTGAGCCAGGAACGCAAACACGCCCCCGGCGAAAGTCACATTCGACGGGCTTGAGGCGCGAAAGTTCGTAGTGCCAACGCCTCGGTGGGCGTTGAGTGTCAAGTTCAGCTCGTCAAAGTTCGTCGAGACCTTGCCCATCTTGAGATGGGCTTTTCTCGCAATAACCGTGTAGGAGTTGATGTCGTATTGAAGATCGTCCGCCCGCAGGTAGATGTCTTTGTAGCGGAGGCTCACTCCCTGGTTGGGTGCGGCGGCGCCGATGACACGGCGGTCATGGGCATACTGCATGTAGCCGGGCGCGATGATCTCGACGTACTCTTTCGCCGACGAGAGCTCGCTTTTGCTCCCGACGAACTCGTACTGAATCACCGTTGGGTTGCCGTTCAAATCGACCGGTGCAACCGTGATCGAGGCGATGCCGGCGCTGGAAGGGGCCAGAAGAACGGCGTGAGCGGTGCCGCTGACCGTCGGCACAACCGAAGATTGGAACGTCCCGATCGTCGAGGTGAACATCACCTGCGTGCCGTCGCGGACCGTATGACCCGACGAATCCCGTACCTCCGCGGTGACGTTGATCGTGGTGTGACTGTCGGCGACCGCCACCGAAGGCCAGAACGAGACCTTCACCTGAGACTGGTCGGCAGAAGCAACCGCAGCCAGGACCAGGAGGGCTGCCAAAGCTGAATGGCGTAACTTCAAGGCTAAATTTGCTCGCCCCAATCGGAAGAGGGTAAGGGCGCCTTATGGAGCCCTTACCCGAGATAAGTTAAAGAGACAGGTTCACGAGCTTGGTAGCCGTATCGCCGCCTTCGCCGGTCGCCGTGATCTGTAGTGTGTAGTTGCCGGGCTGAATGAGCTGCCCGCTAAGGAGTCTCATCGGCCACTCGATGGTGTTCTTACCCACCACGCCATCTCGATCCACAACGATCGTCCCAATGTGGGTCGTGCCCTTGTAGACATACATGCTGACCAGGCCCCTCGTCGTGAGGTCCCAGTTGATCGTCATGTTCTTCGTCGAACCCGCGTTGTGAACCTTCGTCGTCACGTTGTTGATGGCCTCGCGGACCGTTCCGAGCGGCGTAATCGTCACTTGGAACTTCTCGGTGCTTTGAGCCTTGGAGGTGAAGCTGTAGCCAGCAGCCTTTCGAGCATCGATTGTCACCGACTGGCCCGGCGCGGTCACATCCGTGACCTTCACGTCCAGGTTCGTCGGAATACTCGCGAGATTTGGCCAAGTGATCGTGACGTTGCCACCCTTGTGTGAGTAGACGTTGTAGGAGTACACCTGCTTGCCCGGAACTGTGTGGAAGTACTGTGCGTACTGCCCGCCGAAGCTGCTCCGGGTTCCGATTCCTTGGCTAGTCGATGCCGCCGAACTTGTCGTCGCAACGTAGGCTCGTACCGCGTTCGGGTTGATGCCGGCCTTCACCGGAACCAACGGCGCCTTGTGGACCTGCATCCTCATCGCTTCGTTGGGGGTGGTATCCAATCCAACAATCGTGCTGAGGTCTTGCCGGTTCCCATTCTGGGCCGCCAACTGCAGCTTCCAATGGTTGTACGTTTGGTGGAACGTATCCGACGCGGGCGCCGACCGGACGAACAGGTCGAACACCGGTGGAAAGACCAGCGCCACCGGCTCGGTGACGAAGACCCAGTACCCATAGTTCGGCAGCAGGTAGGCGCTGTTGCCATCGATGAAGTTATAGGTCTGAAGGTCTTGCTGGTAATAGGCGAAGGAGCCATCGAAAATGCCCTGCGCGACCATCTGAGAGTAGGGCAGCGTCGTGGTGGTCCCTTGCGGAACGCCGACGAGCTGTCCTAGCTGGAAGCTGTAGTTGTACGGGTTGGCGACCAAGTTCCAACCTTGCTGGAGCGTCACGCTAGGCGCCCCAAGGGAAGGCGGAAATTCGTCCGTAGGCTGCGAAGGATTTCCTCCCAGGGCAAAGAAGCCGTGGTCGGACTTGGAGATAATCCAGGTTCCTCCGCCCCGTACCGGGCTGGTCTGGATCACGTAAGCCTGTTGGATCGGATCCCACGTATAGGCCTGGAAGTCGGCCTCCGGCTCCAGCGGAGCGAGGACTTCTTCCCAAGTCGCGTTTCCAAGGACCCATGGCGACGTCACCAGGTTGGGGCCACCGCGGACCAGCAGCGTCGGCGTAGCGGCGACGTTGATGGAGCCGTTGATAACCTTTTCGGCGCCGACGGACGGATCGATGGTGACCGAGTAGGGTAGGACGCCGAAGACGGTGGGATCCACTTGAATGTGGAAGTCAGCCCGTCCGATGTTCAGCGCGGGAATGCTCGGGATTACCTTGGTGATCGTTGTTTGCGTGGGATTGCCAACCGCATACATTCCCTGCGAAAGCTTGAGCGTCACCTTGACGTTCGACATTGGCACGGGTGTGTTCACCAGGCCGAAGCCACCCGTATTGTCCACGTTGACCTGAATCCAGAATGGGTTGGGGTCGAACGTCGACGGGTTGCTCCTATTGGAGCTGATCACCTTCGGCGTGTCGACCACTGCGGTGTAGCCATTCGCATAGCTGGAGTCGCCCCAGGTGCTGCGGTAGTAGGTCACGATATTGCGCGACTGACCGTTTGCCACCAAGGTCGGCTGCCACTTCTGCAAGTAAGCGCAGTCCAAGGAGAAGAACGCATCGTTGAAGATGATGTCGTTGAACTTAGGATCGGTAATCGCTGCGCCGTTGCCGCCGAGCAAGAAGTCGATATCTCCGATGTCGAATTCATCGACCGGCGTCTGATCGCTCTGGCCGTTCTCATCAGAAACGTTCGAATAGGGCGCGTTGACGACTTGGAATCCACCACCCAACTGCGGGCTGATGGAGCCGAAGAGCGGTGAGCCCGTGAAATCGCACCAAGCTGGGAAGTTGCCGGGGTCGGTGGCGGCGATAAACCGATGGCCGACAACGACGGGCTTCTGCCCGGGCACTAGGACGTAGGGCTGGGCGTCCTGCTGGACTGGCGGGGCGGTCGGGTTTGAGATGTAGCCCAGAGTGTCGCCGTAGTTCGATCCCGGATCCAACCCGTTACCTGACAGAGCAAAACGTCCGCCAACGAGAAAGACCCACTGCCCATACCAGAGGCCAAGGTTGAGAGGCGCTCCCGATTGGTTGGTCAGGGTCCACGTAACCCGGGCCGCATCTCCAATCACGTCGATGATGCAGCGCGTGTCGATGTTGTTGGCAACCTGGTCGGTGTACATGTACCGGTTGCTGGCGCCGACATAGCCGCTAAACTGCGCCGACCCATATAGGAACGTCGTGACGTTGCCGCCGGGCTTCTGCTGCAGAACTCTTGCGAAGCTCCATCCAGAACCGCTCTGGGTCGAGTAGACGCCAAATCCGAAAGGATCATGCCCGCCGGACATACCGTAGGTGAGATCTTCAAAGTTGTCGGATGAGACGTCAAACAGCCCTTGAGCGAATCTGAGGTCGTCTTGGACAGTGCCCTGGGCGCCGATCTGGAAGCCGATGCGACCTCTGACCGGAACGCTCGCGGCAGGGCCAACAGGGTTGCAGAACTTCCACGAGACAGTTCCTTGAACGCCGATGCCGGACGCCATGAGGTCGTTCTCAAGGCGATACACGTTGTAATCCGCACTGAACGGGGCGGTGTTATTGGGATCGATACAATTCGGATCGTAATCCCAGCCACCTACACTGGACGACGTAATCAACCCTTGGCCAATGGCAGCCGTGGAGGCGCCTATCGCCATGAGCGATGCGGCGAGAGCCTTTTGGAGTGAGCTATTCATGGTGTTCAGGAGAAAATGAGGAAACCTCCCCGCGAAATCTTTTTCATTAAGACGCACGCGGGGAGGGAAACATTCACGCTAATGCTTCGCTTTCGTCGTCGTATGGCTGGTGGCCGAGGGAGTGCCGCCCGTACTTGGCCATACGAAGAAGGACGGTTGACTGAAGATATACCTCAGGTGCGTCTGCGGGTCTTTGACTGGGCCCGGCCGGTCGTTCGCAGCGCGTGCGCCAATTCTCCAGAAGACTGGGCTGGCGCCCTGGATCTTCGGAGGGAGCAGTCCCTTCGTCACGCCCGTGTCTCTGAGAGTGAGCGACGGCAGGGGAATGGTGGGGCCACTCGACGCCGTACCGGCGCCAAAGCCCTTGATCGTCCCATACGTGTACGTCAACGAGCTGTTGCGCGGGAAGTCGCTTTGAGCCGAGAACTGGACGACGTAGTCGATCTCCGTTGGGAAGTCTCGGACCGAGCCCGCGAAGGACGGTCGAGGCGAGTTGGTGAACACACCGCCTTGGGCCGGGTTCAAGATAACCGGCTGAGGCAGCGGCGTGGCCGTTCCCTTGCTGGACTGCCTGGGAGAGACGAAGTAGCAGAGTGTGACGTTGCCGCTTGTCGTGCCCGTTCCAGTTGTTCCGGTGTTGCCCGTGGTATTCGTGCCGGTCGTGTTGGTACCGCCGATGCCGGTGGTGCCGCCTCCCGTCGCGGTGGCCGTTACGCCAGTGCCGGTGCCGCCGGTGCCGCCAGCCGTGAGGCCGCCGGCCGTGTTGCCGCCGCCACCGCTTGTGTTGGTTTGCACGATGGGGGTATCGATCTGGGACAGAACGTACACGAGCTCGACGCTATAGATGTACGGATGGCCAGGCTGCAAAGAAGGCAGACCCGTCGGGATCGTCTCGTTTTGGAAAGTGCCGACGCAGGGCGTTGCGCCTCCCGTGACGGACGTGAGCTGAGTCCAGTTCGTGTACTGGGTGATCGCTCCCGCATATTGAAGATCGAAGACGTTCGTCTGGTCGCCCGAGGTGACGGCTACGGGAGCATCCGTCCGGTCGCTTCGCCATACCTGCCAAGCGGCCCTCTGCGAATTGCCCTTCGCGAAGAGATTGGGCCTCCAGCTAACTCGAACCGAGACGGTTGGCCCGTTGCTCTCGATCGGATACATCGCAGGCTCCGCCACGACTTCGTCGGTGACGAGACCAGTGTTTCCACCGGAGCTGCCCAGTAGAACGGCCGCCAAGCCCACGACCGCCAGCAGAGTGACCAAGCCGGAGTTGTTGCCGCTCTTTGCCTGCCGCTTCAAGCGCGGGCTGTTGCCGCTTGCGCTGAAGGGCGATTCGGTATCGATCTGCGGAATCGGGAAGACCGCGCGGACATGGTCGCCTGGTGCGACACCGAGCATTTGGCGCTCGATGATGACCGTGGCCTCATCCGGCTCGAGGTCGGCGATCCGACCTGTGGCAACCTGCTCTCGGCCACGGCTCAGGACAACGGTCTGACCGTTCTTGAATCCGGCTCGCGAGCCCTGGTTGATGTAGCAGCGATCGGTCAACGTGTTGAGAACCGTCGCGTTCGGCAGCTGATGCTGTTGAAGCTCCAGGACCGAATCGGCGGCGCCTGCCTGGATCGCGTCGTTGATCAACGTCTGGTCGCTGACATTGCCCGACCGAACAGTGGAGACTCCAGTCACCACAGCACCGTTGACGGGAAGGCCGCTTGCGACGTCATACACGACGACCTGCATCGCCACCTTGGCCTGCCGGCCCCCAGCGACGTTTTCGACCCTTGCGCCGTAGATTCCGCCCGAAACGATGGATCCGACGCGCAGCTCTTGGCCAACGCGGAGGATATTCGTCGTGCCCGCCAAGGGCTCGCTCAGCCCCATCGTCGAGATCTGACGATGGACCTGGTCCGTCGGAATCACGCGGAACTTGCCGGTCTTGGCAAGCTCGTCGTGGATAGCGTCGCCGGCGGTCTGTCCGTACGAAGCCGACAGACCGTCAGAGACCGTGAACTGCGCGACAGCCATACTGGGCTGAAACTCGGCTTGAGCTACCGCGCTAACCACGAAGCTCGTACTGAAAAACCACACCAATAGGGCCACGACGACCATATGGCTAAGAACCTTGCCTGCTAACGATGCGATGAACCGCCTCACTCTGACGCGTCCTCCTTCCTCATCCTGTTTTCCTGGGGGTTGTTACCCGTGCTACGCGAACCTTTCATGCCTACACCGCTCATTTAAATTGAGATTCTCCGCGCTCTCCACGAAGCCATCCCGTACACGACGCAGCCAATTTCCCTCATATGTCCGCGATCAAGCCGGTGGCAAACCCAAAGGAAGCCGAACCCCGGCAAATCGCCGTGAGTATAGCATGATAACTAGCGGGCTGCAACCGGCTCAACGTGACACCTGACGCACCGCGTGACATAGCTCTGATCGGACGGTCTCAACAGGTCGGATCGTTCGCAGATCGGCGTCTCGAAATTGGATTTTTGATGTCGGCGCAGCTTCACGCGTACCTGGAGACGTGAATTCTCGCCAGGCTGCATCAAGATTGCTCATGCGCTCCCTGTCGCGGGACAGAAATAGCGCGCCGGCGCGCGATGCTGGACCAGCATCTGAAGGGAAGCGAGTAGCTGCCCGCCGTTCACACGCCGGGCAGCTTGGAGCATAGCAAACCGCTAAAGGCTACTCTTCGTCTTTCGTTTGGTCGCCGGAGTCGTCGGGTTTCTCTTCCTCTTCCTCGTCGCGCCCAAGGAAACCCTTGAGCATGCCCAAACGCTCGCCGATTGTCGCGCCGCCGGTTGCAAAGCCTCGACGGCCGAGCGACTCCTCGAAGTCGTCCTCGTAATCGCGTCCGCCGCCTCGGCCACCTTTCTTGGCGCCCTTCTTGCCTCCGCGATCCTTTCTTCGACCCTCGTCCTCGTAGCTCGGGGGAGCTTCGGGGGAGCCGCCCTGCGAACGGACCTCGCCTCCGCCGCCGAGAGCCTTCATGCTAAGGACCATCCTTCGCTCGTCGGGTCTCAGATCGATGATCTGCGCATCCACTTCTTGGCCCTCTTCAACCACGTCCTGCGGTCGCTTGATGCGCCGGAAGCTCATCTCGCTCACGGGCATGAACGCCTCGGCGCCTTCCGGCAGCTTGATGAACGCTCCGCTCTGCACGATGCGACCGATAGTGATCTTGAGGTTTTGTCGGTCCTTGTAGTTCTGGCGAATCAAGTTCCACGGGTCGGGCAGCACCTGCCTGTGTCCAAGCGAGATCTTGCCTGCCTTTTCGTCGAGACGAAGCACCATCACCTTGATCTTCTGGCCCTCGCGGAACATCTCCTTGGGGTGATTGATGCGCGCCCAGCTCATTTCTGAGATGTGGAGCAGGCCATCGACTCCTCCGAGATCCACGAAAGCGCCGTAGTCGGTGAGCCTTCGAACCGAGCCGTCCAGGATATCGCCCGGCTTGACGTTCTGGAAAATCTCGTCCTTCGCGTTCTGCCGCCGTTCCTCTTCGGCCTGACGGTTGGAGAGGACGACCTTCTTTCGGTCACGGTCGATCTCGATCACTTTGAGCTGAAGCGGCTGGCCGACGAACTTCTCGATGTTTCGCAGCTTGCCCGAACCCACATGGGTTGCCGGCACGAAACCGCGCACGCCCACGTCGACGACCAATCCGCCCTTGACGCGGTCCACCACTTGCGCGGTGATCATTTCTTGGGTCCGGAAGGCATCTTCGATGCGATCCCAGGCCTCTTCGAAATCGGCTCGCTTTTTGGAGACGATCGGATTGCCCTCGGCGCCCTCGGGCCGAATGACGACGACGTTGATCTTGTCGCCGACGTTGAAGTGCCCTTTGGCGGTCTCGAGGTTGTCTTCGCTGAGCTCTCCAAGCGGGACGATCCCTTCGGCCTTCGTGCCGAGATCGACGAAAACCTTGTCCTTGTCGACCTGGATAATCGTCGCCTCGATTCGGTCGCCCTTCTGAAGCCTCTTGTAGCTGCTGTCGATGGCCGCCTCGGGATCTTCCCCGCGATCCATCGCGTTCATGTACGAATCGAACAGATCCAAGTCGCCCGGCTTCTCTTCGGTCGGCGGCGCTTGCTCGGGCATGGACGCCTCGGGAGCGGGAGCCGACTCGGGGGCGGGCTCTGGCTCGGCGGGCAACGCCGGGGGCTCGGGCGCTTGGGCAACGGCCGCCTCAGGCTCCGTTGAAGCGGCGGTAGGGGCAGCAGCAGCCTGCTCGGCGACGTCCGCCTGGGTCTCAGTTGGCGTCGCGGCCTCTTCCGAGGCAGCATGCTCGACTACGGGAGCAGGGTCTGGCGCAGCCGCTTGGGCTTCGACGGGCGTCTCGGCCGCGGGCTCCGAGTGGGATGCGTCGGACGCTGGTGCAGGCATGTCCACCTGCTCAGGGGCCTCTTCGGTACCCACGGGCGTCTGGTTCTGGTCGACAGTCATAAGTAGAGAAACAACACTCCGAATATTGGACACCGATGCTACCAGATTCGATCAATTCCAAACAGCATCGGGCCACTTTATTATGACCATTCGCGTTTGTTCCAATTGCTAAGGGATTCATATAAGGCAGCATATCTTTGGTAAACCCCGCCATAAGACAGACCGGAAGGCACAAATCGTTTGACGATTCTTATGATTTCGCCACAGGCTTGCTCTACGGTTGGCCAGATCCCGATGCCGACTCCGGCCAGAATCGCCGCGCCAAAGGCCGGCCCCTCGTCGGATTCCAACGTCACGCACGGGGTTTCGAACATGTCGGCAAGCATCTGGACCCAAAAGGCGCTCTTCGCCCCTCCGCTGGTGACCCGCACCTCTTGTGAAGATCCCCCGAGCGATTTGAGAAGGTTCATTCCCTCCAACAAACCAAAACTGGCGCCCTCAAAAACGGCGCGGCTCAAGTGAGCATGCGTATGGCCCAGAGTCAGGCCAGAAAAAGAAGCCCGCGCGTAGGGGTCGTTGTGAGGGCAGCGCTCTCCCGTGAGGTAGGGCAGGAACGTAAGACCATCGGCGCCGGGAGCGACCGACCCAGCCTCCTGAGCCAGCTCGTCGTAGTTCAGACCGCCTCCCAGCGTGTCGCGATACCACCTCAGCGCGCCCCCGCATGAAAGCATTACGCCCATCGCGTGCCAAGCGCCGTTCGCATGACAGAAGGTGTGAGCCGCGCCGGATTTGTCGTACTCCGGACTAGGAATCGCCGTGAAGACCACCCCGCTCGTTCCCAGGCTGACGCTGATGACGCCCGGTTTGACCGCGCCCGTACCTACGGCCGCCGCGGCTTGATCTCCGCCCCCTCCCACGACGGGTATGCCGTCACGAGTCTTCGCCGAGGCGACTTGCGACTCGAAGCACTCTGGCAAGAGCTGCGAGCTGAGGTGCAAGGTCTCTAAAAGTTCTTGCGACCAACGGCGATTGGGCACGTCCAGCGCGCCTGTACCGCTGGCGTCGCTGACTTCGGTCGCTTTAACGCCCGTCAGCTTGAACCGGATGTAATCCTTGGGAAGCAAGAGCGATCGGAGTCTGGAGAAGTTTTCGGGCTCGTTGTTTCTCAGCCAAAGCAGCTTGGGAAGCTGGAAGCCAGTCAACGGTGGGTTGCAGGTGATGGCTCGCACCCGTTCTTTACCCACGACCCGATCGATCTCTTCGCATTCGGCGACGGTGCGTTGATCGTTCCAAAGAATGGCCGGCCGGATCACCTCGTCGTGATCGTCCAAAAATACGGCGCCATGCATCTGTCCCGTCACTCCGATCGCGTCCGGCCTGGGTTCGTCGATCTCTTGAAGGCACTTCTGGACTCCGGCCCACCAGTCCTCGGGGTTCTGTTCGGACCAGAGGGGTCTCGGGACGCTGATGGGGTACTCGGCGCTGGCCGAGCGCAAAACCTGCCCCCTTTCGTTGATCAGAAGGACTTTGCACCCCGATGTGCCGACATCGATGCCCAACAGCTTTGCCATCGGCCAAGAATAGCAGCCCCTCGGTACGATTGGCTTCGATGCGCAAAGCGGTGGTCGACGTCGGTTCGAATTCCGTCTTGCTCCTGGTGGAGGAGCAGACCGAAGGAGGCTGGCAGACCGTTCTTGAAACGACCCATGTGACCTCGCTGGGCAAGGGTGTTCGTGAGACGCGATTACTCTCCGACGAGGGGATGGCAAAGACGCTGGCCGCACTCAAAGAGTGCTTCGACGATGCCCACCGACTGGGAGCCACGGAAGTCTTGGCCGCCGCTACCATGGCCGCGCGGATCGCATCCAACACAGCGGTCTTTAGGGAGAAGGCCGCCTCGCAGGAGACTCCGGTCGAGGTGCTCTCAGGGGACGACGAGGCCCAGCTCGGGTTCGAATCGGTGGCGGACGACCCGTTTTTCTATGATCAGAATCGCATCTCCATCGTGGACGTAGGAGGTCAAAGCACCGAGCTGGTCACCGCCGATAGAAGTGCGGGCCGTTGGGATGTGCTTTTCCGCCGCAGCTATCCTATCGGCACCTTGGGGCTGAAGGGCGGAGTTCTGCATGAAGAGTGCCCGGGGCCAAGCGAAATCC
Source organism: Fimbriimonas sp. (assembly GCA_035550555.1). GTDB lineage: Bacteria > Armatimonadota > Fimbriimonadia > Fimbriimonadales > Fimbriimonadaceae > Fimbriimonas. The sequence continues at coordinate 19,442 of DASZPA010000193.1, forward strand.
TGTCGGCGACGGTAGAGATCGACGACTGCATCGGCCTTTGCTACCGTCGCGGCCAATGCGGCCACGCGGTAGCTCTCGGCGCCACCGGCACAAACCTTGTTTCGATTCGCGAGCGCCTCGCAGAGTGGTACCCGGAGAAGGTGCACGGCGCATGGTTGGACTTTGGAGAGATCAGCCGAGAAAGCGGCCGCCTTATGAAGATGCCGGAAGCCGAAAGGCGTAAGATCGTTGGAATGGAACCTGGCCGCGAGGCGACTCTTCCCGCAGGAGCGCTGATCTTGGAGAGGTTTTTGAACTCTATCGGAGCGCCAGGGTGCTCGGTAAGCGTCCGCGGCTGGCGACACGCTTTACTGGAAAAGGGATTGCCCAAGGATCGCTGATGTTCTCCCATCTCGCCCCCAAGGAACGGTTCGGCTATTTCACGCTAGGGATGCTGTTCCTTTTCGGCGCGGGTTATGTGGGAGCCACCAAATTCAAGCCACGCCCACCGCTCGTGGTTCAAGAAGTCGTCGAGCCAAACGCGCCGAAGCCTGCCGAACCGGCGGTGACCAAGACGCCGCAGACGACCAAGAAGCACCCTTCAGCCGCGGTCAATCTGAATCAAGCTTCATCGGAGCAGCTGCAAACGATTCCCGGCATCGGACCCGCGACCGCTGAGCGGATCCTCGATTACCGGAAACAGCACGGCCGGTTTCGGTCTGTCGACGAGCTCCGCGCCATCTCAGGGTTCGGACCGAAGAAGCTGCAAAAGATGCGTGCGTGGCTGCGGGTCTGAGAGAACTCACCGACCTGTCACCTTCTGGGCCCCGTCCGGGCGATCTCCAGCGGCTGCTACCTTCCTCCCAGGCCGCTCAGGGTCACGCCTTCGATGAAGTACTTCTGAGCGAAGAAGAACAGGAGAAGGACCGGCGTGATGCACATCGTGGCGAAGGCCATCACCAGCCCCGGCTCGTCGCCGCTGCGCTCGCCGTTGAAGAGCTGCAGGGCGTAGCTGAGCGGCATGTGCTCGGGCGAGCTGATGTAGATCAGGGGGCCCATGAAGTTGTTCCAGGCGCCCATGAACGTCCAGATGGCGATGACGGCCAAGGCCGGTTTGATCTGCGGCAGCATGATGTCCCAAAAGGTCTTCAGATAGGTGCAGCCGTCAATCTTGGCGGCGTCCTCGAGCTCCATGGGAATCTGCATGAAGAACTGGCGCAAGAGGAACACGTTGAAGGCCGACCCAAAGAACGCCGGCACCCAGAGCGGGATCAGCGTGTCGATAGTGTGCAGGTCCCGGAAGATGAGAAACGTCGGTAACAGGGTGACCGCCGCAGGAAGCATCATGGTGCTGAGCAGAATCCCGAACAGGACGTTTCGGCCCGGAAAGTTCATCCTGCTGAAGGCGTAGGCGACGATCGACGAGCTCAGGATCGTGCCGATGACGTTCAGAATCACGATGATCAGCGTGTTCTTGAGATACACCAGACCGCGGTCCGCGTCGGGCGGAAGGAATTGGAGCGCCTCGGGATAGTTCTTCCAGTTGAGGCCCACCTTTTTGACGTTCTTCACTTCTGCCGGCGCGAACGGCTGGTCTTGACCCGCAAGGCTCGACGGAGTCAGGAACTGGACGCGGCGCCGTCCGTCTTCCATCTCCTCCACCACTTCCCCCGTGAATGCGATTCCATGGTAGGCGCCCTGCACGATCGCGGCGTCTCGCGGGACTTCCTTAAGGGCCGAGTCGGGTATGTCGAACACCGTGCCGGACAATCCCCTTGGCTGTAGAACGTTGAACTGTTCGGTGCCGTCCGGGTTCTTGCCGATCAGCGTGCCAACCACTTCGCTTCCCTTGTAGGTGGTTTGGTACTCCGGGTTCTTCTTGTCCATGTAAGGGACCGTCTGTGAAACCCTCGGCACCCACACGATGCCGTTCGGCGACGACATGTCGTCGACTTCCTTGAAGCTGGTGATCAGGAGGAAGACGAATGGAATTCCGAAGATGACCGAGCCGACCAGGAGCGCAAACTGCGTGACCAGAGTCTTCGCCCAGCCGCGGCTGGTCGCTTCCCTTCCCGCGACGACCATGGCAATCGTGGTGATCACGGCCAAGAGGATCAGCGCGAGCGCCGTCGTGGGCTGGAGCCCGACGCCGCCTTTCAGGATCGAGATCTTGTCGTCCGGGTCGCGTTGGTAGAGCCAATAACCGACGAAGCCAACCACAAGCCACACAAGCCCAGCCTTGAACCTGGCGAGCTTATCGAGCGGGTTCAGACTGAGCGCCGACTGCAAGCAACGCGTCACTGCCATGACCAGCGAGACGACCGCGAGCCAAGCTGGAAACGGCATGACGAACCACACGAGCGGGAAGCGCCACGGCTCCGTCGTCGCGACTCCGCCTTTCGTGGGCAGCGCGGAGCCGAGGAGGAGGCACATCACCGCTCCGAGTCCGGCGGCTATCAAGCCTTTCGACAGGCGCTGTCCATCCGTTCCGGGCACCCTCGCCATCAGCTTGACGCCGATGGCGAGCGACCGCAGCGCAAAGAAGAAACCCGCCCAAACCAGGAGCGTGGCAATGGCGTAGGTCAGCGATTCGTTCACTTGTCCGCCTCGTAGTGGACCCAGCGGGGCGCCAGCTTGAACTGTCCGAAGGTCAGGATCACGATGATGGTGAAGATCAGCCAGGCTATGGCCGACGCGTAACCCATATTGAAGTATTTGAACCCGTTGGTGAATAGGTGGAATACCGGCGTCAGGAGCGAGTCATCCGGGCCCACCGATCCATCCGAGGGCGGCCGCATGATGTAGACGCGGTCGAACTCCTGCATCGCTCCAATGAATCCCATGACCGTGTTGAAGAAGATCACGGGGCTCAGCATTGGGAAGGTGACGCTCCAGAACTGCTGTTTCGGATTGGCTCCGTCGATGCTCGCGGCTTCATAAAGCGTGTTCGGGACGCCCTTCAGCCCCGCAAGCCACAGAATCATGCCGCTTCCGGCGCCCCACATGCCCATCAGGATCAACGCATCCTTCGACCAGCTCGCCGAGTTCAGCCATGCCGGCGGCGACGCTCCCAACCATGGAGTAATTGTTTGAGCCCAACCGGCGTTTACAAGGCCCTTGTTCGGATCCGGCGTCAGCACCCAGCTCCAGAGGACCGCGCTTGCGACCCCGGGAACGATGGCGGGCAGATAGAAGATCGTCCGATAGATCCGAATGCCCCGGCTCGCCGTGTTCAACAGCAGCGCAATGGCCAGGCCGGTAAAGAGACTGAGAGGCACACCGATCGCTGCAAGGTAAACCGAGTTCTGAAGGCTCTTCAGGATCATCGTCTTATCCGAGCCTCCCATGTCGGCAAAGTTCTTAAGCCCTACGAATCTCGCCTCGTTCAAAACGTCATAACGCGTAAAGCTAAAGAAGAGCGAAGCCACCATGGGCCCTATCGTAAAGATGAGAAATCCGACGATCCATGGAGATATAAAGAGGTAAGCCCACTTCGCCTCGTGCCTGGCAAGCCTTCCGAGCTTTAGACGCATTAGCCAGACGACGATGACGGCCAGCACAACGAGACCCACTGCGATTCCGATCCAGACGACTTTGCCCAAATCGATGACGGGGTACTTCGCCCGCGAATAGAAGTCGTCGAGCGCCTTCTGCACGATCGCTTGCGAAGTGAGGAGGGCATCTCGTATCTTCGCCTTGTGGTACGCGGCCGCCTCGAAGGCTCGCACCTGATTGTCCCAGAGAAGCTGGCCGACAAACGTCGCGGGACGGATACGGCCCACCGGCATCATGTCGATGTGGAGCTTGATCGCCGCGGCGAATTTGGCATCGGCGGGCTTGAACTTCTCGAAGATGATCTTGTTCGCTTCGATATTGGCGGCGAGCGATGGGATGTAGGAGCGGCCCAAGTATCGATCCCACTCCTTCTGCTCTTTAGCGGCAAGGACCCTGCCTTCGACGGACGTTTCGAACTTGATGAAAGTCCAGGCGTCCTCGATATTCCGAGCGCCTTTGGGGATGCCATAGGAAAAGCCGCCGATCCAAGAAACGAACCGGTCCTTATCTTTACTGTAGTGTCCTTTTAGCTCATAGCGGTCATCGGGTACAGGAGGTTCCGAAACTCCGACTTCGATCTCCGGATGGAACCGGCTCATGTCGTCCAAGATCCAGTTCCCGTCGATCTTCATGGCCACCTTACCAGTCATGAACGGATCGTTTTGGCGCTGAAGAAATCCGGATTCGAACGCTTTGGCCCTCTCATACCCCCCGATCTGGTCGTAGCCGTCGACCATGAACTTGAGAGCTTCCTCGGAATAGTCGCTGTCCAGAGTACAAGTCTTACCATCTGCCGACATAAAGCTCGCGTCCGTCTGGAACGCGTACATGTAAAGCCACGAGTTCCCGTAGTTGGGCATGAAGCCTGCGACTTTCAGCGATCCATCCGGATTGAACTCGGTGAGAGCCTTCCCGTAAGCCAATAGCTGGGACCAAGTTTTAGGGGGCCGGTTGGGGTCCAGACCTGCTTTGCGAAGATCGTCCGCATGCTTCGCAAAGAGCGCTTTGTTGTAGTAAAGGATGCGATCGTCCGCTCCAGATGGAATACCATAGACCTTTCCTCCGTAAGAGGCTTCGGCCCAGGTTGCGGGGTAGTACTGCTCCGGCGTGGGGCACAGCGGGTCTTTGCCTTTGTCCCGGGCAATCAGGTCGTCCAGAGGTCGAAACGCGTTTCTACTGGCCCAATCGGAAAGCGTGAATCGGTCTTGCAGGATTACGTCCGGCGCCACATTGCCCACAATAGCCGTCATCAGCTTCTGCGGATCCATGCCGCCGGCGCCCATCGTGAGCACACGGACGTTGATGTCGGGATGACGCTTGCCGAACTCGCGGATCACCGCCTGGTCACCCTTCGAATCCGGCCCCAGGTTTACGCCCCACACCACGAGGTCCCGCTGCCCAGGACCGGCGAACGCTGCGCTGAGGAGGACTGGAAGGAAGGTGAGGAGGGCGCAAAGGCGGCGTCCGGTCATATTCACCCCCTATCCTACACGTCTTCGCCGGACCTGCGATGCAAGAATACGTATTCTAAGATTTGTGCCACCGTAGATCTTGTTGTGTCCAACCGCCTCCAATACCGAATCGTTGCCCGCGAGGGCATGGAAGCCATGCTGCAGCCCAGCCGTTATCTGGAGCACTGCTCGATCGATTCCAAGCTTAGGCGCCTGGTCGAGCTCCGGGTTTCCCAGATCAACGGCTGTCTGTACTGCTGCGACCTGCATTCGAACCAGCTTCGCGAAGAGGGCGAGTGTCAGCAACGGCTGGACATCTTGCCGGCTTGGGATGAATCGACGTTCTTCTCAAATCGCGAACGTGCGGCCCTGCGCTGGGCTGAGGAAGTGACGCTGGTCTCCGAGACCCACGTTTCCGACGGCGCCTACGAAGAAGTTCGCAAGGAGTTCGAGGACCGAGAGTTGGTCGACCTTACGTTCATCGTCGCGAACATGAACGCGTTGAACCGGTTGGCGGTCAGTTTCCGCTCTCAGCCCCCGAGGCGCCAGTAGAACCTCGCTTCTCCAGCCAGGGATTCGCCGCAGGATCCCACATGGTCGCCTCGCGCCACATTTGCCTCGTGATGTGGTCTTGCATGATGTGGATGTAGAAGTCCATCCAGTTCAGATCGGATTTCGGCCGGCGATAATCCAGGTCACCGCCCTCCTCTCCGATTTTTCGGCCCGTGTCGGGATTGATGGAAGCTGCCTGCGGGTAGCCAAGCACGTTCGTGAACATCCAGTCGATCTCGTGAAGCCACTCGTGCAGCTCCACCTCGCCGTCCGTCGGACGGGACTGGTTCCACAGCACCTCGCTGAATGCGGCGCCGTCTAGATTCTGGTCGGCTCCAAACGTGCCGCCTGAGAAAGCCGCCGGGAGTTCCTCGACGCCGTCTTTGACCTCCAGATACACGAAGACGCTCTGGAACTTCTTGCCGCCCATGAGCTTGATGATTCGGTCGTGAAGCTTCTGGGGACTGACCCAAAACGTCCCATCTCCGTCGATCTCCTTCACCGGCTCGTCAACCACCATCTTGGTCGGGACGACTTTGAGGAGGCCGCCCGTGTATCGAAAGACGTAGTTTTGGAACGTCTCAAACGCTCGAGAGATCAGCCCTTGGTCAGCGTCGTGCATCTCCGAAGAGAAGTGGTGCGATCCGCCCTTCTTGTCCTTCCAACTCACGTCCATTTGGCGAAAGAGAACCACCAGCACGGGCCACGGTTTGGCTTTTGAGGGATCCGTATTGGCGACAGTCACCTTCGTGTTCAGGTCGTGGACGTGCGCCGCCGCCTCGGTTCTCTGCTCAACGGTCGCATCGGTCCTGTCGAGAATCCGCTCCCAATCGTTGAAGGCCGTTTGCCAATCCAGCAGACGCTCGGCATTCAAGGCCCTTTCGCGGGTGATCGCGTAATCCACGAACGGAATGGGAGCCTGCTGGAAGGCGGCAATGGCGGCGAGGAGGGGGATCACGAAATGAGGATACTAGGGTCAAAGGGCTTATTTATTTGCATGATGCAAGCAACTGATCCATACTATGGATATGCACTCTAAAGACGCTGACCTCGTCGAGATGGTCTCGGGCTTGATGAAGGTGGTGGCCGGCATCGAAAAGGCTCGGCGGCATGGAGACGCCGCGACGCTCTCGCTCCTCGGCGTCTTGGCCAGAAGCGGCAGGGCGAAGCCGTCCGCTTTAGCCGAGGAGCTGGACGTCCACCAATCGACCATCACGAGACAGATCCAAGCGTTGGAGGCGGTTGGGCGGGTTCAGGTCGAGCAAGACCCCGAGGACCGCCGCTCCTGCTATGTGTCCCTCACCGAGAAAGGAGTCGAAGAGGTCAAGCGGCTTTACGAAGTCGGCCTCTCCCGGTTCGCGCTCATGGTAGAGGGATGGTCCAACGAGGACGTCCGATCGTTTGCAGGGCTCCTTAACAAGCTCGTCGACTCACAGCAGGCGCTCCACGAGCGAGAGAAGCTCCCAGCAAAGGGGTCCTGGCGGAGGAAGCCGTGAGCATTGGAAAGGTGCTGATAGCCGGCGGCGGAATCGGCGGCCTATGTGTGGCGCAGGGTCTCCAAAGGGCCGGAATCTCCGTGGAGGTCTTCGAGCGAGACCAGTCCCCGAATGCCCGAGCTCAGGGTTACCGTTTTCGGATCGACCCGCAAGGACACGAGGCGCTTCGCGCATGCCTTCCCGACGAGCTGTTTGACCTGTACCAACGAACTTCGAACAAGCCGAGCAGTCCCCCGGTTGGCGCGTTCGACCACCGGATGAATCTGGTTTACAGGATTCCCGGCATTCCATCGGGAGCGGTTCATACGGCAGTCAACCGCTTGACCTTGCGCCAAGTGCTGCTGCAGGGCCTGGAAAGTGAGATCCGATTTGGCATGGAGGTATCGGGCGTCGAGCAAGACTCCGAATGCGTCGGTGTGCGCTTCGTGAACGGAGAAATGGCGGAGGGCGATCTACTGATCGCGGCCGACGGGACGAACTCGGTCTTACGTCGCACCCTCCTGCCGGCTGCCGAAGTTGCCGACCTCGGGTACGTCTGCATTTACGGAAGAACGCCCGTCGACGAAGAGACCCTGACTTGGATGCCTGAAGCGCTGCAGGGCGGATTCACACCGGTGGTAGGTCCGGACGCCTCTCTTGCTTTGGCCATGTTCCGGATGCGAGAGCATGATCCGCGCGTGGACGCCGTTCACGACTACCTCATGTGGGTCCTGGTGTTCGCCGCCACCCCCCTTCCCTCTTCCTCAGCCGAGCTTCATGAGATGGCGGTCCTCCGGATCAGGGACTGGCATCCAGACTTGCATCGGCTCGTCGGCATGGCGGATGTGCCGGCGACGTTTCCCATCACCCTTCGCACTTCCCGGCCCGTCGAGCCTTGGCCCGCCTCTCGCGTAACCTTTCTTGGCGATTCCATCCACACGATGACGCCGGCGGGAGGGGTCGGGGCGAATACGGCCATGCGCGACGCGGCATTGCTGACCCGGCTGCTGACATCCGCCGATCGCGGCGAACTACCTCTGTTAGAGGCGATCTCGCAGTATGAGTGCGAGATGCGGGAGTACGGCTTTGCAGCCGTCCAGCATTCGCTGCAGTCGGCGGCCAACCTCTACCGGGCTCCATTGCGAGGCCAGCCGTGACCGGAGTGCCCAAGTCGGCCAGACAGCTCTTTCTCGGATACCTGCTCGATATCGTCCTGCCCATCGCGACTTACTCGATCTGCAGCGCTTTGGGTTTGCCCCCGCAATGGGGAATGGTCTGGGGAGCCGCAATGGCCTTGGCGAGCACGGCCCGAAACACCCTGAAGAACCGGAAGATCGACCGGATTGGGATGCTGGTGATCGCCGAGATCGCCGGCTCTATCGTCCTGCTGAATGTGGGCGGCAGTCCGCGCATCCTGCTTGCCAAGCCAGCTCTCTATACGCTGATCGTCGGCATCTACCTGATCGCAACCTCCTTCCGCGGCAAGCCGATCAACTACGAAGGCGTCAAGGGTATGGCTTCCAAAGGCGAACCTGCCCGGGCAGCGGCCTTTGACCGGATCTGGGAGACGACTCCAACGTTTCGACGGGCCATTCGGATGGCTGCCGTGGGATGGGGCATCGCCTTTATCGTCGATTCCATCCTGCGGGTCGTCGTGATCTACTCGTCGCCGCTGAAAGAGGCGATGATGCTGGGCTACGTGCCGCATGGGGTCGCCATGGTCATTCTCCTTGGGTTCAGCGCCGTGATGGGAAAGGCGCTCGAAAAGATCGCCAATCCAAGGATGGCCGAGCTGGGCGCCGCCGACGGCTAGGAGCTAGCCAAGATCCGGGCGATACGGTCGGCTGTCGACGGATGAGTCAGGAAGTGCCGCTCGAACCGGCTCCAATGCAGCGGCGCTCCCAGACTGAGTGAGAGCCTTTCCAAACCGGTTGCCAGTTGAGGCCCCAGTCCAACCCTCACGGCGTCGGCATCGCACTTGTACTCGAGCTTTTGACTGATCCTCGCCAGCGGCCAAGCCAGCGCGAGAGAGAGCGTCGGTATAGCGGTCATACAGCATGGAACGATGAGCCCGAACGGAATACCCACCGACGAAAGCAGGAACCCTTCGAAACCGATGCAAGCTCCGAGGAAGCCGCCGCAAAGCTGCCGAATTCTATGAAGCCTCTTGGCATCCCCATCTTTGGCGTGCGAAAGCTCATGGGCCAGGATCGCCTGAATCTCTTGCTCCGAGAGGAGCTGTCGAAGCGTGGACGTGATTGAGACAGTGCCATCCTTCAGCGCGAAGCCGTTAGGCATGAAGCTTCGGACCATCACAAATCGCTTCGGCTGAAAGCCGAACTCCTCAATGGTCTTCTCGACGGCCCTGCCGAGCGGTGAATCGAAGGAGAGAGCCACCCGGTTTCTGAGCCAAAGCTTCAGAATCAGGCGTTGCTGGAGGAACAGGCATAGGACCGCCAAGCCGCTAAGAGGAATCACTGCCTCGAGTTCTTGGCGGTACCAGATTGCCATTCCGATCAGACTCACGGGAATCGCCAGGCTGAGAAAGATCACCACGCGAAACCAGGGGGAGACGAGACTGTCCTCGAGGAGTGGGTGCTTCTTGGCGAGCAGCTTCTCACGACGGGCCCGGGCGACGAGTCCGGTCAAAAACGAGATAAGGAAGACGGGTATGGCATCGAACGCCAAAGGGGCCAGGTTGGCAAGAGAACTCCGCTCGACCGGATCGGCAAGGAGGACTCGAATTGGAAAATAGATTGCCATGCAGAGCAGCGCAACTCTGAAGATCTGTCGCCTGGCGCAATTCCGATCATAACGCTGCTGGACGTATTCGGCGGATCTTGGGCTGGGTAGAACCTCTTCGCTGAGGATGGGCAATCCTCGTTGCGCCGCATAGAAGGGCCACAAGGCTGCCCACGCCAACAGGCCAAGGTAGAACAGCTCGACGTCGATCATGAGCGAGGCTACTTCGCGTTCGAGGCGAGCCAGCCGCCGTCGGTCATCCAATCGACCATCCTCTGCGGCCAGCCCCTGATCGATACCAGATTGGACCGTTGGCCGAGATTGAAGCCGTGGCCGCCCTTCGCATAGATGTGGACCTCTATCGGCACTTTTGCGGCGTGATACTTTTTGAGCAGGTCGATCACCACATCGGAGTGGCCCTCGTCGTCGTTCGCCACGACCATGAAGGTCGGAGGATCGTCGGGCTGGATCGAATCCGGAAGCCCAAGCGGACCAGGATAGATCGACATATGGAAGTTCGGCTTTGCGTTCAGCCGATCCACCGGATCGGGCGCGTTGGGATCGCCTGCGCCGGAACCATAGCAAACCCAGAAGCCCACCTCACCGCCAGCGGAAAAGCCCAAGAAACCGACCTTGTTGGGATCGATACCGAACTCGGCGGCTCGGCTTCGGACCAGCCTCATGGCGCGAAGAGCATCTTCTTTGGGCTCGACGCCCAGCTTGTAGGGCGAGTTCGGCTCACGCGCCAAACGGTATTTGAGAACAAAAGCCGCCACACCAAGCCTGTTGAGGAACTTGGCGGGCTCGACTCCCTCGGCGCCATACACGAGCAAGCTATGACCACCGCCGGGCGCGATCACGACGGCTGTCCCGTTTGCGATCTCCTTCGGGGGCAGGAACACCGTGATCGAAGGATTATTGATGTTCTTGACCCAGTAGTCCTTCGCCTGTTCAGGTTCGTTTCGACGGCTCTCGAAACCGGGAGCACCTTTGTCCCAGAGGGGAATCACCCGGGGTTCTTGAGCGAATGCCCACGAGAGGATGGAAAGCAGGAAGATGACAAGGGCGCGTGCCGCGTGGAAGGTGGGAAGTCGCATCTCTGCGAGCATTATATGCGGGTGGCACTGCGCCGCTATTCGTGCAGCTCGTGTCGGGCCTTTCGGCCAAGGTGGATCCCGATTGCCGCCGATACGAGGGCCGGCACAAGTGAGCTAACACCGCGATGATCGATCCACCCGGCAACGCCTGCCCCTTTTTGGAAGCTGAGGAGAAGGAGCATTGCCGAGCCAATCACGCCGAAGATCCCGCCTCCGATGAGAAGGAGAGCCCCATCTCGCTTGACCTGAATTTTTTGAAAGCTCGTTTGGCTCACTGGCGAAGAGATTATCGGTCCAACTAATGGCGGCTGCCCCACAAGGAGGCAGCCGCAGAATCGACAGAATCAGCCCTTCAGATCGACGGGCCACTTCTTGATCACGACCTTCTTGAGGACCTGAGGCGTGTTTGGCCGATCATTCTCTCCACGAGGAGTGGTGACGATCTTGTCGACCACATCCATGCCTTTGATCACCTGGCCGAATACGCTGTATTGGCCATCCAGCGAGGGATACCGCGCATGCATGATGAAGAATTGCGAGCCGGCGCTGTCTGGGTCCTGAGCACGAGCCATGCTTAGAATTCCGCGGGTGTGAGGAATGTCGTTGAACTCGGCGCTAACCGTGTAGCCGGGACCGCCCGTTCCCCAGGTGGACGGGTCGCCGCTCTTGGTGTTCGGATCTCCGCCTTGGATCATGAATCCAGGAATGACTCGGTGGAACTTGGTGCCGTCATAGAAGCCCTTTTTCGCCAACTTGATGAAGTTCTCGACATGTTTGGGGGCCTTCTGAGGGAAGAACTTAACGACGATTGTGCCCCGGTTTGTGGTGAGGATCGCGATGTCGTCGCCGTTCTTGGGCATCTTCGCTCCGGGCGCAGCCGTTTTCGGCAGACCCTTGTCGATAGATCCGTCCTCATTCACCAACTGTGAGGCCGGTACATCCTTCGTCTGGTCAGCCGCAGGGGTCGCGGCGGCTGGCGTCGATGCCGGAGTGGTCGTTTCGGTGGTGGCTGGGGTCGACGCAGTTGGAGTCGACGCAGTCGAGGTCGACGATTGTGCCGACGTATCGCTCGCCGAGCAACCGAGGGCCGTCAAGACCAGAAGAAGCAGCAAAGGTCGCATTACGGGAATTCTGACACGGTTCGTCAGGTCTCGTGAAGACGGAGCGAACAAAGAATAGGCGGCAGCGCCATGCCTCCACCGACCTTCGGACGGGAACGCCAAGTTTCAGAAGGCGTTCCTGTAAATAGTGTTTATTTGTCTACTAAAAATTCCACTTCTTGTAGTATGATGTCTCTACTTTCGAGCGATTTCGCCCGATTTGGAGGTTTAGATGTCTTATCTCTATCGATTGGACCAGCCGGATCAGCCTGAGCTTTGGCCGCGGACCGATCCGCACTTGAAGTTCACGCTCAAAATGCACCATGCGAGCCGGCTGCACTTCGACTTCCTGCTGGAGCTCGACGGTTTGCTGCTTGCATGGGTGCTGAGCGAGGAGCTCAGCATCAACCCCTGCGTGCGACAAGAGGCCGTTCATGCGGATGATCAGACACTGGACAGTTGGCTCACCGAAGGATGTATTCCCAAGGGACAGGTCGACGCAGGCCCCGAGCTGATCGCAGACTACGGATGCTACAGCCCGCAAACCACGCTGAGAACGCCTCACTCGCATCAAGTCCGAAGTCAACTGCGAATGGGCAGGCTAACGTTCAGGCTCCATGGTATGCGCTACAGCGGAACCTGGACCTTGGTGCGGGAAGGCGACCGGTGGTTCCTGCAGAAGCATTGGGACGAGTTCGCTTCGGAGAGGCCGATGCCTTGGGACCGCCGGTCGGTAACGACCGGAAGGAGTTTGGCCGAGATTGCGGCGACCTCCTTTCGACCGCCACGTCCTCTGGTTGGAGATGCCTGGTTTCTACGCTAGCCATTTCCCATCCGAGTCGAAGCCTCTAATCGTCGTACGAGACCAACACGTTCTCGACGCCAACCCGCTTGCCCTATCCAAATCCGTGGTGCGAGGCATGCCGCTCAGGCAGGCCAAAGCCTTGGCGGATGGCTGCGAGGTCAGGAGTTGGAAGCAGGAGGATTACGCCGATAGGCAAATGGCATGGCTAGATGTATGCACCGATTACACGGGAACGATCGAGCCGATCGATCAGCATATCGCCGCGCTCGATCTTAGCAGCCATCCCAAACCGCTTGACATTGCGGAAAAGCTCATCCGCCACTTGGCGCCCAAGCCTCCTGTCTCACTCCGATACGGCGCGGCGAAATCGAAGTGGATCGCCAAGCTGGCGTCGGATCACCACGATATGGGGCGTGCGCTCGAGGAGCCGGCGAAGTTCTTGGCGCCTTTGGCGATCATGAACCTGCTGCCGATCCAGCTCACGCATCGCGAGCGGCTTCTTTTCTTGGGCTATCCGACCATTGGCGACATTGCGAAAGTGCCATTGCAGGTTCTTCAGAATCAGTTCGGCCAAGAAGGGATCACGATCAAATCGGCTGCGAACGGAGGGTATCTGGATCTGGTCAATCCTCTCTATCCTCGCGATTCCTTTAAGGAAAGCCTGATCTTCGACGGTCCCGCGGACAATCTCCAGACGATTGACCACGCTCTTGTCTCCCTTGCCAGACGCCTCGGACAGCGCCTGCAGCAAAATGGGGTGCAGAGCTCCAAGCTCACCCTCCAATTCGAAACAGAAGATCAGAAAAAGACGAACCTGAGCCGGACTTTTACCAAACCGATTCTTAACACGAAGTCGGCTCTCAATTCGCTTCGTCTGCTTACGCAGGACGCATTCGGGGAGCATGTCGCCTCCTTGCGGGTTTCTCTGACCGACCTTCAGGCGGTCAGCCATCGTCAATCGGCGCTGTTCGATGCGGACTGTTTCGACCGTCCCAAAGCCACCGCCGCCGTTCAATATGTCCGCAGGGTCTTCGGCGAAGAGTCGATCCGGCTGGCCAGTCAAGTCG
>DASZPA010000194.1:0-2218 GCA_035550555.1 Fimbriimonas sp.
CGCAGCACACGCCTTCGTCGCAAAGCCGAGTCCACGGAACGCCGGAACCGTCGAGGTTCCAATCTCCCCTTGTCCTCCGCCGATGAACGCGGCGAACGCTTCGCTCACCACTTCATCCCCACTCATCGCCACATACCCGACCGTCTCTTCCAGCGCCTTTTCTGCCGAGCCGTAGGCCGCGATCAGCAGGTCGCGAGAAGGGCAGGTTCTGAACAGGTGACTGTCAACGCGGCGCGTCTCGCCGGAGACTGAACTTATGTCCACCGAGCGGTAATCCAACCGGGCCTTCGGATGGGGCGGAACTTGCCAGCCGTACGACGCCGAGGCTTCTGGAGAGCAGCAAAGGGCGGGCCGGAAGGTCCAAGGGCTTCGCAGGAGCTGCTCGGCGGCAGCCAAGTCGACCGACCCAAGGAGAAAAGCGAAGTCGAGAGGTCCAACGACAAGCGCGCCGGAGTCGTCGCCAAACACCTTTCCGGGAGCTTTGCCCTCGAGCACGGAAAGCACGACGGCACGATTCGGCTGGTCGTCGGAAACGAGACCTCTTAAGGCGTTGAAATGGCTGAACGGAATTTCGGTCATAGCGACCCTCCCTGACCAGCTTTGACTTGCCTTAGGCGGGGTTATGCTCCATCACGGTGCGGTTGAGCAGCAGCCAATACATCGCGACTTGCAGCACCATCTCGGAATAGTCCGCTGGATCGGTCGGCTTTTTGATGAACGAGTTGGCGCCCAGCGCGTAGCTCTCTTCAATCTGGCGTGAGTCTTCCGTAGCCGTTAAAACCACAACCGGGATTCTCTTGGTCTTTTCGTCGTTTCGGATCCTCTTCAGCACTTCCAAGCCGCCCAATCGGGGCAGTTTGAGGTCGAGGATGATGAAGGCCGGCATAACCGACAGGTCTCGGCCGGTGAAACTTCCGGTTCCAAAGAGATAGTCGATCGCCTCTTGTCCGTCGCACGCCACCAAGACCTCGTTCATGATGTTGTTCTTGCGCAACGCCCGCAACGTGAGGCGCTCGTCATCGACGTTGTCTTCGATCAGCAAGATCAGCTTGCTGTCCATAGTAGCCGGAGGGATCGAACTGTTTGACATGTATCCTTTTGCGGCCGAAATCAGCCTATCTCCCTTTTCGGCAGCCTCGCGGGTTGCATCCCTGCATGGAATGCCGATTCATCGCCATTATATCTGGCTCCTTCATGCAAGAGGGCAATTGCAGCTCAGTCCAGACCCGAATTGACGATCTTGGTGACAGGCAATCGTTTGCTTCGGATCAAGCAGCCATCACGGATGGTTGGACGGCTTCTAATCGAGGAATAGTTCCGTCTTAAGGCGTCCATCTCCTTCAGAACGCCCGCCTCAAAGGTTGCGGGCAGTTGATCGTCTGACTCCAGCTTCGAGTCATGCGGACATGTAGCTTCCCACAGGATTCCGATCTTTCTCCAACTGTCGTTCAGGCAGATCGAGATGGCTATCCGCCTATACGTGCCAACCAGACCCCGGCGCGGCAGGGAGTCGAGTATTCCAGCATTGCCGGATTCCCTGGCGAATCTCAAGCTTGCCAACTGCTGCGCTGTCTCGACGTAGTGGGAGACCGGCAGATCCGCTCCGCACAGCAAAAGGCCAGGCTCCTCTTGAACCGTAGCCTGCACGTAACACCCATCCGGCACTCCGTTGGGAAGAAACTCCGTAACTTCCCATCGAATCGATGGCTGAATCACCACCGGCCTTTCGGCGGTAGGCACGAAATGCAGGGCTCCGATGTGATCGCCAAGGAATAGCCGGTACAAGACATCGTCGTTTGAAGACGCGCCACCTAGCAGCCGGACCCGTTTTCCCTCCCGAAGCGCCTCCCTGACAGTCGTATCGAAGCTGTTCCAAAAGCGCACGAGATCCCAGTCGAACTGTGTACACGAGGCGGGCCAAGAGAAGCCAGGGAGGTAGGCCGCGCAGTACAAAGCCCCAAGCAAGTGCTGTAGAGCTTCGGTGGAGTTCGCCTCTGCGAGGTTGCCAACATCGTCCAGGGTAGGAGTGTGCTTGGCTTCGCAGGCAGCGATAAAAGTGGTGAGGCTCCCTCTATCCAATCTCGCTTCTCGCTGAGAGCTAGGATGAGCGGGCTTGATTTCCAGACAGTCTTCATCTTGAACCGCCTGCACGACTCCGGCCTTTAACATGTACTCGCGCACATCCTCCACCGTTCGCCAGGTCGCGCCTTCGTCGCTT
>DASZPA010000195.1:0-2939 GCA_035550555.1 Fimbriimonas sp.
TCCTGAACTACGTCTGTCCTCACGATTACGGCGTGGGCGATTTGGCATCCGCGCAGAAGCGACTGGACGAGGTTCGCAGGTTGATACGGTCCACACGGCCGCACCGGCTGATTCAGATTGCCGTCACCGAATGGAACACCACTGGCGGAGACATGGGCTTGCATCGGGCCGGGCTTTGGAACCTCGGGAACGCCCTCGCGTGTGCCCGCTACCAGAACCTTTTGCACCGAAACGCCGATATCGTCCAAATCGCGAACCGATCCAACCTTGCCAATAGCTTTTGCTCTGGAATCATTCAGACCGACAATTCCAGGTTGTACAAGACACCCACTTATTGGGCGCAGTGGCTCTATTCCAACAAGGCAGGAGCCAAACCATTACGTATCGATCCGCCCGCCCCGTTGGGTTCGGGGCTGGATGTTAGCTCTACATTGAGCGAGAATGGCAAGGTCCTGACCACGTTCGTTGTGAACGATTCTGACGAACCGGTCCTGAAAAGGTTTGACCTGGCGCCTGTCAAGGGGACTTCGTCGGCGGAGGCTTGGGTCTTAGGAGACCGAGACCACGCCGATAGTCCCGACGTCTCAAACTCCTTCGACGACCCCGATCGCATCTCCGTGAAGCACCGGGAGGTTAAAGCGAACAGCCTTCGCCTCCCAATACGTTTTGAACCCTACAGCCTGACAGTACTGCAATTCACGCTCACGCCAGGAGATTTGCGAAAGCCGTCAGGCTCTAGATAGGTTGGAGAGCGGAAAGGACTGCTGATTAAGCCCAAGGTGTCGGCTTTTCCTCATGCTTATAGCGACCGTTCAAGCCTTGACCGTATGGGACACCCAGCAGATTGATTGTCACCATGGCTGCAAGCAGATCGAAGCCTGTTTCGACGGAACTTGGAAGACTCGGTACTTGAAGAGAGCCCAAGGGTTCAGCTTTTCGCCGAGCAAAATTCTTGTGTTCAAGTGATCGAAGCGCCACCCATCAGTGGCGAAGAGCGAACAGGGGTTCGAGTGGTTGTTCTCACGCGGCAGCAACTTCTGTGCTGCACTCAAGTTCTCTGCACTAGCAGGTTATAAACATCTCTGAACGCTTAACCTCATAACTTGCTAAAGAAGAGGTCGCAGGTTCGATTCCAGTTGGAGGCTCCAGTTCGCCTTTCTGGTTTGTGAGTGCCTATTTGCCTGCACGACTCACAATGAGCCATGCGAATAGGCCACATCCAAGAGCTTCGGGTCAATCGGGAGACCCAGCATGGGCTTTACTTGGGTGACGAGGATGGCGAGGTGCTGCTGCCTCGGGGGCAGTGCCCGGTTGATGCGAGGATCGGCGATGCGCTGGAGGTCTTTGTCTACACCGATTCCGAGGATCGGCCCGTTGCAACAACCAAACGCCCGTACGCGACAGTCGGTGAGTGCGCGCGTCTGCGAGTGGTCTCTGTGACGAACGTCGGAGCGTTTCTCGATTGGGGGCTCGACAAAGATCTGTTTTGCCCAAACCGAGAGCAGGCCGGGCGAATGCGGGTTGGAGAGGAGTACGTGGTCTGCGTCTATCTCGACCAGGTTTCCAAACGCGTTGCCTGCTCAAACCGGCTGAACCGCCATCTCAGCCTCGACGGCAGCGAACTCAGGGTTGGCGATAAGGTCGAGATCATGGTCTCGGAGCAATTGTGGGACTCGACGATCGTGATCATCGACGGCTGGCTGAAGGCCTCGATGTTTCCAGATGAGTGGCACGAGGATCTCGAGCCAGGCGATGTTAGGCCGGCTTACGTGAAGCAGGTGCGGGAAGACGGCCGAGTCGCCGTGTCCCTTCGGCCACAAGGGTACGAGGCGGTGCTTGGAGAGCGCGAGCGGATCTTGGAAGCGCTCAAGCGAGAAGGAGGAGTTCTTCCTGTGTCCGACAAGTCGTCTCCGGAAGAGATTCAGAGGCGCTTCGGGCTCAGCAAGGGAGCGTTTAAGAAGCTCATAGGCACGATGTATCGGGAAGGCGAGATCACTATCGGGAGCGACTCGATTCGTTTGACGTAAACGCAGCCGCGAGCTTATAGCCAGCGGTTCCAAACGCGTGCATTCATACGGTATCTGTTAACGTGGGCCAAGATTGGAGGGCGCGACCTGTTGCTCAGCCCCGCGCGGCGCGCGAATCATCCCGCGGCTGCGGAATGCTATTCAGCCGGGTTCGAGGCATTGTGTTTGCCCTACTCTTAGATGTGCAGGAGGACAGGCACCAGCCTTCCTAGCTACGGAACGTTTGGGGCTGATTTTGAAGTGAAGTCCGCCCCTGTTTGGTAGGTTTTGATCAGTTGGCCCGTGGCGGCGGAGTAGAGAGCGAACTGGCGACCGTTGTCGATCGAGGTGGCGACGTATTCGCCCATTGGGAAACCTCCGGCGCCTTGCATGTAAGTCTTTTTGCCGTCTGGCATGTGGATGGTGAAAGACCTGGAAAGCTGTTCCCCATGTGCGAGATCGACATTCTTTCGCTCCTGAAAAAGCAGATACGGGCTATCTTCGCTGACGGTCGGCCCAGAAGTGGACCAGCCATACGCAGGCACGGCATCGTCTGGGCGATATTGAGAGACGGTGGTCGCTTGTCCGTTGCTTAGGTCGACCGCCACGATCTTCACATCGGATTGGTAAGAAGACTGCTGTCCAATAACCCAGCGGCCGTTGCAGAGTCCCACAATGGAACCCTCCCACCCGCAGAGGCGGCTCATCGGTTTTCCAGACGCATCGATCAGGTCAATGCCATCATCTTCGATGAGATAAAGGCTCCCTTTCCAGGGGTAGATCCGCCGAACCTCGCCAATCTCTCCCAGAGATTGCCCTCCCGACAATTCCCGAATTTTGGTCATCCGGAACGGGTTGGAAGTGAACTTCATTAGAAACTGATTGGACGGTCTTGGGATCGAATCGCCAAGAACGTGAAGGTTCAAGATCCCC
>DASZPA010000196.1:0-25739 GCA_035550555.1 Fimbriimonas sp.
TCGGTGCTGCTCATGATGGACAGCGTCACCCGATTCGCCATGGCCCAGAGAGAGCTTGGCCTCGCGGTGGGCGAGCCTCCCAGCACCAAGGGATACACGCCAAGCGTCTTCGCCCTGCTTCCCAGACTGATGGAGCGAGCCGGAATGTCCGCCAAAGGCGCCATTAGCGCTCTTTACACGGTGCTGGTGGAGGGTGACGATACGAACGAGCCGATCGCCGATGCCGCCCGATCGATCTTGGATGGGCACATCGTCTTGAGCCGCAAGCTGACAAGCCGTGGCCACTATCCGCCGATCGATGTGCTCGGAAGTCTTTCCAGGACGATGCCGATGGTCGTCGAGCCGGACCAGCTGGCGCAGGCGAGAAAGGTTCGCGAACTTATGGCGGCCTACGAGGACGTGGCCGACCTGGTCAACATCGGCGCCTACAAGTCGGGCTCAAACCCGCTTGCCGACGCCGCTATCGCCAAGCGGGAGTTCATCAGAACCTTTCTCTGCCAGGACAAGGCGGAGGCGTCGCGCTGGGATCAGACGATGACCCGGCTATCGACCATCGTGCCGCGGGAGATGAACTAGTGGCGTTCGCTTTCAGGCTGCAAAAGGTTTTGGATTATCGCCAGCTATTGGAAGAAGAAGCGAAGCAGAAGTACCTCGACTGCAAGGCTGCGAGACTGAAGCAAGAAGCAGTCCTGGCTCACGTCCGCGCAGAGCGGTCTCGTTCCTTTGAACAAAGGGTATCGGACGTCAACGGCTACCTGGAGATCCACGCCCAGGCGGCGAAATTCGGAGACGACGAGGTCCTGGCGAAGCTGGCGCTGGATGTGCTGTGCAACGAAGAGGACGCGGCGGAAGAGGCTTGGCACGCCAGGAGGCGAGATTTGGAAACGTTGGAGAAGCTGCGCGAACAAGCCAAGGAGGAGTGGGACCTCGAGCAGTCCCGCCGCGAGCAGGCGGAGCTCGACGAGTGGGTCGTCATGCGGAGGAGCAAGTGACGCCAGGACAACTCTTGGGTCCCCAGGGAGTGGCCGAGCGGATGGCCGAGATTCAGAGACGGATCGAGGCGTTCTCTCCGCCACCCCAACTGGCTGTCGGGGCTCCCAGCTTTTCCGACACTCTCGGTGGACTGATGCCCGCCAACCCTTCGGATTTCAGCGGACAGGCGACTCCGGAGCTCTCCAATATGGCCAATGCGGCCGCTCTGAAGTACGGGATCGATCCGTCGATCTTCAGCGCCCTCGTGCAGACCGAATCGAACTGGAATCCCGCCGCCCTTTCCGGCAAGGGAGCTGCCGGTCTTACGCAGCTCATGCCAGATACGGCTGCTCAGATGGGCGTGAAAGACTCCCAAGACCCATTTCAGAGCCTCGATGGCGGCGCCCACTACCTTCGCAAGATGCTGGACCGGTTTGGAAACGATTATCCCAAGGCGCTGGCGGCTTACAACGCCGGACCAGGCGCCGTCGATAAAGCCGGAGGCATGCCGCCTTACCAGGAAACCATCGCCTATGTTCGCAAGATCATGGCGGCGGCAGGTAAGCAATGAAGAAGGTCTTGCTCATTCTTGGCCCCCTTCTACTGCTCGGCGGCACGGCGGTGGGTTTAGCCATGGCGGGCATCGTCGACATTCCCGGGTTGAGCCCCCATGACTACGGGAAGAAGGTTGTCGCCAGCAAAGACCCTTATGGCGGCTTTCTGGCCTCGCTGACGAGGACGGCCCAAGACACCGCCAGGGTCGTGCAAGACCAAGCGAAGGCGGACGCCGCGAAAGCAGCCAGCACGCCACCGCCCCCGCCGCCCAAACCAAAACCGGACGTGGAGAAGGGCAACGAAGCTTTGGCTGAAGTCTGGAACTCGGTCGATCCGGCCGCCCTCGCCAAGATCACTGAGAAGTGGAAGCCGCAAGACCTCGCCAAAGTGCTGCTCGACATGGACACCGACAAGGTGTCGAAGTTTCTGTCCAGTCTCGCCAGCCTTGAGCCCGCACGCGCCGAAGCCCTTTCCCGATCCATTCAGACCCTTGCCGCAGAGCCGCCACCGGTCCCTGCGGTCGACTCGGCAAGTTCCTCATGAGACAGCCCGTTCTCTTGGAAGCCCGATCCTCGCAAACCTACAAACTTCCCGCCTTCGGGTGAGATAAACTGTGAACTTCGGAGCAATCGAAAGAGAATGGCAGCAGAATTAGCGGTTACGGGAAGCGAATTTGAAGAGAAGGTTTTGAAGTCGGACGTTCCGGTCTTGGTCGACTTCTGGGCGCCCTGGTGCGGGCCTTGCAAGCAAATCGGACCGTCCATCGAGCAACTCGCCACCGAGTATGCGGGCAGGGCCAAGGTCTACAAGGTGGACGTCGACAACGACTCCGAACTTGCCAGCCAGTACGGTGTGATGAGCATCCCTGCCCTCATCGTCTTCAAAGGCGGAAAAGTCGTCGATAAGATGGTCGGCGCGGGGCCGAAGCCGACGATCGCAGCCTTGATCGATCGCGCTCTTTAGACCCATCCGGTTAGATTCATGCGAGTGGCTTCCCGTCCAAACGAACGGGGAGCCTTTTCATGTGCCTCACCGCTCCTGTGCTTCTAGGGCGCCGTCTCGCAACCAGGGACGAATCTTGCTTTAGGATGTAGTCAGCTCTCCGAGGATGTAAGCGATTCGGTATGGCCACCCTGAAGGAAATAGCCGAGATGTGCGGTGTCTCTACCGCTACCGTCTCGTACGTTGCGAGCGGCCGAGCCCGCGCCATGCGTCCCGAGACTCGCGAGCGCGTCACCCGCAAGCTGATTGAGCTTGGCTACCACCCGAACGCGCACGCTCGGGGTCTCCAAGGGCTAAGGACGAACACGATCGGAATCGTCTTCGATCATGTGGGGATTCCGTTCGACAACAGCTACTTCGGCCCCATTCTGCAGGGAATCCTCGCCGGAGCTGCCGAGAGGCACTTGGCAACTCTCCTTTTCACGGACCTGACGCGGGAGGAGATGGAAACGAGCGCCTCTCGGCTGTGCGACGGACGTTGCGACGGCTTTATTCTGGTCGCCCCGATCAAGAAGAGCCAATTGGTGAGCGACCTGCTCAAACGGGAGGTGCCTATCGTTGTGATAGGCACGCACCCAGACGAGATGAGCGTCACGACGGTCGATTGCGACAACGTCGAAGGCGCGCGGCTCGCTACACGTCATCTGATCGAGCTGGGCCATCGCCGGATCGGAGCCGTCGGCCTTCGAAGCATCACGGGTTCATGCACCCCCGAACGGTTGGCCGGTTATCGAATGGCGCTGGAAGACGCCGGCCTTTCGGTGGACGAATCTTTGGTTGCTATCGAAGGGCCGGCGGACTCTTCTCAAGACTCCGCGATACGCTTGCTGCTTTGCTATCCGAAAGGCCCCACCGCGCTGTTCTGCACGGAGGCTCCCGTTGCCTTGGAGGCGCTCAATGTTGCAGCAGATATGGGTTTGAGAGTGCCGGGAGATCTTTCCGTCGTCGGATTCGACGATGTTCCTCAAGCAGCCGTCAGCGACCCACCGCTTACAACGGTGCGGCAGCCCATGCGAACCATCGGAACGACTTCCGTAGAGCTCTTGGCCGAAGAAATTGAGGAGAGGAGGGCCACCGTAACCTCCCTTCTCGACGTCGAGCTTATCGTTCGCGGATCGACAACCTCTCCGAGGGCTTAGTCCGTTTTGGATCGATGTTGCGGGTCGGCTGATCCTCCGCCGTTTCACGGTTGGGCACTCACTTTGCCATCGATTACGATAGGTTTTGGCATCAGAACCGAGACACATAATGCTGCTCTTGCTACGACATATTGACGGTTGGTAGGGCCTTTCGATAGGTTAGCGTCCGATCTCAGGTTTAATCCTGTGCACGTGTCAGCAACTGTAGCGCCGACTCAAGCACCCAAAGACTCACATGCCAAGTCGGTAGCCCGGTTCGCGGGCATCATGTCGATCTGCCTCGCACTCAGCAGGATTTTGGGCATGCTGCGCGACTCGGTGATGGTGAGCCGCTTTGGCGCCGCCCTCGACGCCGACACGTACCGCATCGCCATCCAGGTTCCCGACATGATCTTCATGCTCGTGGCCGGCGGCGGTCTCAGCTCTGCCTTTATTCCGGTATTTAGCGACCTCATCCACAAGGACAAGGAGAAGGAGGCGTGGAAGACCTTCAGCGTCGTGGTCACTGTTTGCTCGATCGTTGCGGTTGGACTCATTGGCATCGCATGGTTGCTGACTCCGGCGATCGTTCACTACTTCTCCGAAGGGAAAGATCCGGCCGTCATCATGCCTGCAATAGGCATGAGCCGAGTGATGCTTCCGGCTCAGTTCGCTTTCCTTATCGGGTCGGTGATGCTGGCGACGCTTTATTCCAGGAAACACTTTCTCGCCCCCGGTCTCGCCCCGAACGTGTACAACCTCGGGATCATTCTCGGAGCGCTTATTCTGCCCATCGTAATGCCGCGGCTCGGCATTGCGAGCATGGCGTGGGGCGCCCTCATCGGAGCGTTCATCGGCAATATCTTCCTGCCGGCCCTCACCATGGCGACGGTTGGAAGTCACTTCAAACCGAGTCTGGACCTTTCCACGCCGGGCGTACGCACCTTTTTCCGTCTGCTCCTACCGGTCATCCTCGGCTTTTCTCTACCCAGCATGGTGAACCTCATCACCCAGAAGTTCGCCTCGACCTATGGCAGCGCGGGAATCAATAACGACCTGGCGATGGCCAACAACCTCATGCAGGCGCCGCTCGGTATTTTCGGCCAAGGCTTGGCGTTGGGCGTGTTTCCCGTGCTGGCGGAGTTCGTCGCCATCGGGAGGATGGACCTGTATCGCCAGCAGGTCTCGAAAACGTTGAGAACCGTACTCTATTTGGGGATTCCGTCCGGAGCACTTATGCTGGCTCTGGCTCCGCTCATCGTGCATGTGTTATATGGTTACGGCCGCGCGGCACATGATCAAGAGAATCTAAACCGCATCGCTGACAGCCTACGCCTTTATGCATTGGGAGTTTTCGCCTGGTGCATGCAGCCGGTCTTGATGCGCGGCTTCTTTTCGCTGCACAAGACATTGAAGCCCGTCGTCATTGGAACGGGAATGACCGTTCTGTTCATCGCTCTTTGTGCCGTTTCGGGTCAGTTCTCGCGCAACTTCTTGCTCATCCCCATCGCGACGGATGTCGCAGCTTTACTTTTGGCGATCAGTCTCTACTTCGCCTTGCAGAAGGATGTCGGCAGACTCGATTCCGGAGGCATTGTCGCCACGATTCTGACCTGCACGGTTGCATCCGCGGTAGGTGGGGGCGCCGCCTGGGGGATCATGAGCCTCTGCGGATCAACGGGTAAGTTGGCCGAAATCCTGATCCTGGCCTTTGCTGGCGTGATCGGGTCTTGGATCTACTACTTCGCAACCAAGCTCATGAAGGTTCCCGAGACCGAATATGTGTCGAAATCGATGGGGCGCCTTCGCCACCGCTTCGGAATGCGGAGCTAGCCTTCCGCAGCCAGCAGAACCGCGGTCGCCTCTCCTCCACCGATGCACGGACTGGCGACGGCATACTTGCCGCCTCTTCTGTTCAGCTCGTACAGTGCAGTTAGAATCAGCCTCGCGCCGGTCATCCCAATGGGATGGCCCAGCGCTACCGCGCCTCCGTTCACGTTCAGCTTTTCGGATGGGATGCCGACCCGGTTTCCAACAGCCATGGCGACGACGGCGAACGCCTCGTTCACCTCAAATAGGTCAACGTCGCTCACCTTCAGGCCGGTTTTGTCGAGCAGTCTCTGGATCGCGAAGGCCGGCGCGGTTGTGAACCATTGGGGTTCTTGAGCGTGGGTGGTCGAGGCCAAGAGTGAGCCGAGAGGTTTGAGGCCACGACGCTCAGCCTCCTCTCGGGTGGTCATGACCAGCGCGCAGGCGCCGTCGTTAATGGAGCTAGCGTTGCCGGCCGTAGTGACACCTTCCTTGGAAAACGCCGGACGCAAGTTCGCCAGTTTGGAAGCGTCGCCCTTCCCGGGCTCCTCATCTTGCGAGACGCGGATGGGATCGCCTTTTCGCTGCGGGACCTCGACAGTCACGATCTCATCGCTAAGTCTTCCTTCTGCCTGAGCGGCGAGCGCTCTCCGATAACTTTCCGCCGCGTAGGCGTCGAGCTGCTCACGGGTGATCGATTCGGCTGCCGCGGTGGCATCGCCGCAATTGCCCATGTGACAGTTGTTGTACGGGTCCCAAAGGCCGTCGTGAATCATCGTATCGATGAGAGTCCCGTTGCCCATGCGGTAACCGGTGCGCGCCTTGTCGAGTGCATAGGGAGCGTTGCTCATGCTCTCCATCCCGCCCGCCAGCACGATTTTGGAGTCGCCCAACCGAATCGCCTGTCCGGCAAGCATCGCCGCCTTCATGCCTGAGCCACACACCTTGTTGATGGTCATGCAGGGGACACTTTCCGGCAGTCCCGCGCCGAGGACGGCTTGACGCGCCGGGGCCTGCCCCATCGCTCCTGTTAGAACGCTGCCCATGACGGCCTCATCTACCTCGCCGCCTTCCACACCCGCCCGCCGGAGCGCCTCGCGGATCGCTATCGAGCCTAGTTGGGGAGCTGTGAAAGAGGCGAGGGCGCCTTGAAAAGCGCCAATGGGAGTTCGTGCGCCGGCAACGATGACGACGTCCGAAGGTGAGGGACTCATAAACCGGATCGTACCAGCGAGCGGGTCTAGTCCGAGTCGTCCTCGATGACCTTCCACTGGCGGACGCCCGCTGCCCAGCCGGGCTTGAGCTGCACCACCAGCCGTAAGGCCGTCACCTTGATCGGATCGAAGTCGACCTCATCCCACTTGTCCGGTTCAACGGGATACTTCACGCCCTCGACGGGAACCCAATTGCCGCCGACCATCTTCTCCAGATGCCAGCTCTGCGGGAGGCGGCACTCGCCGCGGCCCGTGTCGTCGAACCAGTACACCTTGATGCCACGCACCGAGACGGGCTTGGCCCAGGCGTAGCTCACCCATTCCTGCGTTCCCTTATGAGGCCACCAATGCATCAGACGGTTCGGCTGCTCGCCCGACGACTTCGGTTCGATGCCGTCGTTGATTCCGTCCGGCTGTGCGTTGCCGCTAAGGAAAGACTCTCCGATCTTCGCATGAATCTCGGGGCCGCCGACTTTCGCGGGGGGTGGCGTGGAGGGCAGCCAAACCTGCATCGCGCCTGGCTTTCGGTTGTCCCAATCGCAGTAAGGGATGAGTGTGACGGGCGTTTCTGTCAGTTGCGGAATTGGCTGGTACAGCTTTCGATTCCAATCCTCCTCAGGGATCTGGCGCCCCGTCCCAACGATCTCTTCGATGCCACCGAGCACGCCCTGCTTCCATTGCGCTTTCAGAGTCGCATCGAGAGGCAGGATCATGTTGTCCACCGGGGCCGACTGATCCGTCTGCTCCGCGCAGTAGATAAGCGGTCCGCGGCGCACTGCGGTTCGGCCCAAGTCGTCCTTCACCAGCGGGTTAGCCGCGATCCTCTCGACGGGCATCGGAAGGTCCAACTCCACCGAGTCTCCCTCTTGCCAATCACGCTTCAGCGTTAGATAGCGCTTTCCATCGGGCGAGACCGCCTCGACTTGGCCGTTCAACCGAACATCCGCCTTGGAACACCAACCCGGCACCCTCAGATGGAGCGTCATGGGCGTTCCGTTTCCGATGTGAGGCACCACTTTAAGCTTCCCATCCCAGGGGTAGTTGCCTTGAACCTCCAGGGAGCCCTTCTTGCCGTCCAGGTTCAAGTCGACCGTCCCGGGCAGATAGAGGTTGACGTAGACGTCGCTTCCCTTCCGCGCATACGCGTACCCGCCCAGCGCTGCAATCGTGCGGAGCGCGTTCGGGGGACAGCAGGCGCAATCAAACCAGTCCTGCCGGTGATGTCCACCATTGCTCGCCAGGGGATTGACATAGAAGAACTTCGTACCGTCTCGGGAAACGCCGGCCAACATGGCGTTGTAGAGTGCCGTCTCTACCGTGTCGAAGTATCGAGCGTCTCCGTGCAGCAGTCCCATGCGGTAGCCCCACATCGACATGGCGATCGATGCGCACGTCTCCTGATAGGCCGAAAGGTTCGGCAAGTCGTAGTCGACCGTGAATCCCTCGTTCGAGCCGGACGGTCCGATGCCTCCCGTCACGAAGATCCGCCGCTCGATAGCGCTTCGCCATACCTTGTCCAGAGCCGCCTCGATTGCGGAGTTGGCGTCCTGCCGCACGACGTCCGTAGCGCCAGACATCAGATAGGCAGCCCGCACCGCATGGCCCTTGATGTCTCGCTGTTGAGCGATGGGAACATCGTCGAGCCAGTAGGTGCCGTCGTACTCGCCTTCGGGCGTGTTGTGCTCTTTGGCGAAGTAGTGGCTTCCCCGAGTCTTAATCAGCTTCTCGGCAAGAGCGAAATAACGCTCGTCGCTTGTAGCTTGACTGAGCTTGACCAGAGCGAGTTCGAGCTCTGGATGCCCGCCGTATCCATCCATCTTTCCACCGGGCCCGAAGGTGGTGTAAAGCAGATTGGCGTATTTGGTGGCGATGTCGAGCAAGTTTTTCTTGCCGGTAGCGTGGTAGTGGGCCACGGCAGCCTCGATCAGATGCCCCGCACAGTAGAGCTCGTGATTATCCCGCAGATTGGTGAACCGCCTACCCGGCTCGACGACTTGATAGTACGTGTCGACGTAGCCATCGGGCATTTGCGCCTTGGCGATCTTGTCGATGAGGACGTCCAGCTTGGCCTCCAAAGCAGGATCAGGGTGAGTTGCCAGAGTGTCCGAAGCGCCTTCGATCACCTTGTAGACGTCGGAGTCCTGGAACACAAAGCCCCGCCGCCCCGTTCGCGCTCCTGAAGCTGCCAGTTCGAAGTTGTGGACATCTCCGGCCTCGGCAATCATGTCGAGGCAGTGCTGGACAGAGGCTGCTCGGTTGATCTCTTGACGCGGCGTCCAGAAGTGATCCCGGATGTGGACCTGAGTACAGGGAATTGGGCTGAGGTCGGCGTCAAGGTTTTGCCGAGGACCTGCCAGGGCCAGCGAAAGCAGCAGCGTTTCAAGCATTGATGGTGTCCGCGGGAGCGATTTCTTTAATATTGAACGATTTAATGCGTCTTAGAAAAGCCCTTGCCAAGAGTTCGGCTAGGACCAAGGGCCCGGATACGGCCAGATCGGCTCTGTCGGAAACATTCCTCGAAAACCTCCCTGTCAAACGCTTTGAGAAGGCCTCTGGCTGTAGGGGCCGTGAAGGAGTAACAAGGAGAGCTTAATGTTCAAGAAAATCACATTGGCCGCATTTACGGCCGCAGCAGTTGCTGCTCTGGGGCAGAGTACGACAACCACGACGACGACCACGACCGATAACGGATCGGTCACGACGCAGACGACCAAGACGTACGACGGCAACGATTGGCGGATGAAGTACGACACGTACCACATCGGCTCGATCGACTTGGACTCGGTCACACGCTACGACATGTACAGGATCCTCAAACACGAGATGCGGGATCTTCCTGCCGCCGACCAGTTCGAGCTCACGAACTTCATGGATCGACTGCCATCCGATCAGTCCTGGCCCGTTCTTCGAGGTCTCGTCAACAACTTCAAGCAGGCCAGTATGGTCCGGGACGAGGTCGCTATGGCGCAGTACGGCAATGCCGACACCTACGCCTGGTTGAGCTACCCGCCGCTGACGTGGGCGGAGACGCCGGGCCAGAACTCCTGGACGACCATCACGATGACGCCCAGCGGCAGCGTCACCTCAACCACCACCACAACCGAGAATGGAGAGATGGCCATTGCGATGACCGACGATTCTTCTCGGCCGATGCGCATGGTGATGGCGCACCGCGACATGCGGGATGTGGACTATGACCGGGCCATTGAAATCCTGAAGTCGGGACTTCCCTACAGCGACCGCGTCAAGATCGACGAGCTGTTCCACCCGCAGGTTCGGGACCAGATGGATTACACGAACGCCCGCGCCCTCGACTCGATCATCCATGTGATCGACTACAACGCCAAAATGGCGGACAAGGTTGGCCGATGGGCATGGTACAACCACTTCGATCCCAACTATTACAGCTGGCATCACAACGACTGGTAAGAGCCGTTACGGCTCCAGCCGGACAGCCTGCGCGACGTATCGCCGCGCAGGCTTCTTGGTTTTCAGAGCCCGAGAGACTGCTGGAAACCCGGATGGAACCTTCCGGCAATGCGAGTGCGGAGAGCTTTTAGAGACCCGTTGCGGACGACACACCGCGATATGTGGATACTTCTCCGAGGCGTGAAACAGAACAAGGTCGTTTGCTTCGACATCGGCGGCGTGCTGCTGCGGATATCCCATTCTTGGGACGCGGCCGCCGACGAGGCCGGTTTGTCGCTCGATATCCCCGAGGAGAAGCGGCCTCTCTACGCATGCGGGGCCATGTACACCTATCAAGAAGGGGCGTTGAGCGACGAAGAGTACTTGCAGGCGTTGGCAACCTGGATGAACACCGACCCGGACACAGCCCACCTCTTGCACGGCGGCATCCTGCGGCGGGAATATGCGGGCGCCGAGGAGCTGGTAAGGAGAATCAAACAGGCGGGAGTCTGGACCTGTTGCTTCTCCAATACCAATGCGCTCCATTGGCCAGTCATCACCGATGCAACCCGCAATACCGCCATTGGGATGCTCGACGCGCAGTTCGCCTCGCACGACGTTGCCGCTGCGAAGCCGGACGTGGAGGCTTATAGGCTCGTGCAGAAGCTGATGCCCGAAGGGGCGGAGGTGATTTTCTTCGACGATTCCCAGGAGAACGTGAACGGCGCTCGCTCGGCCGGTTGGGAGGCGTTCCGGGTCGACCCGTCGGGAGATCCAATCGAAGAGATGACTCGGATTCTGGCCGACTTCGGCCTGTTCTCGACCTCGGGCTAGCGGTACGCTCTCTCGCCATGATCCTCGTCGTAGGCGGCGCCGGCTACATCGGCTCGCACATGCTCAAGCTCCTTCGTGAGCGGAATAAGCCGCATCTGGCGTTCGACAACCTTTCGCAGGGACACCGCGCAGCTCTTCAGGACTCCCCACTCTTCGAAGGCGATCTTCGCAAGTCCGAGGATCTCGTGCGCTGTTTTTCCGAGAATCCCGGCATCGATCTGGTGATGCACTTCGCCGCATCAATCTCTGTGGGCGAGTCGGAACGAGAGCCGCACAAATACTGGCTCAACAACACGGCGGGCGTCCTGAACCTCCTGGATGCGATGCTGCACGCCGGTGCGAAGAAGCTCGTCTTCAGCTCGACGGCTGCAATTTTCGGGGAGCCCCATTACTTGCCGATCGACGAGGACCACCCGAAGAACCCAACGAGCTGTTATGGAGATACGAAACTGGCCGTGGAGAGGATGCTCGCGAACTTCGATCGCGCGCATGGATTGAAGAGCGTCTGCCTTCGCTATTTCAACGCCTCGGGAGCCGATCCCACGGGCACGATCGGCGAAGACCACACGCCCGAGGAACACCTCATTCCCCTCGCCATTTATGCGGCCATGGGCAAGCGCGGCGCCCTGAACGTGTTTGGAACGGATTGGGACACGGTTGATGGGACCTGCGTGCGGGACTATGTCCATGTCTCGGACCTCGCATCGGCCCACCTGCTGGCCGTCGACCATCTTCGCAACGACGGCGAGTCGCGAAGCTACAACCTAGGCAACGGCGTCGGCTTTTCAGTTCGCCAAGTGCTCGACACCGTGGAGCGCGTCAGTGGAAAGCGGGCGCCTTCGGAAGACGCGCCCAGAAGGCCCGGCGATCCTGCCAAGCTGATCGCCGCCTCAGATCGCGTTCGAAACGAATGGGGCTGGGCGCCCCAGTATCCTGAGCTTGAGACGATCGTCAAGCACGCCTGGCACTGGCACGAGACCCATCCGGAGGGATACGGAGGCTAGCCTCATTTGAACTTCTTGGTCAGGGACGCCGACAGTTGGAGCCATTCCTCGTGGCCGACCAGCTTCGCGTGGCCATCGGCAAAGACGACCGTTCGGCGGCCGTCGGGCCATTCGTTCGACTCGTAAACGAGAACCGTCGTTGCGGGGGACTCGATCGAAGTGGCCGATACGCCCGCGAGGTTCATCGCGAAACGAAACTCCCCTCCTCGGGGGTTCATGGTCTTCCAGATGTTCGGATCCTTTGTGTAAGGCAGCGTAGCTTTTCGGACATCGGCAGTGCTCTGGGCCTTCGGAAAATGGTCGTCGTAGTCGTTGGAGTAGATGAGCAGCGCCAAGCCGATTTGCTTGCCGTTTGAAAGGGTCGAGGTGCGCAGGGCCGCTTGCCGGGCTTGTGCAAACACGGGATACAGGATCGCCGCGTTGATCGCTTCTTCCCGGCCTCCCTTGGCAATCCGCATGGGCTGAGCGTCCAGAGTCACGCCGGCATTCTTGAGGATTTTCTGTAAGCCATCCGGCGTCATCGGATCGGGAGCGATGCTGGCGATGAGGTCGGTCCGGATGAGGTCCAATGTGAGGTTCGCTGCCAGCTTCGGGGCGCCCAAGCCCGCGCTCGCGGCGTCCAGTCCCGTATTCAGGCGGTAAACGACGAGGAACTCGTGGCCACCAAAGTGGACCGTCGCGGCCTTAGTCCAACAAAGGTCGCCAAGCCCCATCACCTGCATCATCGGTGCGGCGGAGCCGGGGCCGCCGGGACCGCTTTGGGACATGGCCATCATCATGATCGCGGAAATTGAACTTCCTCCGCCGTCCCCTGCGAGCTTGATCCGAACGGCCTTGTAGTCGGGCGCGAGCCCACTGATCTTCATCGTGCTCGGCGCGACGGTCCCGTTGACCAAATCGGCTATCGAAACGTCCTGGGCAAACGACGCGGCGCTGAGCATGAGCAGCGTTAGTAAGGACAAGGCGGCAAAGAATCGTCTGAACATGGAATTGCTCCTCTCGACCATTATGGGCGCTTCAAGAATGTTTCATTGGAGTCCTCTTCAATCAATCTTGAAGTCGTTTAGACTGACGCGTTAGCCAAGCAGGAGTAAAATAGCTTCGCTTTGATTTGTCTCACCCGCCATGGGGGCCGCTTCTGAGCTCCGAAATCAGTCTGGCTCAGCAATTTGATCGCGAGGTGTCACGAGCCTCGTCGGTCATCATAGGCACCCACCTCAACCCGGATGGAGACGCGCTGGGCAGCGCTCTCGCCGTTTCGCACTTTTTGGATGGGCGCGGCATCGAGAATGAGGTCCTTTGCCACCATCCGGCGCCGCGAAACCTTCAGTTCCTGCCCGGAATCAACCGCGTCCGATTCAAGCCCAGAGAGGAGAAGCACGACCTGGGAATCATGGTCGATCTGGACGCCCTGGTTCGTCTGGGAAGCACGGAGCCTTTCTTTGCCGCGGTTCCTCGCCTGATCGTCGTCGACCATCATGTGCCGCACGAGGCTCCTGGCGACGTCCGGATCATCGACGTCGGCGCGGCGGCAACCTCGTTGATCCTCAGCCGGCTTTTCTTGGACCTGAACGTGACAATCACCCCCGAGATGGCAACCTGCCTATTGACCGGAATCGTCACGGACACGGGCTCGTTCAGGTTTCGCAACACGTCGCCGGAATCGATGAGCGTGTCGGCGATGCTCTTGGAGCGCGGGGGAGATATCAACTTGGTGAGCGAGGAGATTTTCCAGCGCAAGCCTCTCGCCTCCACGCGGCTGCTGGGCCACATGCTGGACACCATGAGGCTCGAATGCGACAACCGGATTGCTCTCGGCGTTCTGAGGCTCGAGGATTTTGAGCACACGTCGGCCACCGATGAAGACACCGAAGGATTCGTAAACGAGATGCTCTTCATCGACAGCGTCCAGATCGCGGCAAACCTTCGGCAACCGACCCAAGGTAAGGTCCGGTGCTCGATTCGCTCGCGCCACGAGATCGACGTGGCTGCGGTTGCGCGGGAGTTCGGCGGGGGCGGCCATAAGAATGCGGCCGGATGCACCTTCGATCTCACGATTGAAGAGGCTGAAGATATCCTGATGTCGAGGTTAAAGAGTTGCTTGGGGTGCTCTTAGTCGACAAGCCCTCGGGCATCAGCTCTCACGACGTCGTCAACGACATTCGCCGTCGCTTCGGAACGCGCCGAGTTGGCCATGCGGGCACCCTCGACCCGTTGGCAACGGGCGTGCTGGTGGTGGCGGTGGGTCCAGCCACTCGTTTTCTGCAGTACCTCCCTCTCGAGCCCAAGACCTATGTCGCCGACGTCCGGTTCGGCCAAAGCACCGAGACCTATGACCGGGAGGGAAAGGTGACGCAAGAGCGGCCCGCTCCAAACGACTTGAAGGATGCCCTTGAAAGGGTGCGTGGCGGATTCCTAGGGCTGGTACAGCAGGTGCCGCCGATGCACAGCGCCATCAAGGTCAAAGGAAAGCCGCTCTACTCGTATGCGCGAAAGGGTCAGGAGATCGCTCGGGAGGCCCGAACCGTCCACATTTCCGAATTTGAAGTTCTGGAGTGCGAAGGCGCTCGTGCCAAGATCAAGATCGTCTGCTCGGGAGGAACCTACATCCGGACGATTGCCAACGACTTGGGCGAGCGCATCGGCTGCGGCGCGCACCTGGAAGCTCTGGTCCGAACGGCGGTCGGGAAGTTTGATCTTGGAATGTCCATTCCCCTAGCCAACACGACTCCCTCCATGCTGATCTCCTTGGCTGAGGCGCTTCCGCCCATGCCGATCATCGACATGGACCCCGAGCAGACCCATCACATTCTTGAAGGGCGTCAGGTGCGAATCGAAGGCCCGCCCAGCAACTTTCTGGTGGCGCTGCGAAACCCTTCGGGCATGGTATTCAGCGTGGCACGCCTTTTGGGCAACGTGCTGCAGCCCGAATGCGTAATTCCTGGTGAGGCCGTCCTTGACCCTTCTTGAGCCCGTTCCATCTCGCCGATCCATCGTCTGGCAAGCGATCTGGTTCGTGGTGTGGGTGGCGATCACCGCCATCGGCCTTCACCTGCATGCGGATCCGCAGGGGCACGGTACGCACCAGGAGCTCGGCCTTCCTCCATGCCCCAGCGCCTTGCTGTTCGACCGTCCCTGTCCAGGATGCGGGCTGACGACCAGTTGGACGGCCCTTCTGCACGGCGATTTCAAGCTGGCGTTCTCGGCTCATCCGCTTGGTCCGCCCATGTACCTGATCTACACATTCTCGGCGTTTGTAGCGCTCTATGGGTTCGTGAGGAGCAGGCATTTCGACCTGACCACGAGAACCATGAGCCGCACTCTCTCCGCTCTGGCCATCATCTTTCTCGCGTTTGGCGTCACGCGGATGATTCTCACGCCGCACTTCCGCACGGCCAAAGAGGCCTCGATGATCGCCGGGCTGCGATAGGCCTGCCTTAGCGAACGCCGAGATCGGAGGCTAGCGCTTCGAGCGCCTGCGTGCTTCGGGTTCCGACCAAGACGCGCGTCTCGCCGGTAGAGTTCCAATTCCAAACCACGCAGTTCGCATATTTTGCGGAGGAGTCTGGAGCGGTGATCACGCCGACGCGGATCGTGGGATCGGCAGGATCCTCGGTTGTATCCTCGAAGTTCAGGTCTCCGTGGATTCTGAACAAGGCAAGCGCACCGGCATGGTCCGCCATGTCGAAACGCTCGAACGGCAAGTCCTGCGTTATGCCGCGAGAGACAGCCACGATGTGAAGCCCGGCCCGCAGCAGCTTGGATCGCTTGAGCATCTGGTCCGCCTGCTGTTGCTGCTCAGAAGAAAGAGGATTTCCAGGGTGCCGGTGAGCGCCGAAGACGGTGGAAAGGTCCTTGAACTGGGCATCGTTGCCTTTGACATTTCTTACGGCATAGTGCCCAACGAAGATCGACGCGAAGAAGATCGAGCAGAGCGCCCAGGCGTAGCGCCCGACAAAGCCTTCGACCTTCCTGGACCGGTCCAGACCGTTCAGGCGAACGACGCAAGCCTTCCAACATTCCTCCGACTCGTAGCGGAGTGAGTGCGTCGATACGTACTCCTTGAGATTGGAGATCGCCTCAAACTCTGCCTGAGCCCGAGGGTCGCTCTTGACCCATTCTCGAACCTTTGCGGCTTCCGAAGAGGGGAGGTGCCCATCCACAAGTGCGTGCAGATCTGAAAAATCGCTCATTCTTTTGAATCTCTTATAAAGCCTTCCCGAAGGGCATATTGTTCCAGGGCCTTTCTCATCATGGACCGTCCTCTCGCCAGCCGGGATCTCACAGTCCCGATGGGCACGTTCGTCGCATCCGCGATCTCCTGGTAGCTCAATCCTTCGATGTCGCTCAAAATCACTGCAGTCCTAAAATCTGTCGGTACAGATGCGAGCGCTTCTTCGACTTCGGCGCCGAGCTCATTGTCGAAAAGAACTCGGTCCGGCACCTCTGTCTCCGCCGACACCGGCTCGAGGGCGCCTTCATCGTCGAGGGACCCAAGCTGCGGCCCCCGTTGACGCTGTCTGTACTTGTTGATGTAAAGATTGGTAACGATACGCAGGATCCACGCTTTGAAATTGCTTCCGTCGAACCTGTCGTATGCGTCATAGGCCCTTACAATCGCCTCCTGTGCCAGATCCTCGGCCTCCTCCCGCGAGCGCGTCAAGCGCAGCGCAGTACCAAAAACCGAGGGGAAGACTCGTTCGGCCTGCCGCTCGAAAGCGTCGCGTTTGTCCCGCCTCCCAAAGAGCATTAGCCGCGCGATTCTACCTTGCCATCTTTCAACAGCCTGCGCCCGCGGACAGTTCCACCGATTCCGGGTTTCAATGCAGCGACTCGCCTCAGTAGAGGAGCAGATTCTCGAGTCTGGCCCCGGTGAAACCCTAATCGGTTACCGATAGACTAATAGCTGACCCTTATGGATTCCTTGAAACCTACTCGCCTTGGCGTCGTGATGGCCGGGGGATATGGGGAGCGGTTTTGGCCCCTCTCGAAGCCCGAGCGGCCGAAGCAGCTTCTCAAGCTCACGCACCCCGACCAGACGATGCTTGAAGAGGCGATCCACCGGATGGACCCGATCGTCGAGCACGTCTACGTGTCTACTTCGGAGCTCCTGGCGCCTGCTCTGGAGCAAAGTGGAATCGCCGAGGCTGGCGACATCTTTGCCGAGCCGGCACGCCGAAACACTCTGGGCGCCCTCTGCTGGACTGTGGCCAACTTGATCGCCCGCGGCTACCGAGAAGCAACCGTGGGAGTTGTGACGGCCGACCACGCGATCGGCTCCGTCGACCGTTTCCAGGGAGCGGTGGAAGCGGCGCTGACGGTCGCCGAGACAGCCGGGGGACTGGTCACGCTCGGCATTCGTCCCACGCGTCCCGAAACCGGCTACGGCTACATCGAGATCGACAGCCGCCGCGCGATCGAACTCGGAGAATGGACGGCGTACGCCTCGAACGCATTCCGCGAGAAACCCGATGCCGAGACGGCAGAAGTCTATGCAAGCTCGGGGCAGCATCTCTGGAACGGCGGAATGTTCTTCTTTACAATCCCTGAGTTCCTGCGCGAGCTGTCCGCCACCGCACCCGATGCTCACCAGACAACCCTTCGAATATCCGAGGCGCTCGAGGTAGGCGACGAGGACCGGGCGTGCGAATGCTTTTCGGAGTTGCCGAACCTCTCGATCGACTACGCCGTGATGGAGCAGGCTCAAGTGGTTCACGTAGTCCCCGTCGATTTCCCGTGGGACGACGTGGGCGCCTGGGACTCGCTGGAACGAACCTTGCCACCTGACGAGGAGGGAAACGTGCGTCAAGGAAAGGCGGTGCTTCTGGACGTCAAGTCTTCCGTCGTGGTCAACGACGAGGACGGCAAGATCGTCGCCCTGCTCGGGGTGGAAGACCTTGTGGTCGTCAATACCGGCGACGCGATCCTCGTCTGCCACAAGTCGCAGGCGCAGCGCGTGAAGCAGTTGGTGGCGCGGGTTGGAGAGGTCTCCTAGCGAGCGAGCCCTCCAAGGGCTCGGACAATCAGTGGAATTCCTGATGCGTCATCCATAGCCAGCGGACCTTCTTGCCGGCCTGGAGCTCCTTCAGGACTTTCACGTTGGTTTGCTGGCCCAAAGGATAGATCGTCACTTGATCCTTCCCAATTGCCTTTAGGGCAGCCAAGATTCCGGCGGGCGCGCGAGAGGCCGGCATTGCCCGGCTGATGTCTACCACGATGCTGAGCACGTCGGGGTTCCAATCGCCGTTGCGATTGTGCCGGTAGTTGAGGACGACCACCATTTGACTGGAGTGGTCGCTCTTCTTGCGGATGGTCACGGCGTAGCGGTGACGCGCCGACGGCTCCCATGAGGTATCGGTCCCGATCCCGTTTTCGCTGGGTACGTTGACTGAAGGATAGGCCTCTTCGATCGTGAAGTAGTCGTCCTTGGGCCACCCGTACTGGGAAAGGGCGTCGCAAAACTTTGCGAAGGTGGCTTCGTCCCAGCCGGTCGTTCTCAACTCGTCCGCGCAGGCCTGGCGATAGATCACCGACCACTTTTTGGCGAGGACGTCATCCATAAATGCCCGAGCCTCGGCGTCTATCGAACGCCGAGGCCAGAGCCAAACTGCGGCGGCCACGAGGCAAATCGCCGCAATCCACAGCCAGGAGTGCTTAGTTCGCGCCAGAGTAGCAGGAGTTACCGTTGACGCACTGAGTATTGGTAATAGTGGCGCCGGCGGTGGCCTCGATTTGCGGTGTCTGGTTGCAAGGACCCTTGCCCAGTCCCTGAAGGCAGGTGATCTGGTGGCAGGTTCTCGCGCAGCAGGACGTTCCGTAGGTGCTGCAGCACTGGAACGCTGCGCCCTGAACGAACGCACCGCAGCCGTCTTGGCAATACACGTTTACCGGGACGGAACAGTTCAGCCCTCCCGCGACGGCAGTGCCGGCCAAACCCAGTCCTACTGTTGCGCAGATGGCATTGAGGGCAATAGCGAATGTGATCCTCGTGACTCGATTCATTACAATAATCTCCTAGTTAATGGTGAAAGTACGTTGTCGTTTAGCAGCGAATCTTCTGGCGGCAACACTGCCATCCAACAAAAGACGGATTTGAAAGGGCTGGGCAAGGTCGGGATCCACGTCTTGCTCGCGAGGACCGTAGTAGGTTTCGTCGTGCATGTTGCAGATAGCCAGCGCCATTTTTGGACCTAGATTTGCGAGGTCGTATTTGAACGTGTTGTAATAAGCCGTGATCTGCTTATCCTTCGCAGCCGGCATCGCCACGAAGTTCACCTCGTAGGTCGACCAATAACCCTTCGGCTTTCGGAGCCGCGGCGGGGTATTTGGACAGTACATAACGTCATGCGAGGGCAAGTACGGAGATAGCAGATTCGCCATCGGGAGCAGCTTGATCTCACCCAGTCCCGGCATCTGCTCCGGCCCGGGGTTATCCGCGGCGTACATCGTAAGCCCCTGGAAGATCGCGTGCATGTTCGACGCGCAGATTCTCTGGCGGCTCTTCTCTCGCACTCCGGCCGTCATGCTGAACACGACACCGGACACGAGCCCGGCTACCATGACCGTCAAAAGGACCTCCACAATCGTGAAGCCCCTCCTCATTGACAGGCTCCGTACGAGGAGTGTTTAGGTGCGGGCAGCCAGCGTACGCCGTACAGCTTGGACCCAGGCTCTTGCTCCAAGGCATACACCCAGACGCCCAACGTCAGCCAAAAGACTGCCGTCAAAACTGGCACACTGAAGAGTAGCCGTCGCATAGACTCCCATTAGTCTATCTCAATCTTCATAGGTAACTGTACTGGTTCTATGCTCTTTTTCAAACCAAAAAGGCTG
Source organism: Fimbriimonas sp. (assembly GCA_035550555.1). Classification (GTDB taxonomy): domain Bacteria; phylum Armatimonadota; class Fimbriimonadia; order Fimbriimonadales; family Fimbriimonadaceae; genus Fimbriimonas. The sequence goes on from DASZPA010000196.1 coordinate 19,750, forward strand.
GGTACCTGGCATTGCGAACAGTGTTGGAGCGCCGCCCGTGTGCCAAAAGAGGATCCGGCCCCCTATCTTGCCATCTCTTGTCAGCGACAAAAGAGCTGCGAACGCCTTTCCGGAATAGACCGGGTCGAGCAAAATGCCTTCCAATCGAGCCAGAAACCGGATAGCCCGGTTGCCTTCGTCGCTCGGAAGGCCATAGCCCGGACCCACAAACCCACAGTCGACATCGAACTGTTCCAGTGGCAGTGGCGGAACGCCGATCAACGCGCTTAACTCCAAACCAAGGCGGTGAAAATCGTGGGCGATCTCTGGCTCCGGGTCGGACGAAATACCCAGGACATGCGTTCCGGACTCGCGGAACCCGTAGGCCAACCCGGTTTGGGTACTGCCGCTGGAACTGGCCGTGACGATCCAATCGAAGGGCGCCGCCTGCCGTTGGAGCTCTTGCGCCGCTTCATAGAATGCGAACGCTCCAAGAGGCGAAGAACCGCCGATGGGAATGCGGTACGTTTTTTCGCCGAGCGCCTCCATCTCTTGAGCGAGATCTTCGGCTTGGCGGTAAAGCTCTTCCCATGGCCCGTCGGGGCCGACTCGCAAGTCGACTCCGAACAGCGCGTCCAGTTTCGGATTGCCTTCGCTTGCTCCAAGTCTCTGGCCCGTTGGGACCTCGTCCTCGTAGGGCAGGTCCATGACCGCGGCCGCGCAGCGCAAGCCGTACCGCGCGCAGGCGGCGCCAAGCTGACGGATGAAGTTCGACTGGATGGCTCCGCAAGTCACGATGGCTGTCGCGCCGCTGGAGAGCGCATCGCCCACGAGATACTCGAGCTTCCGCGTCTTGTTGCCTCCGAGCGCCAAGCCAGTCAGATCGTCCCGCTTGATCCACACGTCGTGACCAAGGTGCTCGGAAACGCGGTCGAGCCGATGGATGGGAGTGGGCAAAAACGCCAGCGACGCTCGCGGGAGATTCACACCGGCTGCCTGGTGAACGATACTTCCGTCGTTTTCGGGCCAACCTGGCCCATCCGAGGAGCGCCCGGCGATTCGCTGGACACGTTTGGCCCGGAGCCTGACATGAATTTGAAGAGCGTGGCCCAGCCAATGACCGTGAGGGCAACGAACACGACCAACGAGAACTGCTGAACGCGAATCTGAGCCTTTTCACCGATGGTGATGCCCCATCGAATGCAGAAGTTCCAGATGCCATAGCCCAAATGGTACGACGCGCTGAGGACGCCGATGAGATAGAAGAGCATCCAGGCAATGCCCTTCGGACCGCTCATCAGCTGGTGCCAGTGAGCATATTGAATGTACACGGACGTGTGATTCAGATACTTCGAGCCTGTGGTCATCGCATAGTGCACGATGAGGAAGAAGAAGACCACGATGCCGCTGACACGCTGGAAGAAGTACATCCGGTTTTGCGACCAGCCGTACTTGGTGCCAAGGAAGTTCGGCTTGGCGCGGCCGATGATCAACACACCGTAGATCGCGTGGAAAAGCAGCGGGATCCAGATAAAGACCGCCTCGATCAAGAGAAGGACGTGAGGCGGGATGCTGTCAAAGAAGCTAATAACCCCGTTAAAGCTGTCTTCACCCGCCAGCGCGAACGAGTTCAGCAAGAGGTGCTGAACCATGTAGAAGCCGACCGGAACGATACCCGTGAGAGACTGAAGCTTGTGAAGTACGAAGTTCTCCCGGGTTAACGCTAAGGCTGCCATGTTTCCGCTTGAACCAGATTACCAGCTTCGGGTGGAGTAATCTTTTCAGTCGAAACGCCGAACCCCTATGCCATACATCGCCGACATTAGCGCCCGCGAGATCCTTGACAGCCGCGGCAATCCCACTATCGAAGTTGACGTGATGCTGGAGGGGGGCAGCGTCGGACGCGCGGCCGTACCGAGCGGCGCCTCGACCGGCGCCTTCGAGGCGGTCGAACTCCGGGATGGCGACAAAAAGCGGTATCTCGGCAAGGGCGTTCTCAAAGCCGTCGAGAACGTCAACGAGGTGGTTGCGCCGGCTCTCCTCGACCGGGACGCGACGGACCAGCCGGCCATTGATGCGGCTCTGCGCGAGCTCGACGGCACGAGCAACAAAGAAAGACTGGGCGCAAACGCGATCTTGGGCGTCTCTCTGGCCGTCGCGAAGGCCGCCGCCAACGATGCTCGGCTGCCTCTTTTCCGGTACGTCGGCGGCGCATATGCCCACGTGCTTCCCGTTCCCATGATGAACATCCTCAACGGCGGCGCCCACGCGGACTCCAACGTCGACTTCCAAGAGTTCATGATCCTGCCGGTCGGCGCGTCCACGTTCTCCGAGGCGCTTCGATGGGGCTCGGAGATTTTCCACACGCTCAAGGCTGTCCTCAAGAGCAGGGGGCTGAATACGGGCGTGGGCGACGAGGGCGGCTTCGCGCCGAATCTCGAATCGCAGGAATTGGCGTTCGACTACATTCTGGAGGCCATCTCGAAAGCCGGCTACGAACCTGGCAAGCAGGTTTTCCTGGGAATCGATGCCGCCGCGACCGAGTTTTATGCCGGCGGAGTCTATCGCTACAAAGCGGGCGCCGTCCTCGAGAGAACCGGTCCCGCGCAAGTGGAGTATCTGGTTGGCCTTGCCGAGAAGTACCCCATCCTGTCGATTGAGGACGGATGCAGCGAAGAAGACTGGGAGACTTGGTCTGCGCTCACCAAGGCGCTCGGCAGCAAGTGCCAGCTTGTGGGAGACGACCTGTTCGTGACGAACGTCGAACGCCTTCAGCGCGGAATTCAAGGGGGAGTGGCGAACTCGATCTTGGTCAAGGTCAATCAAATCGGCACGCTGACAGAGACGCTGGCAGCTGTCGACATGGCCAACCGCGCGGGATATTCGGCCGTGATGAGCCACCGATCAGGAGAGACGGAGGACGTGACGATCTCCGACTTGGCTGTGGCGACCAACTGCGGTCAAATCAAGACCGGCGCGCCGAATCGGACCGATCGCGTTGCCAAGTACAACCAGCTTTTGCGAATCGAGGAGATTCTGGGCTCCTCGGCCCGGTACGCCGGGCGCGGCGCTTTCGGCCGTCTGGCAGGAGCGCAAGACTAAGCGGCCTTCGCCGCGCAATATGCCGGCGCCGGAGTCAATCCGTGGAAATAGCGTTCCGGCGTGAACTTTTGTGGCGACACCTTACGTCATTTACTCTTTTTGGGTCGGACTACGCTTGACTCCTGTGAAACGGAGTGTTAATGTTGCGGCAGCAATGTCTGAATAATCGACAAAACTGCAATAACCACCCCTTAGTGGATATAGCAGCGATCACACAGGAGTGATAACCCATGAAAACGTTAATTGCTGTCCACGAAGTTGAGAACCCCGAGCACTGGGCACATGCTTGGAGGCAAGGTCCGGGCGGACGCCACGAAATGTTCGCGACCATTGGAGTGACCGCCCGAACATTTCGCGATCCACGCAACGCGCATCTCACCGGACTGATCTTGGAGGTTCCGGACTTGGACCGATTCGAAGCGTTCATCCGGTCCCCGGAAGGCATTAGAGCCATGCAGGAAGACGGAATTCGCCCGGGAAGCTTGCGAATCCTCGCCCACTTCTCGCCGCAAGTCAGCGTGATGGGATAGCGGCCGGCTCAGGTTAGGCTTTCGCTTGCATGCTCGAGGTGCCACATGTCGTGGCAGACGAGCAGGTTCGCCCAGTCTTCGAGAGTCATGTCCGGGTATTGGTCCCGCCGGCATGTCTTCTTGAAGTCGTCCGGCGTGAGCGACCTCACGAACTGCGTCGTCTCGGCTCTGCGTGACTTGAATTTGGCCAAGTTCTCGCGGACGTCCTGCTTCGCGTATTCCCGCTCGACGGCAAGTTCCTCCTCGTCGATCGACTCAATGAGGCAGCCCGGGCTGTCGAGCACCTGCCGCATGCGGTCCAGGAAGATCGATTCCCAATCGGCGAGATGGGCGACAGCCTCTCTCAACGTGAACCGATCCGGGTCGGGGCGCGCGTCGTACTGCTCTTCCGGGATCTGCGCAAGGATTCGCTCCAAGACGGTCGGGCCAAACTCGATCGAACGAAGCACGTAGAAGTTCATGCGAGCCAGCATACCGGCACGTTCAGGGGTAGTCTGGCAAGCCGAAGGAGACTAGAAAGAACATGGAACCCAAGCTCGTACACGTTCCGACCGAGGACGACATTCAGAAGGCGCTCAAGACCGATGGAAAGGGCATCAGCGCGACCACCCACAAAGCGCACCTGACGCTCTGGCAAGGATATGCGAACCAGACCAACAACATTCGGAAGGCGCTGCTCGAGCTCGACACAGACCCTGCCAAAGGCAACCAGATCTACAGCCAAACGCGCGCCTTGAAGGTGAACTACGCCTTCGCCCTAGGTGGGTACAAGAACCACAATGTCTACTTCGGCGGGTTGGGCGGCGACGGCGGAGCGGCAAGCGGCGACGTCGCCACGCTGATCAACGAGGCTTACGGAAGCTTTGAGAAATGGGCCGCCGACTTCAAGATCACCGGCATCTCCTCCCGGGGTTGGGCCTACCTGGGCTATGACCGTGAGGAGCAGCGAGTCTTCAACTACGCAGGTGACAGCCAAGACACCTTCCCGCAGTGGGGCACCGAATTGATCCTGGCGCTGGACGTCTACGAGCACGCCTATTTCCTAGACTACCAGACAGCGCGAGCCAAGTACATCGACGCATGGTTCGCCAACGTCGATTGGGACTTCGCCAACGCGCGGTTGGCGAAAGCAAAGTAGGACCAAGAGTAGCCGCGAACGGGTTGGCGCCCTGTCCTTGCCCGCGTCTACGGGACGGCTTCGCAATCGATCGGGGGCGAAAGGCTTGAGCACCGACTAAGCCTCGCCCCTTCCCGCCGCAGGAAGGGCGTGGCTCCCACTGTGTTTGGCTGGGTCGGGTTCGTCAGAAGCCCACATTACAGCTAGGGGCTCGAAGATGTCTGCTAGGAGTCAAGCTCATTAGTGGTGGCATTGGCGACCACGAGCCCGTTGCGTTTGGATTAGGAGGCTTCCAGCTTGCCGGGCTCTTCTTCAGAGGAGCATGGCCTGATTCGGAGGCGGGAAATTCGGCGACCGTCGGTTTCTTCGACGCCGAACTCGAAACCGTCGATCTGGACTCTCTCGCCGGTCCGGGGCTGCCGTCCAAATTGGCCGAAGACGAGCCCTCCGATGGTGTCGAACTCGTCGCTCTCGAATTCGGTCCCGAGCGCCTCGTTCACTTCGTCCACATGCAGGCGTCCGCTCACGAACCACCCTTCGTCGGTATGCGTGAGGGTCGTCTCCTCCTCGTCGTACTCGTCGACGATATCGCCAACAAGCTCCTCCACGATGTCCTCCGTCGTAACGATGCCGGCCGTACCGCCGAATTCGTCCTGGATCACGGCCATCTGGCTTCGGGAGGCCCGAAGCTCGCGAAGGAGCTCGTGCAGGCTCTTGTTCTCCGGCACAAAGAGCGGAGGTCTCATCAGCTCTCGAAGCGTGAACGGCTTGGCCGCGGCCATCGCAAGAAGCAGGTCTTTTGCGTGGACGATGCCGACGATCTGATCGTCGGTGTCTTCGTAGAGAGGAATGCGCGAGTGACCGGTGGTTTGGATCACGGACAAAAGCTCGCCGGGTTCAGTCTTGAGCGGAAGGGCGTCGAGGTCCACGCGCGGCGTCATGATCTCTTTCGCGACCCGGTCGTTGAACTCCAACACCGAGTGGATCAATTCACGCTCGTCGGATTCGATCTCCCCGGTCTCTTCCGCACTCTCGACCAGATTCTTGATCTCCTCTTCGGCAACGCCGACTCCGCCGAATGCCGCCTTGCCGCCGAAGCGGTTCGTCAGCACGTTCGCAAGCGCCACGATAATCGCCGCTGGGACGGATAGCAGAAAGGAGGCCACGCGGATCGGGTTGTAGAGCACCATGCCGACCCGATGCGGGTGGAGAGTGGCATAGCTGCGCGGGACCAGCTCACCCAGGATCAGGCTGAAAAGCGT
>DASZPA010000197.1:0-4437 GCA_035550555.1 Fimbriimonas sp.
GGCTGACCGTTCAAAACAGAGGATGGGATTTTCCGCGCGTTACGCCGGGCTATCCGGAGTTCCTCCACACCCAAATCCAGAGGATCTTGGCGTCGCTACCGTCTCGCCGTCTCACGTAGCCGCGACCTAATGGTCGTCGCAATCGATCACCCTTCAGTCAGACCTGAAGACTGGTCGGCTTTGTTAAGCTCCACGCGACCAAAAACCAGGTCGCGGCTACATTCCTATTAGTCGACTTCGGTTCGAAGCGTGTCGCCCGGGTGGATGAAGACGTTGTGCCCGACCACGAAGTAACCGCCGACCAAGCCGAGCGGTCCAAACACGAGCGCCGCCCCACCGGAGACGGCCGCAGCCTGATTGCCTCGCGTTCCGCCTACGACGGCGCCCTTGTCTCTAGGCTGAAGCTCGATGCCCTTCACGGGGTCAAGGGCAATCCGAATGCGAGCGTTCTTGCCGAAGTGATCCCTGGAGTCCACGCGCTCGATCACACCGCTAACCGGAGTGCCCGCTGCCAAAACGACCATGCCCCGCGCGTTGCGCACGGCCCGCTTTACAGCGAGGCGCACATGGTCCCCCGCTTTGGCCGTCTTGCTGCTCAGCGACTGCCGGAAGGTGAGGAGCACCTCCGTGCCCTTCGGCAGATGCGCGGCAGCCGCGATGGCAACCGAGCCCACGCACGCGACAACTGAAAAAATCGATCTTAGTTTCATCTCTTTGCTCTCCGCGAACGGGTTCTCCCGCTTGCTTTTCCACCTCATTTGACCTTGGGCTGGAGTTGCACTGTTCCTGCGTCGAACTTAGGTGTTTGCAAGCAAGACGAAGGCCCTACAAGGTCTACTGATTTCATAAGTTTCAAAATATAATGAAAGCATGGCCGAATGGATAGCGCTTCTGATGTTCTGCGTTGTTCTTCCCGTTGCCCTGGCAACGGGCCGACAGAGGTCTCTTGCCCAACTTGGGCTCGCAGCGGCCGGCGCCACGCTGCTTGTTCTCCATCGCAGCGAACCCCCGGCGTTTCGCCTGCTCGCATGCACGTTCTTGCTCCTCTATTTGATGAAAGGACTCGTGCTTCTGGCGGTTCCGCGAGATCGTGTCCGGGCAACTCGTGCACTGCCGTTCACGATCTTCTTTAGCGTTTGGCCCGGGATGTCTCTGAGTGGGCTACAAAGACGTCGCAAGGCGGAGCCGGAGGATGTTCAAGGGTTTGGCCGGGGCCTTATCTTCGCTTACACGGGTGGCGCAATCCTATCGGTTGACGCGCTGCTTCAGCCCCATCTCTCGCTCCTTCAGGCGGGAGCCATCGCGGTTGTGGGGATTCTCCTGACCGTACATTTCGGCATCTCAGAGGTGCTCACAGCGGGTTTGAGATTCCTGGGCTGGCCAGTCGAGCCCCTCTTCCGCCAGCCGGAGAGGAGCCAAAGCTTGGAAGATTTCTGGGGCAGGCGCTGGAACCTGCCGTTTGTGGAAATGGACCGACGACTGTTCGTCCGGCCACTCGTTAGAGGACTCGGGCCCCAAAGAGCAACTTTCGCCGTCTTCATGATCTCCGGGCTTTTCCACGAGATGGCCATCAGCTACCCGGCTGGCGCAGGCTGGGGTCTGCCGCTGACGTACTTTGTCGTTCAGGCGATTGGCAACGGCTTCCAATCTCGGGGCATGCTCAAGGGCCGGCTTTGGACTTACGTCTTGGTTCTCCTACCGCTGCCGCTTCTCTTCCACCCTGCCTTTCTCAAGGCGCTGCCTGGACCCATGATCGTGCTCCTTCACGATTGGTTGGCGGCTCACCCGCTCGACTGGTACATGAACATCCTTCTCTGGGTGTTGGGCGTTGTGCAACTCTTGCCTTTGGCCGCCAGCTTCCAAGTTCCGAACCGGCTCAACTGGAAGGAGGAGCTTCCCAAGTTGAGCCCATTCAATCGGAAGCTGATGTGGACCTACGGAGCCTTCGTCGTTCTCACGATCTTGTCCTTCTCCGTGCTAACGCTGAGTCTGCACCACGAGATGCTGAACGGCGATCGAGCCGCTGTCGCTTTCGCCACGTTCGCAGCCGTCTACTGGGGGCTTCGGCTGCTGGTGGATGCGGTGTATCTGAAGGCAGACGGGTGGCCAAGAGGCGCGGAGTTCGCGATCGGCCACGGGTTGCTCGCATCTCTCTTCGCCTTCCTGGCGCTTGGATATGCCGCCGTCGTCGTTAGGAGCTTCTGGCGGTGAGGCGACGGCTTTTCACGCCACGGCGCGCCGCGCTACGGTTGAGAGGAGTTAATCGTTGCCTCACCAGAGACACCAAAGACGTGCGTGGCAGTCGCCAACGGCAATCACAAGAAACCTGCAACGACTTCGCTAAGTCGAGCAACCCCCGCCAAATCGGGACAATAGAGGCATGCCCCGCTCCCTTTTGGATCGCCGCCGCGCGTGTCGCGCCGGCGCGTTCGTCGCTGCCTTGGCTGCAGTTTCCGTGGCGATGGCCTCCCCGACTCCGAGCAAAGCAAAGGACACCAAACATGGGGCAAAGCGGCCCGCACTCTATCTCGTCGGCTACTCGCATCTCGATACCGAGTGGCTCTGGTGCTACCCGCAGGTGATTCGCGAGTTCATTCCTAAAACGCTGCACGACAACTTCGCTCTTCTCGATAAATACCCGGACTACACCTTCAACTGGACCGGATCAAACCGCTACCGGCTCATGAAGGAGTACTACCCCGAGGATTACGAGAAGCTCAAGAAGTACATAGCCGCCGGGCGTTGGGTGACGGCCGGCTCCTCAGTCGAAGAAGGAGATGTGAACAGCCCTTCCGAAGAATCGCTGATTCGGCAGGTGCTGTACGGAAACCAGTTCTTCAAGAAGGAGTTCGGCACCTACAGCGACGAGTACATGCTGCCCGACTGCTTCGGCTTCCCCGCTTCCCTCCCTTCGATCCTGGCGCACTGTGGAATCAAAGGGTTCTCAACGCAGAAGCTCACATGGGGTTCGGCGGTGGGCATTCCCTTCAACGTCGGCAAGTGGCTCGGCCCCGATGACACCTTTACGGTATCAGCGCTCAATCCCGACGCATACGGGTCACAGATCCGCGGCGATCTGAGCCACAGTGAGGGCTGGGAGAGACGGCTGGCCGAGGATAAGGTCAAGGATGGAGTCGGCGTCGACTACCACTATTACGGCACCGGAGACACCGGCGGATCTCCGGACGAAGAATCGGTCAAGGCAGTGGAGGCAAGCATCCATGGCGGAGGGCCGGTCGACGTCGTGGCGGGCCGGGCCGACCAACTCTTTCGGGATCTTTCGGCCGAAGACATCGCCAAGCTTCCCACCTACAAGGGTGACCTCGAGCTGACCCAGCACAGCGCCGGATCTTTGACCTCGGTCGCTTCCATGAAGCGGTGGAACCGGAAGAACGAGTTTCTTGCCGATGCAACGGAACGTGCCTCTGTCGCCGCCGACTGGCTCGGCTCTCTGCCCTACGATAAGGCGAGGATCACCGACGCTTGGCTGCGGTTCCTCCCGGGTCAGTTCCACGACCTAATGGCCGGAACTGCCATCCCGACAGCCTACAACTATGCATGGAACGACCAAATCATCGCGATGAACGAGTTCGCCGGGCAGTTGGAGACGAGCGTTGGCGCCGTGGCGCGGAACATGGATACGCGCGGACAAGGGATCCCGCTCGTGGTCTACAACCCGCTCTCGGTCGAGCGGGCAGATCCGGTTGAAGCGACCGTCCATTTTCCCAACCGTGTGCCTGTCGATGTGAAGGTCGTCGGTCCGAACGGGCGGGAGGTGCCCTCGCAAGTTCTCTCTCGCAGCGGCAACGAAATCCATCTGGTTTTTCAAGCCTACGCTCCTTCCATTGGATACAGCACCTTTCACGTGGTGGCAGGCAAATCACGGATCGTGCCGGTCAACGAGCTGCACGTCAGTGACCATGGTCTGGAGAACGGTAGCTACCGAGTGAAGATCAATCGGGACGGCGACGTATCGAGCGTCTTCGACAAGCAGGCGAACAAGGAAATTCTTGTAGCGCCACTGAGGCTTGCCTACCAACACGAAAACCCCAACGACTGGCCCTCTTGGAATATGGACTGGAAAGACCAGAAACTCCCGCCCCGGGCCTATGTGACCGGTCCGGCGGAAGTGAAGGTGGTGGAGAATGGTCCGGTTCGAGTTGCGCTGCAGATCACCCGCCACTCGGAGGGCTCGACTTTCGTCCAGACTCTTCGCCTGTCGCGCGGAAACTCCGGCAACCGATTGGAGTTTGTGACCCATATCGACTGGCAGGGCAAGGAGTCGGCATTGAAAGCCGTCTTCCCACTTGCCGTTTCGAACCCGATGGCGACCTACAACTGGGGCCTCGGAACCGTTCAGCGCGGCAACGACGACCCAAGGAAGTATGAGGTTGCGTCACACGAGTGGATCGACCTGACCGACAAGGATGGAGCCTA